>CANJVG010000024.1 GCA_947478005.1 Bacteroidota bacterium
CATGAATGAGTATCACTTTCGTTTCAACAGAAGACAAAATAGAAAAGCCATTTTTGATTCCTTAATCACCAACTTGGTGGCGGCTGTCCCTTTCTTCATAACCCTTAAAGAACTAAGCGCCTAATCCTATTGATTGTTTACATATATCCATTGCTTTTCCATACGATTGTTTTTTTATTTTTTGGTTGTTGAATAAGAAAAAGAGATGACAGAATGGAGAAGAGCCGCATCGGTCGAATCTTCGAATTGCCCTACCGGAGGCTTCGCGCTCCCTGTCGGAGATTCGAATCGCGGTGCCGAAGCTTTTGTATTGAAGGTCGAAGATTCGACCTGCTCTGCCAAAGCCTTTGCCCACCAGGTTGAAACTTCGACTTGCAGTGCTGGGGCCTTCGCGCCCAAGGTCGAATTGTCGACCTGCTGTACCCACGCTTTTTTCGGCCAATTCGAAGATGCGACTTGCTCTGCCGAAACTTCACCGACTAAATCGGCCTCTTTTATTTGGTTAAAACGGGTCACTTGTACCTTCGATTTTGTTGTTGTTCGAAATCGTGGGCAAAAGTAAGGGCCTTAAAATTTTGGAGGTAATACAAAAATAGAACCGTATATTAGCTTCACGTTACCGATTAGAAACTAAACCATATAAGCTATGCAAGGTCTCCAATTCAAAATGAGTGAATACACCTATGGCGAAGGTGTGAACATGAAATACTACCGCCTGATGCTGGGATTAACGCAAAAAGAACTGGCCTATAAAGCGGGCTGCCACAAATCATTTGTAAGCGCCATGGAGCGCGGCAAAGACATCAACAAAATAACCGAGCTTAAAATCTGCTTTGCCTTAGGCAAGGAGCCCTGGCAGCTTTGCAAAATAAACACCAACTGGAAAAAGCGCAAGCAGCTTGCCGCCAAAATTCAGATAGCATTTACAAAGAAAAAGGCTGACGAACGCAAAGAAGCGCGTGAAAGAAAAAAGAAACGCAAAGATAAAAGTGCCACGGATTAGTGCGTGGCATGATTTTTTGGCGAGGTGCTAAAGTCAAACTCCCCCATTTATTCGCGTTTCGAAAGGTGTATAGCTTTATAATCACCGTCCAATCGTCCGTTTCTTATTCACATTTCAACAATACAGGTTTTATTCTATGTTTTTCACTTTGCTGAAACCCGCGTAAACATTATAGGTTCAGGGGTTGTTTATACTGTTTCCAAACAATGAAAGTTAATGAAATTTTCCTTCACAAATTTTTGTTTTTCACGGGTGCATTCACATATTTGCGCGCAATTTTTACAATTCTATGACAATTCCCTTCTACATGAAGTCAGAACATAATCAACGGTCAATCAAAAGCTATTCATTCAAAGCCTTTTTTGCTACCCTTTTAGTTGTATCGTCACTCTTTGCTTCGGCACAAGATGATAAACCGCAATGGGAAGAGGGGAAGTCTTTATTTAAAAGTAACTGCGCTGCTTGCCACAATCCGAAAGCTGATGGAACAGGTCCTGCGTTGGCTGGTGTAACTGCACGATGGGAAGCTTCGGGTGAGTTTAAAGGAAAATCCGGAACACAGTGGTTGCGTGTGTGGATTAAAAACTGGAATAATGCGGTAGCATCAGGCAATAAATATGCGGTGGAAATGGCCAACAGCCGCCCTGCAGCCATGAACGTGTTTGTGACACTTAAAGATGAAGACGTTGACAAGATACTATTATATGTAGAGAATGCCGATAAGTACAACAAAGTGGCTCCTGTTGCAGCCGCTGCTACTGATGCTGTGGCTACCGAAGATAAAGGACCTGGTGCTTCTCTTTATATTTTTGTTAGCTTCTTGGTGCTTTTGGTTATCATATTAATAGTAGTAACTAACAAGCTGGACACTATTGTAGCTAAGTCGAAAGGTGAAGTGCTGACAGTAAAAACTCCTTTTTATAAAACAACCAATTTTAAAGCGGCTGTTTTATTGGCAGCTATTGTTTATGGAGGTTACAAAACGGTGGATGTAGTTACTCACTTTGGTCGTCAGCAGGGATATTCACCTGCGCAGCCTATTCGTTTCTCTCATGCGTTGCACTCGGGCACTCATAAAATTGATTGCCAGTATTGCCATCAAACAGCTAATAAAGGAAAGAACTCCAATATACCTTCTCTTAACACCTGTATGAACTGCCACAAGCAGGTAAGCAAAGGGCCTAAATACGGCACCGAAGAAATTGCAAAGATATATGCAGCCGTAGGTTGGGATGCTTACAACAAAACTTATGAAGATGGAAAAGCAAAGCCCGTGGAGTGGGTGCGTATCCACAACCTGCCAGACCACGTTGCTTTTAACCACGCTACACACGTAAATGCCGGTAAAGTAAAATGTCAAACCTGTCACGGTCCGGTTGAAACCATGGAAACAGTTTATCAATACTCGCCTCTATCGATGGGATGGTGTATTAACTGCCACCGCAATACGGAGGTGCAGTTTGCCTCAAACAACTACTACAGTGTTTATGCAAAGATTCACGAAGATCTAAAGAATAAGAAGATCGATAAAGTAACCGTGGCTACTGTAGGAGGTACTGAATGTCAAAGATGTCATTACTAAGAAAGTTTTAACACCAATAGCTAATCCAAGAATTCAATTAAAGATATGTCAGAAAAAATATACTGGAAGGGGATAGAAGAAAAAGAACAATTAGAAGGCTACCGCGCCATTGCTGAAAAGGAATTTGCTGAAGAACTTCCGGTTCTTGGTTCTATTACCGAAGCCATTACCACCGAAAAGTCGAGCAGAAAGGATTTTTTGAAGATGCTCGGATTCAGTACCACAGCAGCGGTAATAGCGGCCAGTTGCGAAATGCCGGTTCGTAAATCTATTCCTTATATATGGAGACCGGAGGAGATTGCTCCTGGTATAGCTAATTTCTATGCAACTACCTTCTATCAGGGTGGTGACTATGGTGCAGTATTAGTAAAGACAAGAGAAGGTCGCCCTATCAAAATTGAAGGAAGAGCAGCTAAGAATGCAAGAGTTACCAAGGGTGGAACCAGCGCACGTGCACAAGCCTCTGTTCTTAGTTTATATGATGGTGCTCGTTTCCGCAATCCAAAGAAAGGGAAAGAGAATATTACTTGGGATGTAGCTGATAAGGAAATAGGAGAGAAATTGAAAGGCGCTGCGGCATCGGGTAAAGTAGTTTTTTTTTCATCGTCTATTATTTCACCTTCCACCAAGGCTGTAATTGCTGAATTTGGAACTTCATTAGGTGCCGGAAAGTTTGAGCACTTAGTACATGATGGAATATCATACTCCGGTATCTTGGATGCTAACGAGAAATCGTTCGGCAAGCGTTTGGTTCCATCTTACAACTTTGGCGCTGCTAAGGTCATTGTTGGTGTGGGTGCAGATTTCTTGGGTACCTGGTTATCTCCGGTTGAATTTGCTAAAGATTATTCAGTAAACAGGAAAGTAAGCAAGGCTGAGAGCGACATGAGTCGCCATATTCAAATTGAATCGGTTCCAACTATTACCGGTTACAAGGCTGACACCCGAATTTCGGTTAAGCCATCAGAGGAATTAACATCGCTGGTTGACTTATATAATATCGTTTCCGGCAGCGGTTCTTCGAAAAATGCCAAGATAAACAAAGCGGGTAAGGAATTGCTCGAAGCCAAAGGTGCTTCGCTGGTAGTGACCGGTTCTAATGATGTAAACGCGCAATTGGTAGCCAATGCCATCAACAATGCGTTAGGTAACTATGGAACAACTATCACATGGGACAGACCATACAATACCAAGCAAGGTTCTGATAAAGCAATTGCTTCTTTGATAGAGGGGCTGAATGCCGGAACTATAAAGGGGGTGCTTTTCTACGAATCAAATCCTGTGTTCACTTCTCCCGTAAAAGGATTGGCTGATGCCTTGAAGAAGGCAGATGTATCGGTATCATTCGCAAATCGTGTTGATGAAACCTCTATTGCTTGTTCTTATATTCTTCCGGACAATCACTGGTTAGAGAGTTGGAACGATGCAGAGCCTAAGGCCGGAATATTAAATACAACTCAACCAACTATTTCGAAACTGTTCGATACCCGTCAGGTACAGGATACATTATTGAAATGGGCAGGTAAAGAAGGCAGTTACTACGAATTCATTCAAAAATATTGGGAGTCTAATTTCTACGGAAAGCAATCCACATACAGCGGGTTCTTATCGTTTTGGGATAATGCAGTAGCCGATGGTGAGGTGGAATTGCCTGCATCAGGCACGGCTTCTTTCAATGCAGCAAATGTTTCAGGTGCTGTATCGGCTCTTTCTACCACAGCTTCTTCATTGGGCGATGTACAGGTGAAATTGTATGAATCAATTGCCATTGGCGATGGATATTGGGGCGATAATCCTTTCTTACAGGAATTACCGGATCCTGTTTCTAAAGTTACCTGGGGCAACTATATTATTGCTAATCCACGTTGGCTGAACAAGAATGGTTACAACATCGACCCTGATTTTAAAACAAAAGAATATGCTGTTGCAAAATTGACGGTAAATGGTGCAAGTGTTGAATTACCTGTAGTGGGTGTCCCTGGGACTCCTGACGGTGTTTTCGGTATTGCCTTGGGTTATGGCCGCGAAGCAGTTGCTCACCCTGAATTGGGTGTAGGTAAAAGTGCATTCGCCTTGCTTACCTCTAAAGATGGAAATGTTACAGATGTAGCTAAAGCTACTATCGAAAAAACCGGTAAGGTTGAAAAGGTGGCGATTACGCAAACTCACTTCAATATTACGCTGAAAGATTTAGGTGGTATTAAAACCAGAAAAACGGTTAAAGAAACTACTCTTCATGAATACAAGAAAGATCCTGCTGCCGGCAACGAAGACCGCAAGGAGATTTTGGAAGAAATGGTGACTCTTTACTATGAGCACGATTACCCGGGTCATCACTGGAGTATGGTGGTTGACTTAAACAGTTGCACCGGTTGTGGAGCTTGTGTTACGGCTTGTAATGTAGAAAATAACGTTCCGGTTGTAGGAAAGGATCAGGTTACCCGTAGCCGCGAAATGCACTGGATGCGTATTGATCGTTATTACACAGGTGAAGCCGATAATCCGGATGTAGTGTTCCAACCAATGCTTTGTCAGCATTGCGACAATGCCCCTTGTGAAAACGTTTGTCCGGTTGCGGCAACGAACCATAGCAGTGAAGGTTTAAATCAGATGGCTTATAACCGTTGTATCGGAACTAGATATTGTGCTAATAACTGTCCTTATAAGGTTAGAAGATTTAACTGGTACGATTATCAGCAAGCGGATGCTTTTGATAAGAAATACGGCACGAGCAACGATATGAATGTTGCTTCTGAAACATTGGGCTTGCATGAACCATTGACAAGAATGGTATTGAACCCGGATGTAACCGTTCGTTCACGTGGTGTAATGGAAAAATGTTCTTTCTGTGTTCAGCGTTTGCAAGGGGGTAAACTGAACGCTAAGAAAGAAAACAGAGTGTTGAATGATTCTGATATTGTAGTGGCTTGTCAATCTGCTTGTCCTGCTGATGCTATCACTTTCGGTGATAGAAACAACAAGGAAAGTGCGGTGACCAAACTACTCCATGATGAAAGAGCCTTTGGTGTAATTGAAGAAACGCATTCTATGCCGAACGTGCTGTATTTGACTCAGGTTCGAAACAGAGAAGAAGAGAAGAAATATGACGTGATTGACTACTATCACGAGAAAGTATAAGGATTATAAACTGAATAACTGAATTTCTAATTAACTGATTAATTTTTTAAAATGCACGCATACGAATCAGAATTTCGAGAGCCGCTCATCAATGGTTTAGATAAAACCTATACCAAAATTACGGATGACTTAGTTGCTCCTACTGAAAGAAACTCAACCATGTGGTGGATTGCTGTCCTCTTAACAGGGGCCGGAGCCGCCTTCTTTGTATTTTGTTTAGGCTGGACCGTTTGGTTTGGTATCGGAACATGGGGATTGAACAAAACAGTGGGATGGGCATGGGATATTACCAATTTCGTTTGGTGGATTGGTATCGGTCACGCGGGAACTTTGATTTCAGCGATTCTTTTATTGTTCCGTCAGCGTTATAGAACAGGTATTAACCGAGCGGCAGAGGCAATGACCATTTTTGCGGTAATTTGTGCGGGTATGTTTCCTATCTTCCACATGGGAAGAGTTTGGGATGCAGGCTTTATCTTTCCTCTACCAAATACAAGAGGTCCTCTTTGGGTAAACTTTAACTCACCGCTTCTTTGGGACGTATTCGCGATATCGACTTATTTCTCTGTTTCATTATTATTCTGGTACTCCGGCTTAATGCCTGACTTCGGAACTATCCGTGACCGTTCAAAGGGAAAGGTCAGAAAATACATTTACAACCTCCTTTCATTCGGATGGCAGGGATCGGCCAAACAATGGCAGCGTTTTGAGTCACTTTCATTAGTACTAGCAGGTCTTTCAACCCCACTTGTATTGTCAGTTCATACTATCGTATCCTTTGACTTTGCCACTTCAGTTATTCCCGGTTGGCATACGACTATCTTTCCTCCATATTTTGTGGCAGGAGCTATCTTCTCAGGCTTTGCGATGGTTGAAACCTTGATGTTGATTTCAAGAAAATTGTTCAGTTTGGAAGATTACATTACAGTCAATCACATCGAGTCAATGAATAAAATCATTGTGCTTACAGGTTCGATCGTAGGTATTGCGTATTTAACGGAGTTGTTTATTGCTTGGTATTCAGGGGCGATGTATGAGCAGTTTGCTTTCTACAATCGTATCTTTGGTAAATATCTTTGGGCCTATGCAATGATGATGAGTTGCAATGTTTTGTCTCCTCAGCTGTATTGGTTCAAGAGCATGCGCAGAAATCTTTGGGTAACATTTATCCTTTCTATTTTCGTCAATATTGGTATGTGGTTCGAACGCTTTGTAATCATTGTTACTTCGTTGGCTGATGATTACTTGCCTTCAAGTTGGGCCTATTTCTCACCTACTTGGGTAGATATCGGAATTTATACAGGATCAATGTCTGTATTCTTATTTCTGTTCTTATTGTTCTCTCGTTTCTTCCCGACAATTGCAATTGCAGAAGTGAAGGCAATTTTCAGAATTTCTTCAGAAGCGGCAAAGGCAGAAAGAGCGAAGGCATCTAATGCAACACACGGGGGATATGTAGGAGCATACAAAGTGGGTCCATTAGATAAAGATTCAAGAGGATAATTAATTAAGAAAATAGTAACTAAAAAATACATGAGCGCAGCTTCAACTACTTCAAATAAATTCGTGGTAGGTCTTTGGGACCACGAGGAAGTTTATCTTCATGCCATCGAGCATATTCGCCATAAAGGCATAGATATTTATGATAGCTTAACTCCATTTCCGGTTCACGGATTGGAAGATGCTCTTGGTTACAAAGAAAGCAGATTGCATACTGCCGGTTTCTTCTTTGGTGCAACGGGAATGACATTGGCTCTTACCTTTATGAGTTGGGTAATGACAACTAACTATCCTATTAATTTCGGGGGTAAACCTTATTGGCCGGTTCCTTCGTTCATTCCTATCACTTTTGAGTTGACAGTTCTCTTCTCTGCATGGGGGATGACCTTGACCTATCTGGTTAGAAATAAATTGTGGCCGGGAAGAGTTCCAAGAATTTATGACAAGAGAACTACAGATGATCGTTTTGCCTTGGTTTTTGATGCAGCAAAACTATCAGATGCCGATATTAGTTCAATCAAAGATGTATGCAAAAAAGAAGGCGCAGTTGAAGTGAAGGATAAAGTGTTTGCAGAAAACGAAGGTTTATAAATAAAAGAAATTGAATCATTCTAAGATGAGAAAGCAAATTGTAAAGTTGATTCCTATTGTAGCCGTTGCGGTTATGTTCGCCTCTTGCGATCGTGCAGGCGGAGAAAATCCTGGCAGAATTTATATGCCTGATATGACTTACTCCAATGCGTATGAAACTTACGCAGAGAGCCCGATTGCAACTCCAGAAGGAGTTAATATGTCGGCTCGTAAGCCGGTAGACGGAACAATTCCTTACGGTTATATCCCAAATGATGAAAAGATTAAAACGAATCAATCATTGTTGATGAGTTACGTAATTAAGAATCACTACTCCCATGATCCAGCTAAGCAAGACGCTGAGCGAGTTAGGGCGGGCAATGAAATCAGTGACCCATTAGAGCATTCAGCAGATAATTTAGCAGAGGGAAAGAGATTGTATGATATTAACTGTACCCCTTGTCACGGTGAAAAGGGAGAAGGAAATGGACAGCTAATTGAATTACCAGGTGGAGGTGATGGTCCTTTTACTTCCAGACCAATGCCATATAAGACCTTACTTCCCCCACTGAAGGACGGAGCTGTTTTCTATAGCGTAAGTTACGGGAAGAACATGATGGGTGGTTATGGCTTTCAATTGAATGTAAAAGAAAGATGGCAAGTAATTCACTACATCAAGAGTTTGGCCGGAATTCAGCCGGGTACAACTCCTGTAGTAACTGAAGTGTTAACAGCTAAGAAATAGTAAATTAAGAAAACAATAAGAGATGACAGACAATTTTGAATTTACCGACAAACTGAAGAAAAATTTATTCATCATGATGGGCATTGGATTGCTCGGATTGGTTTATGTTTTTCTTCTTTATCCAGAAAACAGCCACGCGCGTTTATGGTCAAATATTTTGGCAAATACATACTACTTCACTGGTATTGGTTTGTTCGGAATGTTTGCCGTTGCAGCAGGGACTTTGGCCTATGGCGGATGGCATATTCTCGTAAAAAGAATCTTCCTTTCTCTATCAGGGTTTTTACGCGTAGGTGGTTTTATTTTAGCTGCTATTGTGGTTTTGGGCCTGTTAAATGTTCATACTTTATATGATGGTGTAAAGCATATTATTCACGAACCGGTAGTTACACCGAATCATACAACTAAGGTTATTTTCTTTGCTCCGGTTTTTTGGGTAAGCCGTGTGTTTGTGTATGCTTTTCTTTGGTTAGGATTCTCTTGGTATATGAATAAGTTCTTTGCTCGTACTGACCAAACTGACCCTAAGGTTTACAAACACTCTAAATTGTTAGCTGCTGCCTTCATTGTAATGTTTGCTTTGACCGAATCAGCAGCAAGCTGGGATTTAATAATGAGTATGGATCCGCATTGGTATTCAACCCTTTTTGGCTGGTATAATTTTGCGAGCTATGGTTGCGCAGCTTGGGCGATGACCATACTTTTAGTTATTTATTTAAAATCGTTGGGCTACTTACCTAAGGTAAATGAAAACCATGTGCACGACTTAGGAAAGTTGCTTTTCGGGTTCTCTATATTTTGGACTTATCTCTGGTTTGACCAATTCATGTTGCAGTGGTTTGCAAATATTCCGGAGGAAACTTCATTCTGGGTTAAGCGATTTGGTCATGGGTATTTCAAGTTCACTATATTCTTGGCGTTAATTGTAAACTTCCTTTTTCCTTTGATTTTCCTAATTAAGAGAGGTAATAAACGTAATTTTAAGATTGTTGGATTCGGTTCAGCTTTATTAATCTTCGGACATTATGTAGATTTTTTTAACTACACTTTTGTTGAACCGAATTGGAATAAAGTAGCAGTTGAAGAGGCTAGAGAAGCAAAAGAACATGCTCTTAACAAATCTGAAACAGTAGTTTTATATGCACAAGCCGCAGAAAAAAAGGAAGAAGTAGCTGGTGTTACCGATGCTACCCCTGTAGTTGAAAATAGGGAAGCCGTAGCTACTGAAGTGAAAAAAACAGAAGGTGAATCGAAAGGCGAAGCGATTGAAGGGGAAAAGACAGATGGCGAGGAGGAAGCACCAGTTTTGAATTACGCATCAATTAACATAGGAGAAGTGTTGGTGTTTATTGGATTTTTGGGAGCATTTCTATTTGCTTTTTTCAATAATTTGGCAAAGCATCCAATTACACCTGAAAGCGACCCATATTTGAAAGAATGTGAAAAGTTAACCGTAACATATTCGTAATTGAATTAGATAAACTGAAAGAAATAAAAAGATCATGGTAGCATTTTTAACTTTTGCGATAGTTGTGTTGTTGTTTGTTGTTCTTGTATTGATTGCAAGGGCGCAGGAACTAACGGCTGATTTGAAAGATGGTAAGGTTAGTTTTCATAACCAAAGTAAGTGGAATGGTTATTTTTTGTTAGGTTTTTTGGTTTTTATGTTTGTAGGCTCAGCCATGTGTTTTAAGATACTCGGGCCTGTAATGTTACCAATAGCTGCTTCTGAGCATGGGGTAAAAACTGACTTTCTTTTCAATACAACTATGTTAATCATCGGAATTGTATTCGTGCTCACTCAAATTGCTCTTTTCTATTTTGCTTATCGTTACAATGAAAGCAAAGGTCATGAGGCTTATTACTATCCGCACAATAATACCCTTGAAGTTGTTTGGACGGTAATTCCGACCATTGTACTAACTGGTTTAATTGCCATGGGTATGTATGAATGGATGCATATTTTTGACCCTGAAGCAAGAAATAAGAAGATGATGGTGATTGAGGCTACCGGCAAGCAATTTAACTGGATGATTCGTTATAGCGGTAAGGATGGAAAGTTTGGTGAAAGAATAATTGATCAGGCGCATGTTTCCCCAACTAATGAGTTAGGTATAAATTGGGAAGACCCCAAGAGCCATGATGATTTTATGGCTGATAAACTTTATTTGGTTAAAAACAAACCGGTTCTTATGAAATTGGGAGCTCAGGACGTATTGCATAGTTTCTTTTTGCCTCACTTCCGAGTTAAAATGGATTGTGTTCCTGGCATACCTACTGAGTTCTATTTTACTCCTACAAAAACAACTGAGGAAATGCGTACTTATTTAAGTACACAACCATGGTGGCAAACTATTAATCCTGAAACAGGTCAACCGCGTTGGCAAACCTTTAAGTATGAATTGGCTTGCGCTGAATTGTGTGGTAAGTCACACTTTGGTATGCAACGTGATGTTGTCGTTGTAGAGCAAAAGGAATATGACGAGTGGTTGGCTAAACAGACCCCTATTTATGTAGCACCTGCTGCTGAAGCCACTTCGGTGGAAGTAACCACAGATTCAACTAATACAGAAGTTAAGAAACCAACTGCAATGTTGGGCAAAAAATAAATCAAGAAAGAAATAAATCAAGAGATATGGAAACCGCTACAGCAGCACACACCGAACATCATCCAGATATACATGGTCATGAGGAGCATCATGAAGAAACGTTCTTGACGAAATATATTTTCAGTCAGGATCACAAGATGATTAGCAAGCAATTCCTGATTACAGGAATTTTTTGGGGAATTGTTGGTGGATTTCTTTCTGTACTTTTTCGTTTGCAATTAGGTTGGCCGAATGAGACTTTCCCATTTTTGGAGTCCTTGTTAGGAAAATGGGCTGAAGGAGGTAAGATAAGCCAGGAATTTTACTATGCTCTTGTTACAATGCATGGTACTATTTTGGTGTTTTTTGTATTAACAGGGGGATTGAGCGGAACATTTGCTAATCTTTTAATCCCTTATCAGATTGGAGCACGTGATATGGCTTCACCATTCATTAACATGCTTTCGTATTGGTTCTTCCTTACTGCTGGTATTGTTATGTTTTTTTCTTTCTTTATTCAAACAGGTCCCGCTTCTGGTGGATGGACAGCTTATCCGCCTCTTAATGGTTTGAGAGATACTTCGGTTAACTTAGGCTCTGGTCTTGGATTTGATATGTGGATTTTGGGCATGTCGTTGTTTATTGTTTCCTCTTTGTTAGGAGGCTTGAATTATATAGCCACTGTATTGAATATGAGAACAAAAGGAATGAATATGTTCCGCTTGCCTTTAACTATATGGGCATTAATGTTTACTGCCGTTATTGGGGTTTTATCTTTCCCTGCACTTTTAGCGGGTTGTGTGCTTTTGGAATTTGATCGTTTGCTGGATACAAGTTTCTATCTGAACAATATTATAATAAACGGAAACCTATTAGGGTATAAAGGAGGTTCACCAATTTTGTTCCAGCACTTATTCTGGTTTTTGGGACACCCGGAGGTTTATATTATTATTCTTCCTGCCATGGGTTTAGTTTCTGAAGTTTTGTCTACACACTCACGTAAACCAGTTTTTGGATACAAGGCAATGATTTTTTCTATACTTGCTATTCTGGTTTTATCATTTATTGTTTGGGCACATCACATGTTTGTTACAGGTTTGAATCCAAACTTAGGAGCCGTGTTCACTTTATTCACCTTATTGATTGCGATTCCATCTGCTATTAAGGTGTTTAACTGGATAGGAACAATTTGGCGAGGAAAGGTTCGCTTAAGTTCAGCGAATCTTTTTGCAATCGGATTTGTTTCAATGTTTATTTCCGGTGGTCTTACAGGAATTATACTTGGAAATTCAGCTATTGATATTCAACTACATGATACCATGTTTGTGGTAGCACACTTCCATATAGTAATGGGAGTATCTGCTTTCTTCGGAATGTTTGCAGGGGTTTATAATTGGTTCCCTCGTTTGTATGGGAAATACATGAACGAAACTTTAGGACAAATTCACTTCTATGGCACCTTAATTGGTGCTTACGCCATTTTCTTTCCGATGCACTTTATGACTGGGTTGCCGAGGAGATACTATACCTACGCGAATTTCGAAACGTTCAATAACTTCAATTTTTTAGCTGAATTCATCAGCATTGCAGCGATTATAGTTTTCTTGGTTCAAATAGTATTTGTTGTTAACTTCTTCTACAGCATTTTCAAAGGTAGAAATGTGGAGGTTCAGAAAACTGTGGACGGCCATGCTTATGGAAATCCATGGGGAACCACGACAATGGAATGGACATCTCCTATTGAAAGATTACACGGAAATTGGCCGGGAGATATTCCTACAATTCATAGATGGCCTTATGATTATAGTGTGAATGGAAGGGAATATATTCCGCAGACTGAGCCATTGAAACCTGGTGAAGTTCCGCACGAATAGTTCTAAACAAAATATAATTGTTCTCAAATTAAAGACGTGGCAGAGGAAAAGACTATATCAATAAACACTACTCAGCTTTTTAAACAAAAGGTGGGTGATTATGCTATGTTAGCTAAGTTTCGTCTTAGTTTTCTCGTAGTTTTTTCTGCGGTTATTGGTTATTTATTTGCTGGTCGTGTAGCTATTAACTTCACCCATATTTTTCTTCTTTCTATTGGAGGAATGCTAGTTACTAGTGCTTCCAATGCGATTAATCAAATATTGGAAAGGGATATTGATGGTTTAATGAAACGAACTCAGAATCGCCCATTGCCCACTGAGAGGATGAATATTCTTGAGGCGATTATGGCGGCTGGTGCTATGGGAATTTCAGGCATTATCATTCTTACCTATTTCTTTAATCCAACTGCCGGGGTGCTTTCTGCGATTTCATTGTTGAGTTATGCGTTTGTCTATACTCCCTTGAAGCGAGTGACTCCGTTTGCCGTTTTTGTGGGTGCTATTCCTGGTGCCTTACCTCCAATGATTGGTTATGTATGTGCTACAGGTGAAATTGACTTCATAGCTTTGTTGCTGTTCAGCACTCAGTTCCTTTGGCAGTTTCCTCACTTCTGGGCTATTGCTTGGGTGCAATTTGACGATTATAAAAGAGCAGGAATTATGTTATTACCATCGGAAGGTGGTAAAACAAGAACAAGTGCT
This sequence comes from Bacteroidota bacterium, assembly GCA_947478005.1. Classification (GTDB taxonomy): domain Bacteria; phylum Bacteroidota; class Bacteroidia; order Chitinophagales; family LD1; genus Bog-950. The sequence goes on from CANJVG010000024.1 coordinate 13,703, forward strand.
ATTCAGAATGTTATTTACTGTACAATGCTTTTGGTTATTTCGATGATTCCTTATTTTTTCAATATGGTTAACTTGATTGGGAGTGCTGTTATCGCTGGCGCTGGAGTAATTTTTTTATGGATGGCTTTTCAGCATTATAAAAAGTGTGAGGACAAAACGGCTCGTATTTTGATGTTTGGATCGTTTTTGTATTTGCCGGTGATGCAACTGGCTATGTTATTTGGAAAAATTTGACTGTACTTGTAGTTTATAAATTGCAATGAGCGTTACTTTGACAGAACAGGATATTTTAAAAGAGAAGACGGAATATACCGGAGTACATCCCCAAAAATTTGGTTTATGGATAGGGATGGCTTCAATGAGTATGTTTTTTGCCGCCTTGACAAGTGCATTGTTGGTTAAGAAAGGGGATTACCGTAGTTGGGAAGCTTTTCGATTGCCAACAGTATTTCTTTTAAGTACGATAACAGTAATTAGTTTAAGTTGTTGTATTCATGCGGCTCTTATCAGTTATCGAAAATCGAAGTTTTCTCAGTTTCGTTGGCTGATGTTCTTTTCTTTTTTGCTCGGGTGCTTGTTTCTAGGCTTTCAACTTATGGGTTGGAGTGTTTTACAGGCAGGTGGTATGACATTGACAGAAAATCTTTCGGGGTCTTTCATTTATGTTATTACTGCTGCACACGGACTTCATATTGTGGTCGGTCTTTTTGTGATGCTTGTGTTCATTGTAAATGCTTTTCGCAATCGCAAAGACCCTATTTATGAACTGCGCGATATTATCAACCCGAAGCGACAACTTAATTTGGAATTGCTGGTAAGTTACTGGCATTACGTAGATGCTGTATGGGTTTATTTGTATTTGTTCTTTTATCTCAATTATCAATAGCGATTTTATTACTAATAAATATTAACGATTAACTTAAGAATATGTCTTCAGCAACAACAGTACATCATGAAGAGGAAAGTGTAAAGCAACTTTGGGATGGCGGAGCTTCGCCTTTTAAAGTGGGTTACGGAAAAGTAATGATGTGGTATTTCCTCATCTCCGATACATTTACCTTTGCTTCATTTCTTATTGCTTATGCATCTTTGCGTTTTGCACAATCAACTTATTGGCCTAAACCGGCCGAGGTTTTTTCTTCTATTCCAGTACATGGGTTAGAGCATTTGAAACTGCCATTGGTATTTGTGAGTTTCATGACTTTCCTTTTGATTTTAAGCTCATGGACTATGGTTCGTGCGGTACAAGAAGGATACAGAATGAACAAAGATGGTGTAGTGAAATTCCTTATTCCTACGATTCTTTGCGGCATTGGTTTCTTAGGCTGTCAATACTTAGAGTGGACGCACTTGATAAGTGAAGGAATGACCACTACTACGGCAGCAGCTACAACTAAAATCACCAATTTCGGGCAGTTGTTTTTTGTGATTACAGGTTTTCACGGTATGCACGTTTTGGGTGGTGTGGTGCTGAACATTTGGTTAGCTGTGTCAGCTGCCAATGGCAAGTTTGATAAAACCGGCCATTATGAGATGGTAGAAAAGATCGGTCTCTATTGGCACTTTGTCGATTTAGTTTGGGTATATGTATTCCTTTGCTTCTATCTTCTTTGATCCAAATCATTAAAAACAATTAATTACTCACTATAAATTTATAGATTATGAACTTTGACGAACCGGTACAAGGACATTTACATTGGACAGAAGGCGAATACAATGACAGCAAGAAAGATGTGATGAAAACTATCATCATTCTATCTTTGGTAACTATTGGTGAGGTGGGTATTGCCATAGGTTATGATCATTTTATGGGCGATAAAGGCACCGGTAAACTTTTCATTAACCTGATAATGGCTGTTGCCTCTATCATTAAAGTGTATTTCATCATGGGAACCTTCATGCACTTAAAGCATGAGAAAAAGTGGTTCATCATTACGGTGTTTGCACCTTTCTCTTTTTTAATATGGGCAATTATTGCCTTTAGCGTTGAAGGTTCAAGTTGGCAAGCAATGCGTGGTTGGATGAATTTGTTTTAAATCATTACACATACATTATAAACAGGAACGCCTCGAAAATTTTCGGGGCGTTCCTGTTTTCGTTTGACGGGTAATCTACTTTTGAATCACCACTTTTCTCGTTAATCTTCCTTTTTCATTTTCGATAGAGACAAGGTAGATTCCGTTGCAGAAAAGTTCCGCTTCCAGTTGGTTGTTTTTAGCTTGTAATTGAATTACCGCAACTGTTCTTCCCGCAATATCGGTTACTGTAGCATTCTTACCAAGCAAAGTTTCGTTTATGTTGAGGGTGGTTGTGGTCCTAGCAGGATTTGGGGAGATGGCGAAATCAACATCATCGCTTATCTGAGGAACCTCGGTGGCAGTCACTATTTCAAAATTGGTGGAGCATTCGGTACCGTTGTAAGCAGCTTTAAAAGTATAAGTGCCAGCGGTTGTTGGTAGTAGTTTGGACCAGCCTTTATAACTGGTTTTGTAATTGACGGTGCTTGTGTAGGTCCAACTATTGAATACAGAGCCATTCGGATTAAGTATGCTTAGGTTGACATTGATACCTGGCGTATCGTTTTGAATGAAAATATAGAATTTGGCGAAGCCAGCGGGCAGACCTGCACCCTGAAACGGGACTTGGAAGGAATGGCTTTCGTTAGGTGTTTCGGTGGTCGGGCAACCGGGCACTACAATGTCGGTGGTGTTGACAGATACTTTAACCACCGCTGTTTTTTTATACGGTTTTTGTGAAGCCCACCAGGTACCTGCATTCAGGTTATTGCAGGAACCGGAAAAAGGGTCAATGCGGGTGGCACTGGTGCTACCGCTCCACACTTCGAAATGAAGGTGAGGGCCTGATGAATTTCCGGAACTTCCTACAATGCCTAAGTATTCTCCTGCAATTACCGTTTGACCAACGGCCTTGGTAGTTACTGAGTTTTTCTTCAAGTGCCAGTAATTGGCTTGCGAGCCATCCGCATGCCGGATGATAATGTAGTTCGCGGTGTCGGTGTTGGTGGCGCAGTTTCTATCAAAATGACCATCACTTTTATAAAGAATAGTGCCCGGGGCAGCAGCCACCACTTCTACTAAATCATTATCCATTTTGTGAAAATTATATGGCCAAATAGAAAGGTCATTGCCACCGTGGCCATCGTAAGTAATGGTACCGCAGTTATAATCCTTTATCGCCCCGTTTGTGGCGTTGTGGTCAACCCCAGCGCTTAGGTAGGCATAGTCGCAATCGAGCAAAGCTGTTGCGGGTCTTAGCGGCCACCCGAGGGTGGTGGAGTTGGCGCTGCGCGACCGAGTAATGTCTAACCCAAGCAGGCGTATGTTTTCGGCACAGCGTTTTTCTATTTCTTCATATTCACTGGTGGTAATGCAAGGATGGTTGGCATCGTTTAATTCCACAGGATAAGCGCTACTTTGATTTTCAGTTTCGACACTTTGCGCAAAACCGGTTATTCTCAATAGGCAAAAACTGGCGAGAAGCAGCGGGGTAAATATTTTGTTCATTGCTGTATTTTATATTTAATCAGATACGGCAAATGAATAAATAGTTGGCTAGGTACCCTAACTATTTAAGATTGAAACTTACCCGTTCAGCGTGCTATTTTACTTTTGAATCACCAACCTTTTAGTGGTTCTTCCTTTTTCATTTTCGAGGGTGACGAAGTACACTCCGTTGTTGAAATTATCCGTTTGAAGGTTTACGTTTTTACTATGCAGTTGAATCGCCAATACTCTTCTTCCGGTCATATCGTATATGACGGCTTTGCCGTGCATCATGGTTTCATTGGAGATTATGCTGAATACATTGGCGGCAGGGTTAGGAAGTATACTGAAACCTGAAGTGCTCATATCGTTGTTATGGATGCCGGTTTCGGTTTTGAAGTATTGAATGGTATTGCACACCATGGCAAAGCAGCCGGTGCTTGTGTTGTAAACGCTTACGCACGGGTTATAAACGCCTGTGCTGTCATAAATGCAGCCGGGGTTGCTTACTCCGGTGCTGTCATTGGTATATCCTCCGGCTACAGTGCCGTTTCCGAAGCTCCAGATAACGATGGTGTTGGAGTCGCGAATACCCGGTGTATTGTTGGTGAACAGGACAGAGTCATTGCTGTATGTCCACCCGAAATCGACTGTGCAAGGATTGGTGTAGCTATACAACAGCTCGCAATATTGGTTGGTGCAGGCAGTAGCTGTGTCGGTAACGGTCAGGCAAACGGTGTAGTTGCCCGAGGCAGAGTCGGCATAGGTATGCACAGGATTGATATCGGTGGAGGTATTGCCATCGCCAAAATCCCAAAGCAGCGAAGTGAACGGACTGTTCGAATTAGTATTTGGTCCGCCAGCCGGAGCCCCGTTTATGGTTCCGTTGGCTGAAATACTGTAAGAGGAATACATGAATGAAACCACCCTTCCGGTAGAATCAAAAGTATAATAAAAATAGTGCGGGTAACACTCCGGATTGCTGCCGCAAGCACCAAGGGTAAAGTTGGTGATGCCGTGGGCTAAAGCAATACATTCGTTATCGTAAGTAACCGAATTGCAACCGCACACCGGTTCAAAAACGGTGGGACAAATGGCTGCAGGATTAATAAGGTTAGAATCTATACAATCATTTATCCCTGTATTGGCGCTATCACCAGGGTTGGTATTGGTACTGTCACAAGCTCCGGGCATATAGATGGTTACTCCGTGCGCCTGAGCTTCGCAGTCGTTGCCATAGGTGATTCCATCGCAACCGCAAACTGGCGCATAGACGGCAGGGCAAACGGCACCGGGGTTAATTAAGCTGGTGTCAATGCAATTATTGCTATTGGCAGGATTGTCATCGGCATACAACGCATTCGTTGAAAGGAAAATACTGGTGCCAAGAATTAGTAAATGTAGTTTTGCTTTCATAGCGTTTGGCTTTTGGATTCTGCATTAAAACGTTGCAAAGGGATAAAGGGTTGCCGCAAAGAAAAAAGCCAAAGTAATAGTAGTTCCCTGGCGAATGAAATCAGAGATGTTACGAGTTAGGGTATTTTAGTTACAAGTTGGAATGACGACCACGCAAATTGTAATAAGGTGGTATTATGTAAAAAATTAAGCCAAATGAAAGCAGGAAGGGCCTTTAGTAATAAAACCCTCATGCAAACATGTTATTGGGGTTTGGTATAGTTAGATAAACGACTTAAAAAATTAATGAAGTTCTACCCAACCCGCTTTATCAATATAAATCCTCAAATACATATCCTCGTTGGTCAGTAAACTGGAGTTCTGATAAGCTTGCCCATTGCTGTAAGGGTCGGAACCGTTGGTGTAGGTAGAAAAACTGAAACCATTGCCGGTACTGAAACGGAGAGTATAAAAAGAATTGCTGACAACCGGAAAAGGAGTGCTAAGCGTGATAACCGTTTCGCAATTAGAATTGGTACAGTTGGTATAGTTAAAGTTGTCGGAGTAAAGCACCGCACCGGCTGTGCCGTCACCAGCCAGTATATCAAGGGTACCGGTAGCGCTGGCCGTATTGTCAGTAATGATAACTACCCTCGAAATATTGCCGCTGGTGCCGGCTCTGAAACTCTGGTGCATGACCCAAAAACCTCCACCGACAATAGAGCGCGGAATGGTAGTAGCACCGGTATCTATTTCGCGGTCCAAATCGCTGGAAATCGTATAGCCTTCAAATTTGTGTTTTTGCTTGTTGTAAATCATCATGCCTTCGCTGGGGCTAAGCGCATTGCGTTCGGTGGTGGTCAGACGGGGTAATAAAAGAGCCCCAGTACTGGACGTAATATCCAAAGATGCAGAAGGCGCAGGGGTGGCGGTTCCGATAGCTACTGCGCTTCCGTTATCATAAATAAGTGAACTACCTAAATGGCTTTTGTCTATATACTTAGCTACATAATTGGTGTCACCAATTACACTGGATGTAGTAGCCGAACTAAGCGCATAAGGTACACTCATCATTCGCGAAGTGCCCATGTCGGTATAAGCCGTTCCTCCAGCGGGGTCAAATTCTACCTGCAAAAGCTTCGTTCCGCTGCCCCAGTTTATTTCTTCAAAATTACCTTGCACCATAGAGCCGCCTCCTATAACTACCGTAAATATGCCTAGAGCATTGGTCGTGGTGGTTCCTGTCTCCTGATAGCGGATTATACCGGTAGGAGAACCTTCGTGAATAGTAAACCGAACACTGACAGCCTGATTAATCAGTGCTGTACCTGCATTATTGCGTGCCACCGCTTGATAATTAAGCCCCTGTGACTGAGCATTAGATACCGCCAATAGCAGACAAAAAACAATGGAAAAACTGAAAGGATGTAAAATATACTTCTTCATAAGCCAATTACTGTTTGATGTGTGGGCGAAAGTAAAAACGGAAATGGAATCAGGGAGTTAACGGAAAAAAGAAAACCTCCTGATAGCTTTTAGGAAATAAGGAGGTTTGAAAAATACTCTAGGTTAGCTATTCAAATGTTGTTGTTCATTCTCAACCCAAAAACAGGTACCGTTTTTTATTTTCACCGCATGCTCCGCATCGGCCTCATAAGCGACACCCATAGCTATCTCGACAGCAAAGTTTTCAAGGTATTTAAAGATGTTGACGAAATATGGCATGCGGGTGATTTGGGAACCATTGGGCTGTGTGATGAGTTGAAAAATTTCAAACCCTTCTTTGCCGTTTACGGAAACATTGACAACAAAGATATTCGCCTCGATTATCCGCAGAATTTAGTGCTGGAGCGTGAGGGTTTTAAGATTTTGATGACACATATTGGCGGCTATCCAGGTAACTATGAGCCAAAGGCACGAAGGAAGATTGAGGAGGAGGTGCCTGATATTTTTATTTGCGGCCACTCGCACATTTTGAAAGTGATGCGCGATGCGAAATACAATAATATGGTGGTGATGAACCCCGGTGCTGCGGGGGTGCAGGGTTTTCATCAGGTGAAGACCGTACTGCGGTTTACGCTCAACAATAAGCGGATTGAGAACCTGGAGGTGGTAGAGTTGGGCAAGCGCGGAGAAATAATTTAATATTGCGCGCTAATGGATAAGGCTACACATAGAATGCTCCTTTACGGGGCGCTGAACATTAAGAATCGTTTTCTGGGCATGTACAAACAGGCGAATGCAGGTCATGTAGGCTGCTCGCTAAGCGTAGCGGAGATATTGACCTTTGTGCGCTTTGGCTGGATGAAGGAGGACGATGAAATTATTTTGAGCAAAGGCCATGCAGCAGCAGCACTTTATTCGATGCTTGCCGAAGACGGCACCTTAAGCGATGATGACATTAAGACCTTTTACAAAAACGATACTTACCTCGCAGCTCATCCACCGGTTAATAAAATTAAGCGCATTCCTTTTGCTACGGGCAGCCTGGGTCATGGGCTTTCGATAGCCGCAGGTTTAGGTCTTGCTCAAAAACTAAAGAAGACAGATAAGAATGTTTTCTGCGTGACCAGCGATGGAGAAATAAATGAAGGCAGCACCTGGGAGGCGGCACTGTTTATTGCGCATCATCATCTTACTAATGTGATTTGGTTAATTGACAGAAATAAATTGCAAGGCTACGGAAGAACGGAAGATGTGATGAAACTTGAACCGCTAGACAAGAAACTTGAAGCCTTTGGATTTAACGTGTTGATAGCGGACGGACACAACTTTGAATCCTTGAACGATGCTAAACTTCAGGCATCCGACTTCGGACATCCGATTGCTATCATTTGCAACACTACAAAAGGGCACGGCTGGAAGACTTATGAGGACAAGTTAGATTGCCATTATTTGCCGATGAAGGATGATCAATACAGTTTGATTGTGGAGGAAGTAAAATACGATTTCGAAAAAAGAATTACTGCCATAGAATGAGAGTAGAGTTTGCGCAAAGTATGATTAATGCCTTTGATAAAAACGACAATCTCGTTTTTATAACTGGTGATTTGGGTTATATGGCTTTGGAAAAAGTACAGGAGAAGTTTGGCGAAAGATTTATTAATGCCGGAGTAGCCGAACAAAACATGGTGACCGTGTCAGCTTCTTTGGCTCATGAAGGGTTCATTCCCTGGATATACAGCATTTCGCCTTTTGTAACCTTGAGACCTTATGAGCAGATTAGAAACGATGTCTGTTTGCACAATTTACCAGTAAAGATTGTAGGCAATGGTGGAGGCTACGGCTATGGAATTATGGGAGCCACACACCACAATATTGAAGACATTGGCGCGATGCGCATTTTGCAAAACATGCGCGTCTATGTTCCTTTTACCACTAGCGATGTGGAGCAGGCAGTAGAGCAAATGATTGCGGACAAAAGTCCGAACTATCTTCGATTGAACATGGGCGGGAAAATAAATCATCCTGTAGCGCCTTTTGCGCAATGGAGAAAAATAAAAGACGGAACTAAAGGAGTGGTTGTGGGCACAGGACCGGTGACAGAAAATATTCTGAACTCGGAACTTGCAGATGATTTAGAAGTTTGGGTCGTGAGTGTTTTTCCGATTGTTGAATTGCCGGGTGAATTAATTTCCTCAGTAAATGCAACGCAAAAGCTAGTTACGATTGAAGAGCATAATGGTGAATGCGGTTTGCGCGAAACGCTTTCGTATCATTTAATGAATCACCTTACTTCCAATATAAAAATCCTTGCACTCGCGGCATCGGGTTACCCGACTGGCAAATACGGAGACCAGAAGTTTCATCAAGCCGAAAATAATTTGGGTGGAGAAGGTTTGCAGCAAGAACTAAACGCTTTCATAGGCTAAGATTTCGGAGTCTGCGTAATTTCAGCATATTTACACCATGTCTTTACAGGATAAGATTCAGGCGGAAGTTCTCAAATTAGAGGGGCCGATTGTGATTTTTGGTGCCGGTGGTTTCATTGGCTCAAATCTGGTTCGCACTATTCTCGAGCATAGGCAGGATGTTTTTGCGGTTACCAGCAAGCCGTTTATTCCCTGGCGACTGGATGACATCAATCCGAAACATATTCTTCATTGCAACATCATTAAGAAAAATCAGATTGAGGAACTTTTTAAAGAACATCGCTTTAAAACCATTTTCGACTTAGCGGCTTACGGAGCTTATAGCAAGCAGGCGGATGTTGACTTGATTTATGAAACCAATTTTATTGGGCTGTTGAATCTGTTAGAGATTTCTTCGCAGTTTGCCATCAAAGCATTTGTTCATGCCGGCAGTTCTTCGGAATATGGATTGAATGCTTCGGCACCTAAAGAAGACGACCCGCTTCAACCGAACTCACATTATGCAGTTACCAAAGCAGGTGCTGCGCACATGATAAAGTTCTATGGAACTATTAAAGAAGTTCCGGTCGCGAATTTACGTTACTACTCTATTTACGGAGCATTTGAAGAACCGGATAGATTGATTCCACAACTGATTGATAAAGGAATGAAAGGGACTTATCCTCCGTTGGTGCAGCCCGATATCTCTCGTGATTTCGTTTACATAGATGACGCAGTGCTTGCAACCCTGCTTTCTGCTACCAACATTCAAAACTTAAGAGGTAAGTCGTTGAACATTGCGAGCAATCGTAAAACGACTATTCGGGATATAGCATCTGCTATTAAGGAGATATTCAGTATTGAAAAGAATCCGGATTGGGGTGATATGCCCAATAGAAAGTGGGATTTAAAAGAATGGTATGGCGATGCTTCGCTGGCAAAAGAATTGATTGGTTGGCAGAATGAAACTCCGCTTAAATACGGTTTGAGTAAAAATGCAGAGTGGCAGAAGAACTATTCGATGCCGCTGTATGAAAAGAAGTTAGTGCAGGATAAAATCCGCCATAAGTTGACAGCAGTTATTGCTTGCTATAAGGATGAACAGGCAATTCCGTATATGTATGAACGTCTATCTAAGACCTTTCAAAAGATTGGAGTTGACTATGAAATAATTTTTGTGAACGATTGCTCGCCTGACAACACCAACGAAGTGTTGCAGAAGTTAGCGGATGAAGATGACCATGTAATTGCTGTTGAACATTCACGCAACTTTGGTTCACAGGCTGCTTTTCTTTCGGGCATGGAAATATCGACCGGTGATGGAGTCATTCTGCTGGATGGAGATTTACAAGACCCACCTGAGTTGATTGAACAATTCTATCAGGAATATCAGAAAGGATTTGATGTGGTGTATGGAAGAAGAGTAGCACGTGAGGGAAATCAGACATTGGTTTCGTTTTATAAAATGTTTTATCGTTTGTTCCGCAGTGTAAGTTATGTTCCGATTCCATTAGATGCGGGTGACTTTAGTTTGATGGACAGAAAAGTGGTGAACGAATTAGTTAAGCTACCGGAGACGGACCAGTTTATGCGCGGCTTGCGGGCATGGGTGGGATTCAAGCAAACCGGAGTAGATTACACACGTCCAGAGAGAATGTTTGGGGTAACAACCAATAACATGCGTAAGAATCTGGCTTGGGCGCGCAAGGCTATTTTCAGCTTCAGTTTTGTTCCTTTGGAATTGATGACTTATCTCGGTTGGTCACTTACCTTGTTTTCATTTGTTGCTATCATCATTCAAATCATTCTCTACTTTGCGATGCCGGGCAATCCGCATGGAGTAACCACCATTATTGTCCTGATACTATTTTTCGGAGGCTTGCAGATGTTGGGCATTTCAGTGCTCGGAGAATATCAAGCGAAGATTTTAGAGGAGACCAAACGCAGACCGAAGTTTATCAGAAGAAATATTTACCGTAAAGTTTACTAATGGCAGAAGGTTTCCGTCCAGTCAATCATACTCCCCCCACTTCATTTTCCGGAAAGATTAAATTCTACGGAAGGATGCTTTTGGATTTGCAGATACTAACGATATACAGAGATATTACAAAAACGATTCCCGCATTTAAGGGAAATGTTTTGGATGTAGGTTGCGGTCAATCGCCTTACAAGTTTTTGCTGGATGCTTCTCAAACAAAGTATTTCGGAGTTGATATTGTGGATGCAGAGAAGTTCGATTATGACAATTCAAATATCACACCGTTTGATGGTGAGAACATTCCATTTGAAGACGGTAAGTTTGATGGACTGATTTGCACGGAGGTATTGGAGCATGTTCAGAATTATCAGAAGCTGATCGATGAAATGCACCGCGTGATGAAGACTGGTGGATCCGGAATTGTTACCATTCCTTGGAGCGCGAGGTATCATTACATTCCTTATGATTTCTTTCGCTACACACCCAGCAGTTTAAAAACTATGTTCAGTAAATTCAGCGAAGCAAAAATCACCAATCGCGGAACTGACATCGCCAACATAGCCAATAAGGTAATTGTGCTTTGGTTTCGCAATCTTCTCCCATCGCAAATCTGGAAATGGATTTTTGTTCCGGTATGGGTTGCACTATCACCTATTCTTATCACTGTAGTTATCCTGGCTCATCTTTCCCTGCTTTTAAATTTTGGAAGCGATGAAGATCCGCTTGGCTATACCATCCTAGTAAAAAAGTAAATGGCAAATATTAAAGACGATAGAGGTTTTAATCAGGTTTGGGGCGACAGCAAATCTACGCGAGTGCGTGCTGAACGCAGATGTGAATACATGATTTCGCAAATGACGGTGGCTTCTAATAAATCGGTGATGGAAATTGGTTGTGGTGTTGGCAAGAACGCATTTATGTTGGCCAAGAAGACCGGTATGAATGTTTTAGGAACGGACTTATGTGTTCCTTTTTTGGAAGAGGCTAGAAAGAACTTTCCATTGACTAATCTTCGTTATGACATTCTCGATTTCAATAAAGCTGATCAGTTTAAGGGAGAGAAGTTTGACTACATTATTGGGAATGGAATATTACATCACTTGTATCATCACCTCGATGATGTATTTGTAAATATGAAGGCATTGCTGAAACCTAAGGGGAAGATTATTTTCCTGGAGCCGAACATTCAAAATCCTTATGTCTATTTAATCTTCTCTTATGCTGCGCTTCGCAAAGCAACGCATCTTGAGCCCGATGAGATGGCTTTCTCTAAGAGTTTTATCTCAGAAAAATTATCGAAGGCAGGTTACAACAATATTAAGGTTGAGTATAAAGACTTCCTCCTACCAGGTGTACCTGATTTTTTAATTACACCTTCGGTGTTGATTGGCGATGTGCTGGAAAAAATCCCTTTGGTGAAGAATGTTGCTCAGTCTATCTTTATTTCTGCGCAGATTTAATTCTACCCCTTTTATTTTCTGGAATAGTTTGGTGCCTCTTTGGTGATAGTTACATCATGTGGATGCGATTCCTGAACACCCGCTGCTGTAATACGAACGAATTTTGCCTGCTGTAGTGCCTTAATATTTTTGGCTCCGCAATATCCCATACCCGCACGAAGACCACCGATGTATTGATACATTACTTCCTGCACACTTCCCTTAAAAGGCACACGACCCACAATTCCTTCAGGCACTAACTTCTTGATATCATCTTCTACATCCTGAAAGTATCTGTCCTTGCTTCCTTCCTGCATAGCTTCTACCGAACCCATACCGCGATAGGATTTGAACTTTCTTCCTTCATAAATAATCGTCTCTCCCGGGCTTTCATCTGTTCCGGCAAATACACTTCCTGCCATTACGGTGTCTGCACCTGCCGCGATAGCTTTTACAATATCTCCGGTAAAACGTATTCCTCCATCGCCAATTATCGGCACACCCGCTTTTTTTCCTGCCTTGCTGGCTTCATAAATAGCAGTTAGCTGCGGCACTCCTACTCCAGCCACTACCCGTGTAGTGCAAATACTTCCGGGTCCAACACCTACTTTCACAGCATCAACTCCGGCATCTATCAGGGCCTGCGCGCCTTCTTTGGTTGCTACATTTCCTCCTACAATTTCAAGATGTTTGAAAGCCTGCTTTGCCTTCTTAATAGCGGCAAGCACTCCGCGTGAATGACCATGGGCTGTATCAATACATACAACATCTACTGCTACATGAGCCAGCGCTTCCATTCTTTCAAACATATCAGCAGTAACTCCTACAGCAGCTCCGCAAAGCAAACGGCCGTAGTTATCTTTAGTAGAATTAGGATGAGCCTTCACCTTCAGGATATCCTTGTAGGTAATCAAGCCAACGAGTTTGCCCGTGTTATCTACCACTGGCAATTTTTCAATCTTATACTTCTGTAAAATCTTTTCAGCACTTTTCAAATCAGTTCCTTTTGGAGCGGTGCGAAGATTTTCAATGGTCATTATCTCCGTCACTTTGCGCTTCATGTTTTTTTCAAAACGCAAGTCGCGGTTGGTAAGAATGCCAAGTAGCTTTCCGCTTTTGCTTACAATAGGAATTCCACCGATTTTATTCTCCACCATCAATCGCTGCGCATCTAATACAACAGCGTCTTCGTTCAGGGTAACAGGATCAATTATTAAACCGGAGTCGGCACGTTTTACCTTGCGCACCATTTCTGCCTGCCTTTCAATACTCATGTTTTTGTGCAATATTCCCATACCGCCTTCCCGGGCAATGGCAATGGCCAAGGCAGTTTCGGTAACGGTATCCATAGCCGATGAAACTACGGGAACATTAATTTCAATATTGCGGGTTAATTTGGTTCTTAGTTCTACTTCGCGGGGAAGTATTTCAGAGTAAGCTGGAACCAGGAGTACATCATCAAACGTTAGTCCTTCGTTGATGAACTTTTCGTCAGGAGAATTTTTTGTTGCCATGCGCAAATATAGAAACTGCTCTTAAAGTTTGTAGCGGATACGGTTTGGTCATAATCAATTATGTTCGCGGTCTCAAAATAATTTATGAAAAAAGTCCTTGGTGTTCTCTTTGCGCTGCTTGTAATTCTACTCTTGATACCGGTATTGTTTTATTTTTTGCAATCCAATCACATTGTGTCTAAGCAACAGGCGAAGCAGGATTTATCTTCTCCCAATTCTCATTTCCTCAACTGGAAAGGAGCGGAAATCCATTATGTAGATGAAGGCAGCGGATTCCCGGTATTAATGATTCATGGATTCGGAGGTGCCTATACAAACTTCTCCAAGCTTTCTGATTTGATGAAAAACGATTACCGCGTTATTCGTATTGATTTACCGGGCTTCGGACTTTCTGATTTCCCTCCGGTGAAAGAAGGCGAGAATTATCTGGGTGATTATGCTGAATACATTTCCTTTATCCTCGACACGCTGCATTTAGATTCGGTGTATGTGATTGGAAATTCTATGGGCGGTGCCGTTACCTGGATGAGTGCCGTGAATCATCCGGAGAAGGTGAAGAAGATTGTGCTGTTGGACCCTGCGGGCTACGACTCCGAGCAGATTGCCAACAAACTCGCAATGTTCAAATTCAAATCGGTTCGTAATATTTTCGGCAAAGGAATGCCTTTGTTTATGAGCTGGCAGGGAATAAGAACCGCTTATTACAGAGACAACGAGATAAAGGAAGAGAACGTAATTCGCAACAACGAATTCACTAACCGCGAAGGAAACATCACCCACATGCTCAATCTTGCGCTGTCTAAGCAGTTTCCCGACACGGCCTTAATTCAGCAGGTGCATACGCCAACATTAATTGTTTGGGGAACAGAAGACGAAATTATTCCGCTCTCTCATGCCGAACGTTTTCATCGCGATATCAAGGGAAGCGAACTCGCCTTGATTGACAGCTGCGGCCATTGCCCGATGATGGAAGACGCAGAAAAAACGAAAGATTTAGTTGAGAAGTTCTTCAGAGAATAATTACACAATCTCCACCAACGAATCAATCGCCTGCACCTCATCTTTCTCTATTCGCAGATTTTCGATGATGAACTTCTGACGGTCTTCCGAGTTCTTGCCCATGTAGTAGGCTAACAGCGTTTCCAGCTTTATTCTGTCTTCTACTATCACTGGCCGCACACGCATATCTTCTCCAATAAAACCTTCAAACTCCTCAGGCGATATTTCTCCCAAACCTTTAAAGCGCGTTATCTCCGGATTGCCCTTCAACTCCTTCACAGCCTTTTGCTTTTCATCTTCGTTGTAGCAGTAGATAGTCTTCTGCTTGTTGCGCACACGGAACAATGGAGTTTCGAGAATCTTCACATGCCCGTTGCGCACCACATCAGGGAAAAACTGAAGAAAGAAAGTAAGCAACAGCAAGCGAATGTGCATTCCATCCACATCGGCATCGGTCGCTACTATAATGTTGTTGTAGCGCAGGTCATCAATACTGTCTTCTATGTTCAAGGCATGCTGCAACAGGTTGAACTCTTCGTTTTCATACACCACCTTCTTCGTCATGCCGAAACAGTTCAAAGGCTTACCGCGCAAACTGAACACCGCCTGCAAATCAGGATTACGGCTCTTCGTTATCGAACCGCTGGCCGAATCACCTTCGGTAATAAACAAGGTGGTCAACAAACGGTCGGTAGCCTTTTCATCATTAAAATGTCTGCGGCAATCGCGCAGCTTCTTGTTGTGTATGTTCGCTTTCTTCGCGCGCTCATTCGCCAGCTTCTTTATACCCGCTATTTCCTTGCGCTCTCTTTCGCTCTGCAATATCCGCTTCAACAATGCCTCTGCCGTTTGCGAATTCTTATGCAGGTAATTATCGAGGTTCTCCTTCACAAACTCCAGCAAAAACTGCTTCATCGTTTTGTCCTCACCATGCAGCTTATCTGTGCCGAGTTTTGTTTTCGTTTGGCTTTCAAACACCGGCTCCTGAATCCGCACCGACACCGCGCCCACTATCGCCTCGCGAATATCCACCGCATCAAAATCCTTCTTATAAAACTCCCGCACCGTCTTCACGATTGCTTCGCGAAAAGCCAGCAAGTGCGTTCCGCCCTGCACGGTGTATTGTCCGTTTACAAACGAATAAAACTCCTCCCCGTATTGATGATTATGCGTCAGCGCTATTTCAATATCCTCACTCACCAGGTGAATAATCGGATACACTAAATCCGCATTCTCTTTCTTCTTCGACAGCAAATCATACAAACCCTTTTGCGAAATGTAGCGGTTGCCGTTGTAGTAAAACGCCAGACCCGTGTTCAGGTAACTGTAGTTCTGAATCATCAACTCTACATACTCGTGCATGTAGTGGTAATTCTTAAAAATCTTATTGTCGGGCAGGAACTCGATATACGTTCCGTTCGGCTCATCGGTCTTCTCCAGCTTATGCTCCTTCGTCAGTTTGCCGCAATCAAACTCTGCCGTTTTCATCTGCCCTTCGCGCACAGCCGATGCCTTAAAATAAACCGACAGCGCGTTCACTGCCTTCGTTCCCACCCCGTTCAACCCCACCGACTTCTTAAACGCCTTCGAATCATACTTCGCCCCCGTGTTTATCTGGCTCACACAATCCACCAGTTTCCCCAGCGGAATCCCGCGCCCGTAATCGCGCACCGTCACCTTCTCCTTCGTCACGGTTATGTCCACCTTCTTGCCGTAACCCATCTGGTATTCGTCAATGCAGTTATCAATCACCTCCTTCAGCAAAATATAAATACCATCATCCATCGATGACCCATCGCCCGTTTTGCCTATATACATCCCCGGCCTAATCCGGATATGCTCCAGCCAGTCGAGGGTTTTCACTTCATCTTCCGTGTACCTTGCTTCTACTTGTTCTTTTGCCATGCTGCAATTATCTATTAGTTCTGCGCAACCTATCTGCGCTTCAAAAAAAATCCCGGGTGAAATTAGCGAGGCGCGAATCTAGAATTGCCTTAGAAATCAACAACTGCACTTTGTTGATAAAAAACAAGACAATGAAAATTATTTGAGCCTGTCCCGACCGAATGTTTAAATGAGGACGGGAGGGTTCCGCGAGGCGCGGGCGGGCTATCCGTTCCCGCTCTTTTTTTGCTGTATTTTGTCCTCCGCTGGCGGAGGTGGTCCCGCAGCTTTGTGCGGGAACGGAGGTGGTTGTATTTCCTCTTCACTCACAGCAAAAAAAGGAGCTCCACTACTATCCCTAACCCAACAGCCGCCCTTCACTTTGCATTTTTCCCCTCTACAGAGGGTTGGCAAAATTCCGCTTTGGGAATTTTGACGGGGTGTGTTGCATTTCAATCCGTAATCCAAAATCCGAATTCCGCAATCTTCATTCAGTCCCATCAGGACGCCCTATTGATAGAAATAAACGCCTCCCATAAAGTTCATTGTATCGCACCCCAGCGGGGTGCCAGCTTTGCAGCAAAACCATAACCAAACAAACCCCGACCCCAGCGGGGTCAAATTTTGGTAGAAATTATTGTTGACCTTTTCTTCAAATCCCATCGGGATGGTCTTTTGTTTTTAGCGCGATTAGATAGACTACAATACTAACTTCAGCAGGAGCGAGAAATCGCTTTGAAACTTTTCGAGGTCGAAATCTGTAATGCTTTTTATCGTTCTGATTTTCTCGGTAGAAGCTAGAAGAGTATTTAAAATTTCTCTTTTAAACTCAATTTTATCCAATCCACGCATTCTATCATAATTAAGCTTAACGTCATATTCTAGTGCATTCTCTACTTCTATTGTAATATCATGACCAACAATTTTCCTTTTTCCATGATAATATTTAGGCTTTCTCTCCTTTAAAAAAAAATCGAACCTAGTTTCCACGCAAATAATCCCTAAGATTAAATCTTTTAAATTTTCACCATAGTGCATCTCTTCAAAATACTTCTTTAATAAGGTAGAAATTTCTTCTATCCAACTAGACCTTTCAATATCTAAGTTAGTCGTTAGTGCTATTCCTATTTTCATATTATCTGAATATTTTATTGCTTTGCCGTTGGTGTTTTAGCATCGCCTCTACAATGCGTCACTAACAATTATTTCCAAATCTAACCTTCCCTTTGTATTTCCCTCGGCCTTGTGAATTTTGGCGTTAAAAAAATTGTTCTGATTACCGTTAAGAACTGCGCACTGTTTGAGCGCTACACAAACTTCACAATTATGACAAATCGTAGCGCGCGAGTTTGCGCAGTTTAGGTAGTCAGAACAATTTTTAGCCAAAAGTCACACAGCCTTGAACTTTTGTTTCTTTTGGTTCAAGCCAAAAGAAAAAGATAGCATGGAAGACAAAGGTTCCACCCCGCTGGGGTGGTAAGCGCACAGCATTCTAAATATACTACCAAGCTCTCACCCCTCTGGGGTGAAAACAAACACCCTCCTACTCAAAAACTCTCCCTTTTCCCCTCAAAAATATTTCCCCCACCAACCCTTGCACAAAAAAAAACTTTTTATTTCTTTTACACTACAATTTAAGCAAACAACAATTTCATAACTCACTCTTCTGGTTCTAAACAAAAACCAATGACTGAATTAGAAGGGCTAAAAATCTTCGAAATGGAAACAGGACACGCAAAAAATGTAGCCAACTTAGGCAAAGCAAAAATCAACATCACAGGTTACGGAGCCAGCTATCAGCCCTCCAATCCCAAACTCGCGATCAGCGCCATCGGCAGCAAATACACCAACAGCGATGTGGCCGTCAAAGCCGTAGAGCCGTTCCGTGTGCCGTACAAAAATTTCATTGATGGTCGCAAGGTAATCTTCGCTGGGGTCAACAAACTTTTCACCAGCGCATTCAAAAACCTCAAATCCAGCGATGGCGTTCCCAAAACAACTGTAAATGATGCCTTCACCATCCTCAAAAAAATCAAAGGCACCAACAAGCCGCCCAAACTAAAAGAAGGCGAGCCCGTTCCCGGTGCCCATTCCACCTCTCAGCAAAGCTACGACATGCGCCTCGCCAATGTAAACGAACTCATCGCCCTCTTGGCCAACACCACCCAATACAACCCCACCGAAACCGATATTCAGGTTTTAGCCCTCAAAGCCTTTGCCGAAGACCTTCAAAAAGCCAACGACAAAGTAGCCGAAACCTACCAACCCTTCTCCGAAGCCCTCAAAAACCGCGACATCGAACTCTATTACCCCGAAACCGGCCTCTACGACATAGCTGCCAAACTCAAACTCTATGTCTCCAGCATCACAGCCCTTTCCGCCACCGACAAAAAGCTCATCACCTCCCTCAAATTCACCAAACCGTCCAAAAAGTTCCTGCACTTCTAATCTGTCCTTTATTTTTCCAACAATAAAAAATGCCCCATTTTGGGGCATTTTTTATTAAAAACTGATTACTTGACCCACAAACCAAAATCAATCACCCTCAAACTGAAATCAAACACCCTCTAACCAAAGTCAATCACCATCAAACTGAAATCAATCCCCCTCAAACCAAAGTCAATCACCATCAAACTGAAATCAAACACCCTCTAACCAAAGTCAATCACCCTCAAACTAAAATCAAACACCTTCAAACCAAAGTCAATCAACCATAAACCAAAGTCAACCCACCTCAAACCGCTCTCAAACCACCTCAAACCAAACTCAACCACCCCCACTTCACTACCTCACCATCTTCAATACCTCTTCCACAATAGTATGGTAATCCTTCGAGTGCTTATCGTCACTCACTCCGAGTTTATGGCGACCCAGCCGCACCACAACCGTATGGTATTCGGGTAGACTGATAATATATTGACCAAGAATGCCGCGTTGGTAAAACACCCGGGTGCCATGCGAGCTATCAAGCCAAAATGAATAACCATAATAGGGAGCCAAAGCGCCCTTAGTGGCCATCTGCACAAACCCACTATCCAGCAATTGCACCCCATTCCAGTTTCCTTCATGCAGCATCAGTTTTCCAAATCGCGCAAAGTCGCGCGCGTTCGAGTTAAAGCAGCAAAAAGCCAGCTCCGTTCCCTTTTCATCCGTATGCCATTTGGCGGCATGTTCCGCCTGCATCGGCTTCCAAAGCCATTCGCTCGCCAACTCCGCCAACGATTTGCCACTGGCTTTCATCACACACATGCCAAGCAGTTGCGTAGAGCCGCTTTGATAATTATAGAACGTCCCCGGAGTATCCACAATAGGCAATCGCAGCATCAATTTGTTTTCATCTTCCGTATAGTACGCCTCGGCACTCACCGCAAACGGATTGCTATACGATTCGTTCCATTCCATACCCGAACTCATCGTGCTCAGATGCCAAAGCTCCAGTTCGCTCGCGTGTTTGCCTTTTAGTTCGGGCAGAATGCTGTTCACTTTCTGATGCCAGTCTTTCAATATTCCTTTCTGAATAGCTATTTGCGCCAGCATGGTCGTTATACTTTTCGCCATCGAAAACGAATTTGACTGACTGCTGTCCGAATAATTCTCCCAATACTTTTCGGCCACTACACTATCGTTCTGAATAACCAAAAAGGCCACGCTGTTCGTTTGTGTCAATACCGATTCAAGAGGAGAGGAGAGGGTCACTTTATCATAGCGTTCGCTCACAGGCCATTGCCACACCTGTTGGGCAGCTTCTATCGGGTGACTGTCAAAATATTTGGCATCATCAATCGTAGCTGAATTGTTACCATGCAGATAACAGGCCCAAAGTCCTTTCAGCAAATAGTTGTCGCCTTTAATTTTAATAACTAAAACAAGAAGGACCAATGTCAATGCCACACCGGCCAATATTTTTCCTAATCTTTTCATGGGTAGATAAATGAGTTAGAACGAATGTAAACCAAAACCAATTACAAAATACAAACACAACCTGCCAAAGCCTTTGCGAGTGCTGCGTCATAATCTTATTTTGCACCCGTGAACATCTTCTATTGTCCCCTCGCCATTCTCAATGAATACTGTGTGCTCGATGAAACCGAATCGCGCCACATAGCCAACGTCATGCGCAAGCGCGATGGCGAAGAACTCTTTGTGTTCGATGGCAAAGGAAATCTGTTCGATGCACGCATTCAAAGCATTGGTAAAAAAGAAGTAACCGTGCATGTGGTGCGCTTAATGCAGATAGAAGATGCCACCCTGCCCCGCTTGCACATAGCCATTGCCCCTCCCAAAAACATCGAGCGCTTCGAATGGTTTGCCGAAAAAGTTACCGAGATAGGCGTGGCCGAAATAACACCCCTGCTGTGCAAGCATTCCGAACGAAAGGAGTTACGGATAGATAGAATGGAAAAGATTTTACTCGGAGCCTGCAAGCAAAGTCTCAAACTCAGCATTCCGAAGATGAACCCGATGATAAAGTTGGAAGACTTTGTAACCAAGAATCAGGATAAGGCTTTGAAGTATATTGCTTACTGCGATGAAAAATCCACTCACTTAAAGAATACTTACAAAGGAAACTTTGATGCCGTAATAATGATTGGCCCCGAAGGCGATTTTACCAAAGAAGAAGTCTTATTGGCCGATAAGAACGAATATCAAACAGTTTCGCTGGGCAAAAGCCGCTTGCGTTTGGAAACAGCAGGTATATTTGCAGCCACCGTTTTTAATTTGGCGAACGAACAATAGATTCATTTTTAGATGCAGAAAATAATTGTCCTTCTTTCTCTTTTTGTTTTCACCACTTCGTTTACTCCGGTTGACAAACCGTTGAAGATTGCATTGCTAAAATACAATGGTGGAGGCGATTGGTATGCCAATCCTACCTCATTGCCCAATCTGGCCAAGTACTGCAATCAGAATTTAACGATGAATATTGAAACAGATATTCCAACGGTAGAAGTGGGCAGTGCCGATTTGTTCAATTATCCTTTCGTGCACATGACCGGTCACGGAAATGTGGTTTTCAATGAACAAGAGTTAGATAATCTTCGCGCCTATTTAATTGGCGGAGGCTTCCTTCATGCCGATGATAACTATGGTATGGATAAATTCATTCGCCCGCAGTTAGACAGACTCTTTCCGGGGAGTAAATTGGTAGAACTACCGTTTTCGCATCCCATCTTTCATCAAAAATTTGATTTCACCAATGGTCTGCCCAAGATTCATGAGCACGATGGCACGGCACCGCAGGCCTATGGATTATTCTATGAAGGAAGATTAGTAGCACTCTATACTTACGAATGCGATTTGGGCGATGGTTGGGAAGATCAGAGCGTTCATAAAGACCCAACTGATGTTCGTGAGAAAGCC
>CANJVG010000025.1 GCA_947478005.1 Bacteroidota bacterium
CCAGGTAACGATAACACGATTCATCATCCGGATATTTCTCAAAGAACGACTGAATACTGATTTGCTTTTTCATAACCATTTTTCAGCAAACTTACTTCGCCACTACGCACTGTATTTGCGTTGCGGACTAAATGGTTAATCCAATATAAATTAATATGCCTCACGCAATATTGCTAACTATTTCTAAATAGTGCCTCCCAATATATACCTTTACATACTTCTTCTATACTGCCCGCCCACTTCATACAGCGCATGAGATATTTGTCCGAGGCTGCAATGTTTTACAGTTTCCATCAGCTCGGCAAACAGGTTGCCGTTGTTAGTGGCTACGTGCTGCAAACGTTTGAGGGCTTCTTCGCTTTCTTTTTCGTGGCGCTTTTTAAAAGCGTTGAGGGCGGTAATCTGAAACTCTTTTTCTTCGGTGGTAGAGCGTATCACCTCTTTAGGCACAATAGTAGGCGAGCCGTTTTTGCTGAGGAAGGTGTTTACCCCAATAATCGGAAACACACCGGTGTGTTTCTGGTGCTCGTAATACATGCTCTCTTCCTGTATTTTATTGCGCTGATACATGCGCTCCATAGCGCCCAGCACTCCACCACGCTCCGTAATGCGCTTAAATTCGGTGAGCACCGCTTCCTCTACCAGTTGCGTCATTTCTTCAATTAAGAACGAGCCCTGATTCGGGTTTTCGTTTTTAGCCGTGCCCAACTCGCGGTTGATGATGAGCTGAATAGCCATGGCTCTCCGCACACTTTCTTCGGTGGGTGTGGTGATGGCTTCATCGTAGGCATTGGTGTGCAGGCTGTTGCAGTTATCGTAAATAGCATACAGCGCCTGCAGCGTGGTGCGAATATCATTGAAATCAATTTCCTGCGCGTGCAAACTCCTGCCGCTCGTTTGAATATGATATTTCAGTTTCTGACTGCGGTCGTTGCCTTTGTATTTCTGCTTCATGGCCTTTGCCCAAATTCTGCGCGCCACGCGGCCAATCACTGAATACTCGGGGTCCATGCCATTACTGAAAAAGAAAGAAAGGTTGGGCGCAAAGTCGTCAATCTTCATACCGCGGCTCAGGTAATATTCTACATACGTAAAACCGTTGGCGAGGGTGAACGCCAGTTGCGTAATCGGGTTGGCACCGGCTTCAGCAATATGGTAACCGCTGATAGAAACCGAATAGAAATTCTGCACTTTGTTTTCGATGAAATACTGCTGCACATCGCCCATCATCTTGAGCGCAAACTCGGTGCTGAAGATGCAGGTGTTCTGCGCCTGGTCTTCTTTTAAAATATCCGCCTGCACCGTTCCGCGCACCGATGAAAGTGCTTTGGCTTTTAGTTTGGCGTAAACATCTGCGGGCAGCACATCGCTGCCGCTTAAACCTAACAGTTGTAAGCCGAGGCCGTTGTTTCCTTTCGGTAGTTCACCATTGTATTGCGGCAAGCCTTTCAGCTTCGCGCTTTCAATTTTGATGTTGTTCTCTTTGATATATTTCTCGCACTCCTGGTCAATGGCTGCATTCATGAAGAAGGCCAACACCATAGGTGCCGGTCCGTTGATGGTCATGCTCACCGAAGTTTTCGGGCTGCATAAATCGAAACCACTGTAGAGTTTTTTGGCATCATCCACGGTTGCAATGCTCACACCACTGTTGCCCACCTTTCCGTAAATATCGGGGCGGTGATCAGGGTCTTCGCCATACAGCGTTACCGAATCAAAAGCCGTTGATAAGCGAATAGCAGGCTGGTCGAGCGACACATAATGGAAACGCTTGTTGGTGCGCTCCGGTCCGCCCTCACCGGCAAACATACGCGTAGGGTCTTCGCCTTCGCGCTTGAGCGGAAACACACCGGCTGTGTAAGGAAACTCCCCGGGTACATTTTCCTGCAACTGCCAGCGAAGGATATCGCCCCAATCTTTGTAGCGCGGTAAATACACTTTGCGGATGGTTGTGCCGCTCAGCGATTTAGAGGTGAAAGGCAAGTCTAACACCTTGTCGCGCACCTGAAACGCGAAGGTATCGCCTGAATATTTTTTCTGTTTCTCATTCCACTCGGCAATCAGCCTCCAGTTTTCAGGAGCAAGTTTTAACTGATAGGCATCGAGCAAGGCTTTTACTTCATCGCTGTTTTTAAAATCTTCCTTCACTCCGTTCAACTGATACAACTTGGTAGCAATGGCGCATTGCTCGTTCACCCATTCATCGTAACGCTCATTGTTCTCCGCAATTTCTGCCAGGTAACGTACGCGAGCCGGAGGAATGATTTGCGATTTGGTCACGGTGTTCTTGGCAGAGGTGTGCTTTACTTTAAAATCAACTTTCGTTGTCTCGGTCACCTTGTGCATCAGCAATTCGAAAAGATGATTCACTCCGGCATCGTTAAACTGCGAAGCAATGGTACCTACCACCGGCACCTCCTCATCCTTCGCCATAAATATCTGATGGCTGCGTTTGTATTGTTTGCGCACATCGGCTAAGGCATCGAGTGCACCTGCCTTATCAAACTTGTTGATGGCAATAGCATCGGCATAGTCGAGCATGTTTATTTTCTCCAACTGTGTGGCGGCTCCATATTCGGGAGTCATGACCAGGAGCGAAACATTGCAATAGTCCAGAATTGAAGCATCGCTTTGCCCTGTGCCTGCACTTTCCAGTATGATAAAATCGAAGTGCGCAGCTTTGCAAACGTCAATAGCTTCCTGCACGTGCACGCTTAAGGCCTTATCGCTTTCACGCGTAGCGAGTGAACGCATATAAGCGCGAGGATTTGAAATAGAATTCATGCGGATTCTATCACCAAGCAAAGCTCCTCCGGTTTTCTTTTTGCTCGGGTCAACAGAAATCACAGCGATAGTTTTGTCAGTATAATTTTTCAAAAACCTGCGAACAATTTCATCTGTCACGCTACTCTTTCCAGCACCACCTGTGCCGGTTATTCCCAATACCGGAATGTTGGATGTCGGGTGTCCGATGTCCGCTGATGCTTTGCCGTTTTCTGCTAGGGTGATGTATTGGCCAATCCGTTTCCAGTCGCTTGATTTTACTTCCGACTTCTGACTTCCGACTTCCGACTTTTTTACCGTTTCAAAATCACATTGCTTCACCACATCTTCAATCATTCCTTCGAGACCCATTGTTCTGCCGTCATCGGGAGAATAAATTTTTACGATGCCGTATTTGTGCAGTTCTTCAATCTCCTGCGGATGGATAGTTCCTCCGCCTCCGCCAAATATTTTGATATGGTTACATCCACGTTCCTTCAACAAATCATACATGTATTTGAAAAACTCCACGTGCCCACCCTGATACGAAGTGATGGCAATTCCCTGTGCATCTTCCTGAATGGCACACTCCACAATTTCCTGTGCGCTGCGGTTGTGGCCAAGGTGAATTACTTCCGCACCTTTGGCCTGCATAATTCTGCGCATGATATTAATAGCGGCATCGTGCCCGTCAAATAGGGAGGCGGCTGTAACTATTCTTACTTTGTTCTTTAGTTGTAAACTCATAATGGGGCTAAATTAAAATAATGCCTCCAGGAAGAGCAAACCTTTCCAGTTTGCATGAGCAGGGATTTCTTTCACCCCGGATTTTCAAACCTAATTGTAAATTCGTGGGGCGATTATTATGGCAGAGAAAAAAATCAGAAATGAAATGGAGTTCAACTACCGGCTTATCGGTGTTGCTTCTTCGTTGAAAGAATATAAGTTCTGCTATCATCTGAATCAGCTATTGAGTGTTGATTTTATAAAACTGAATGACCTTGTTTTTCAATCAACGGATAGAACCCGCTCTATTCAGTTTGGTGTTTTTAAAGCAGGCGATGAGGAAGACAAGAACCAGTTTTTTGTTTTCAACAATAAAAATCTGGGCGAAGTTCTTTTACCCGAAGCCATGAATTTCGATTTCATTATGCAGATAAAAGGAGAGTGCAGCGAAAAGGAAATGGCCGCTATTGTCGAAGGCATTAAATCCTTTCCCGAAATATTGGTGTGTGCCGAAATACCGCTGAAGAAAATTAAAAGTAAAGAGCGTCTCGTGTATTTCGAGGAGAAGCTTTCTACCAAACCAAGTAAAAAATTCAAATGAAGGTTAGAATCAACAAAACAAAAATTATTGCCACCTATGGGCCTGCGTGCACAGATATTAACGTGATGGAAGAAATGGTGCGATGCGGGGTGGATGTTTTTCGTTTCAACATGAGTCATGGTGACCACAAGCAGCATATTGATGGTTACAAAAAAGTGAGGCAGATAAACAAAGAGCATAATCTCAACATCGCGATTCTTGCCGATTTACAGGGACCTAAGATTCGTTTGGGTGCCGTGCGCGATAACATGGAAGTGCTCGAGACCGGTCAGGAGGTTGAAATTACCAATAAGGAATGTGTAAGCACTTTCAAAAAGCTTTACGTCAGCTATAAGCCTTTGCCGAAAGAAGTTCAGCCGGGCGATGCGATTCTGATTGACGATGGGAAGATTGAGTTGAAAGTTATTTCGACCAATCGCAAAGACAAAATAATTGCGAAGGTGATTGCGGGCGGAAAAATCAGCAATAACAAAGGCGTGAATTTGCCCGATACAAAAACGACTGTGCCGGCATTGACCGAAAAGGATAAACAGGATTTGAAGTTTGCGATTGCGAATGGTGCCAACTGGATTGCGCTTTCGTTTGTGCGCTCACCGCAGGATGTAATTGAGTTGAAAGAAATCATTGGCAAAAAGAATTCTTACATGAAAGTGATGGCAAAGATTGAAAAGCCAGAGGCTCTTCAATGTCTTGACGAAATCATAAAAGTGAGTGATGGCATTATGATTGCGCGGGGCGATTTAGCGGTGGAAGTGGCGCAGGAACGTATGCCTTTGATTCAAAAAGGAATTATTGCCAAGTGCATTCGATTTGCAAAACCGGTGGTGGTGGCTACTCAAATGATGGACAGCATGATTGAGAATCCGAATCCTACTCGCGCAGAAATTACAGATGTGGCCAATGCGGTGATTGACGGGACAGATGCGGTGATGTTGAGCGGAGAAACTTCTACTGGAAAACATCCTATCAAGGTGATTCAAATAATGGAAAAGATTTTGACGACTACCGAAACGGTAAGCACGATTTATAATAAGGAACAGAAGGCGGATATTGATTCTTCTACTTACATCAGCGATGCTATTTGCTATAACGCAGCGCGCATCAGTAGCGAACTTGGCGCGCGCGCTATTATTGGAATGACGTTCAGCGGCTACACCGGTTTTGTGCTTTCGAGTTATCGCCCTAAGGCCGACATCTACATTTTCACCGAGAATCACCAACTGCTAAATACGCTGAGTATTTGCTGGGGCGTGCGCGCCTTTCACTACAATAAATTTGTCGGCACCGACACTTCTATTCGCGATGTTATTCGCGTGCTCAAAGAAAACGATTTGCTCAAAGCCGGGGACCTGGCGGTGAACATCGGCAGCATGCCGCTTTCGAATAAGGGAAGAGCGAACATGGTAAAAGTGACGCTGGTGGAATAAATCCAAAATGGGAGTCTTTCTGAAGTCGCCTATATGTTCTATTTCATAGCAGCTAAAAATTCATACACTTCCTTTGCGATTTTCTCTGAACTTTTACCATCCCAAAATTTTGGGACTTTTCCTTTCTTGTATGTGCCATTAAATATTGAACGCAGAATATCCAAAATTGATTCAACATCTAACTCACACATTGTGTTTGTTCCCTGAACAACTGTTACAGGACGCTCGGTACTTTTTCGCAGCGTTATACACGGAACTCCAAGAAAAGTAGTTTCTTCCTGTACTCCTCCAGAATCCGTAATAACAACTTTTGCATTTTTCACAAGGGATATAAAATCCAGGTATCCAAGAGGGTCGGTTATAATTATGTTTGGGTTTTCAATTACTTTTTCAAATCCAAATTCGTGAAAGCGCTTTTTCGTACGAGGGTGAATAGGGAAGACAACTTTTCGGATTTTTGCAATTTCCACGAGAATTTCAGCTACTACCTTTAAATTCGCATAATCATCCACATTTGCCGGTCGATGAAATGTGACGAGACAATAATCATCCAAGTTTAATTTTTTCCTAATGTCAGACTTGTCAATTATTGGAGTAAACGCTACCAAAGAATCAATCATAGTATTGCCCACGTAATGAATAGCGCTTTCCTTTTTATTCTCTTTAATCAGATTTTCTGTCCCGCTAGGCTCTGTTACAAAAAATAATTCCGTTACATCATCAATTAATATTCGATTCACTTCTTCCGGCATTGATTTATCAAAACTTCGCAAACCACTTTCAATATGCGCCACAGGAATACCATGACGAGAAGCTACAAATGCACATGCAAAAGATGAGTTTACGTCTCCAGGCACCATAACTAAGTCGGGCTTATATCTAAGAATAAACTCTTCAAATTTTTGCATAATTTGGGAGACTACTTCAATCTGACTTCCCTGATTGATATTCAAAAAAACATCTGGCGCATTGATGCCCAATTGCTGAAAAAAAATATCATTCATATTATAATCGTAATGCTGACCTGTGTGAAGGAGTTTGTATTCAAGAGGATATTTGCTGAAACATTTTCCCAACTGAGTTATCTTAATGAGATTTGGTCGGGTTCCTACACACACCAATACTTTTTTCATGCCTTGTAATTATATTTTATCTAATAATTCAGCTAATCTACCTGCTTGTTTTTGTCTTGAAAACTGCAACACATTTTCATTTGTCACATCATTAATTCTGAATTTCCCCCACCTGTAACTTTCATATTCTGCTTTCAAAAAAGTGACTGTTTCCTCAATTGTTTTTGTGCAAATACCGCTTTTACTTTGTCGAACAATTTCTTCAATAGCCCCGCCATCGGTGGGTGCCACTAAAACAAAGGTTCCACTGGCAATGTATTCATAAATCTTGCTCGCTATTATGCCGCTTTGCTCATCCCAAGCCACGTGCAATAGCAAGTGAGACTGTTTTTCTATTGTCAGAATTTTGCTTCGATCTACACGTTCTGTGCATTCGTAAAAATTCTCGTATCCCTTCAGAGCACGCTCGATTCGTTGCTGTTGCTCTTTATAAAAGCTAAGACCTGGGAAAATAAGTTTAATAGAAGCTTCTGGGCCCAGTACATCTACCAAATTTTTAAATGCTTCACAAAAGAATTCAACCTTTTGCCCGTCATACAAAGTGCCCACATAAGTAATGGTGAACTCTTTGAACTTGGACAACGATTTAAGAGCATCAAAATCATCGGCCACAAAGCCATTATAAAGTGAATAGCCCTTTTTGTTTACCAAGGCTCCAACATGGTCAGCTATTGGTTGCGAACTTGCGGTTACTAACGAAGCAGTAGCAACCCACTTTTTTTCGAAATAGGTTTCGAAATAATTGAGCATCTTATGAAGACCTCCCTTATTGATGAGATTAATTTCGCTTGTGGTCCAAGCATCGCGATAATCAGCAATCCATTTTACGCCAACTTGTTTATTTAGCTTAAAACCAAATTTGAAAAGGTTGAAGGGGTTTCCAGTAACCACCAATTTATTCACTTCAGGATTCTGCCTGAGATATTCTAAGCTGAAACTGTAGAGGTTCTTGTATGGAATTACAAAATCGAAGAAGGGCTGAAACATCAATTCGAAAAATGTAAGCGTTTTGCGAAGTAAGTTAAAACGACTCTCTTTGTGTTTCACATAAATTTTATCGCGAAGGTTTGGTGTATACGGCAGATAGAACACTTCATGCGTTTCGAATGTTTCATGTTTTATTTCAGGCGGAGTAGCTTTTGAAACATCACTTAAATGCGAAATTTTTTCGTCCCATCTTCTGGTAATGATGATTGGCTTATAGCCATAAAACGAAAGATAATTTGCCCATGACTGTGAGCGTTGCGCGGCAGTTAAATTACAAGGCGGATAGAAGTAAGCAAGTACCAAAACTTTCTTCAAAAGAATAAGAATATTTTCGGGCTAAAATAACCGTTTGATGAATTCTGACAGTACTTTGATTTTATTCAGCGCCTCTTTTCCCTTCGGCACGGCAGAAACGTTTTTAAAAAATGAATTTTCCCTACTCGCAAACACATTCGACCGAATATTTATAGTAACGAATGATTTATCTTCAGAACTCACCACACAAATTTCTTCCGAAATAAAAGTAATTCGATATCCATACACCGCTTCGTTGCTATCAAAGGTTTCTGCCCTTGCTAATTTTTTGCATCTGCGTAAAGAGTTGCGGTTTATGCACAGGCGCGAGATTTCCCTGAACAAAGCAAGCCTCTTTACCTTGTTTACTTCTTATGCAAAGGCAATTGAAGTGCATTTGTTTCTCGAAAAGCTTGTTGTCGAAAACAACATTGAGCTTTCCAAGCTTAGGTTATATTCCTATTGGATGAATGATATGGCAGCTGGCATTGCCATGTTTAGGCATAAGCATCAGGAGGCGAAAGCACTTTGCCGCACACACGGCTGGGATGTTTATTTCGAGCGACACAAACCCGCCTATTTGCCTCTGCGAAATTTCATCATCGGTAATTTAGATGCCACTTTCTGCATTTCGCAAAACGGAAAGGAATATTTAGATGAACTGACACAGCATAAGTTTTCGCAAAAAATAAAACTATCGCGCCTTGGAACGTTCAATACGAAAGGTGTTTTATCGGCAAGCAATTCGGGCAAGATGAAATTGTTGAGTTGCTCAAACATTATTCCATTAAAACGCACTCATTTAATTATTGAAGCACTTGCGATAATAAACGATCTCGAAATAGAGTGGATTCATTTCGGCACAGGAGTTTTAAAAAACAAAGTAGAAAAGTTAGCGCGCGAAAAACTTTCAGGGAAAAAAAATATTCATTTCGAATTTGGCGGTCAGGTGAACAATGAAACTCTTCTTAATTACTATTCTTCTAATGCTATTGATGTATTTATCAATGTAAGCGAAACAGAGGGTTTGCCCGTTTCTATAATGGAAGCTAACTCATTTGGCATTCCTGCAATAGCAACCGATGTAGGTGGGGTTTCGGAGATTGTTCAACACAAAGTAA
Organism: Bacteroidota bacterium; assembly: GCA_947478005.1. Classification (GTDB taxonomy): domain Bacteria; phylum Bacteroidota; class Bacteroidia; order Chitinophagales; family LD1; genus Bog-950. Next base: position 9,053 of record CANJVG010000025.1, read on the forward strand.
ATGGCTATTTATTGCCCGTAACCGCTTCCTCTTCGGACATTGCAAGGACAATTGAGGTACTCTATTATTTATCCCCATACGAAAAAAATGAGATGAGAAAGAATGCTTTTCAGAATTGGAATAAAAATTTTAATGCCGAAATAAACTACCTTATATTCGCGAAAGATATTTCTTCCCTTTGAAAAAATTCATCCGGAGGCTTTCAACACAGCATCTCTATATATTTTCAGGAGTTTATCCGTATAGAGGTTTATGTCATATTCCGCTGCAAATCTTTTTGCATTCTCACTTAATTGAGTATATCTTGCTTCATCCTTAAAGATAGAACTTATTTTCTTTGCAAAAATTGCTGCGTCCGCCTCCACCATATACCCATTTTTATCGTCAAAAACTATGTCTCGGTTGCCCTTTCCGTCAATTGCTACAACCGGCAGCCCTATAGCCATGGCCTCTAAAAGAACCAATCCAAAAGGCTCGTAAAAAGCTGAATGCACATAAAGATTTGCCTCTTTTAAATAATCAGACACATTAGAAACATTACCTGCAAAATGCACGGAATTATTTAATCCGTATGAATTAACCGCTTCCTGTACTTTTTCAAGTTCGGTACCGTCCCCTAAAAATGTTAAATTAGCCTCTACTTTCATACTCCGTAAGTGCCTCATCACCTCAACTAAAAATATTTGATTTTTTTTTATTGAAAAATTTCCAACATTTATCAGGTTTACGCTCTTAAGAGATCTGTTCCAAGACAACGAATTCAATTGTTTAAAATTTATTGCGTTGTATAGCAAATACATGTTTCCCTGCAATTTAGGGGGAAGTACGTTGGTGAAATATTTTTTTGTGTCTTTCGATATCGCTATAAAAAAGTTGTTGCAGGATTTATACCTTATGAATAATCTTAATCTCTCAAAATAGTTGGTAAGCCGTTTTTTGTAAAATAAAGTAGTGCAGGAGAAGTTTTGAAATTGCACTATGTTATCATGGCAATGGGTGAAGTACACAATATCTTTCTCTACATACTCTCTTGTGATAACTTCCGCTAAATACCTATGCGAATGAATAATGTCAGGCTTAAAATTTTTCACAACATCAACGTAGTTTTCGATTTCTTTTTGTGAAGTGCCCAAAAGAGACAAGCGGACGTTTGCCGGACAAAACTTATAATTGATATCCTCAGTTGAATATTCGTAATCAACTGTTTTGTCAAATGAGATTAATAAAACTTCTACGTCTTCATAAGAGGCCAATTGGCGAGTAATATCAATGGCAAGCTTTTCAGCACCTCCTCTACCTAAACAATAAACTGCTTGTAAAATCTTTAGTTTTCTGTTTTCCATGAGTTTTAAAAACTATCTAAATCCCCTAAACAAAAACTAACATCTTCAGAAAATTTATCTGTTGAATTTAAAACTAAGACTTGATAATGAAACGCTGACGGTTTAAGTATAGACTGCAATGCTATGTTTTGGACAGAATTTGGTGCTACATCAAACTGAGCCACGCGTATTCCCAATAAAAAGCAAAGCCATTTCACCTCTTTCACGAAGTGACTTACGGCTTCAATGTCGAGATTCCTGATGTCACCAACCATAACAGTTCCTTTCTTAATTTTGAACCAAAATTCTGTTTCACCAATTTTTATCAAATACGTGTTGGAGTGTTTTTTATATGTAAAGAAATCTTCGTCTTTGCAAATTTCAGCAATGTTCTTGTCGATATTGGCACGCTCAGAAAATTTCGTGAGATGTTTGTATTTTGATATAACAACTTGTGCAAATTTAGAATACACAATTTTTAACCAACTATTTTTTTCTGACATTGCCGCTATGGGGAGCGTGTTAGTTTTTATTTCGTACTCGGAAAGAGAATATAACTTCCTAAATTTTAAATGTTCAATAAACCCCTGAAATGAAGAATTCTCCCCATAAGGAATTGTAAATATCATTTCGATACCGACTTTCAAAGCAAGAGCGTGTGTACGATTTGCCAACTCTAAAAACAATCCTTTTCTACGATGGTTGCTATGCGTCATTAAATCACCAACCTGAGCAGCTAATACTCTTTTTCCTTGACAAATAATGTATACTGGAAACAAAGCATAAAGCGCTGCCGCTTTGTTATTTTGGTCATAAGCAATTAGGGCAATATTTGAAACTCCGAAAACTGACGTATTAAACTTAGCTTTAACCTCGTTCAGGGTCCGCATCTCTCGAAAAGCATCAAAATATAGTGGCAGTAGGTCAACTATATTTTCCTCATTTAATCTTTCATAACGATATTCGGATATCATAAATTTGCATTAATTGCAGTGTACATTTGATTCGCAGCGGAATCAAAATTGTAAATGCCGGCACGGTTTTTCAAAAAACCATTTTTCCGGTCTTCTTCTTTATTAAAGCTCTCACTACAGGTTTGATGAATGATCCCGATACTAGCGGCATAATTACAAACTTCTTCTGAATAGGAACCATCCGGATAACCAATAGAAGTTACTTCTTTTTGAATTAAATTTTCTAAATACTTTTTCGAGTTGCTTAATTCCTTCATAGCATTTGGGAATAAAATATTACCCAGATTATTGTGGTAATATCCATGGCTTCCAATTGTAGCACATTTAGATTGTGCCAAAAGCTGTATCTGTCTGCTGTTCATTAATTTCCAATACTCAAAATATTTACTGTCCTCTTTGAAATCTATCTTTCCTTCGAATGCTGAAAATATTTCTTCCTTAAAACCATATTCAGGCTTTATATTCTTAACAATATCCATCAGGCTTTTTTTACTCTCCTTGGAAAAATAATTTCCTTTTTTGTTTTGAAACTCCTCCCCGCCAATCAAAATATCCTTCGAATACAGTTTGCTTACAATGTTAACAAAATCAGCCCAAAGAATATCCACACCCACTTCATTGATTCCAGTAATAAAAAAGGTGGCTTTTGTATTATATTTTTCAAGAATGGGTAGCGCATTGATGAGGTTATTCAAATACCCATCGTCAAAAGTAATGCAGCATAAATTTTTTTCAGAAGAACATCGTACAAAATAATCTTTTAGGGAAACTATGTTATAGTTTTTTGAGAGAAACTCTATCTGCTTTTTAAAATAATTTAGTGGGGTATGCCGTCCATTGAATAGATTACCACCTATTGTATCAACACCGTGATACATTAAAACAATATTTCGTTCGGGTTTTTTAATACTAGACAAACCATAACCTAATTCAAAAACACCATCATTCAAGGTTCTAAAAATTTTTGAATACAATTTATCAACCAAATACATATATAAATTTGTACGTTAATCTAATTTAGAATGCAAAACGGCATTTATACCAAATTTTTAAACAATTGATGTGCTTTTCTTTTCAAATAAAGCCAAAGAGAACCGTTATGGTAACGTTCCAACACAACAGAAAATTCTTCGTAATAGAAATAAGCTTCAGGAGCGAATCTCCAAAGTGACTTCGTATTTCTCAGATGCAGTTTTCGAAAATAAATTTCAGGAGCCGTAAGAACCTTTCCTTGATTAGTCATAAGCGGCTTTAAACCAGCCCAATGAATAACGGTATTCTGTTTCACCACCGGCTCACCATTTGCAAAAGCAAATTTGGATTTAAGCTCTTCAGAGCTTAATACGGGTACTATTGTTTGTAAATGCACTTCCTTCAGTGTTAATACTGATTTTTGCTGAAGACTGAAAGCCAGATAATTTATCATTCCCTGGGGTTCTGCAGGCATGAGCGATTTGTCCTTTTTCCAAAGCCAAAATAATTGCTTGAACTGCTCTAAATCAAAAGCATTCTTTTTCCCAATAAAAACACCGCCATTAAAAAAGTGACATTTCTTCCAGTTAAATGCATCAACCCATTCAAACAGTCTATCATAGTCAAAGTATTGAGCTTTATAAACTTTTTCCGTGTAGGGCTCGTGGGGTTCGTTGTGAAAAAAATCTGCTTCACGGAGATTTATATTATTCAAAATATTTCCCCATAAAACTAAATCAGAATCAAGGTAGAGAAACTTATCAAACGGGCTTTCCCAAAAAGAAACCATGGTTGTGCATCGAGAGCCGAAACAATTGTTGCGCAGAAACTCATTTTTAACACTTTCTTTTTTTATTACGTGCGTAATATTGTATATCCTCTTGACTTCCTCTAAAGAAAAATTGCCATCCTGAATAATACAGATGGACGTAAAAGGCATAAATTTTTTGATACTGGCTAATAAAGCCTTTGTGAGATAAAAATCTCCACTATAAGTGGCGATAATTATTCCAAATGACCCCTCCATTTACTTTGAATTTAGATGATGGATGATGAAAAGGATTGGTCATCGCGCATTATCATTGGATAGGCAACATAGGCGTTTATAAATCCGCCTCTTATTTGATCAATAAATAATTGATCTGAAATCATAGTGATTGGAGTATTAGCTTTAAGCAATTTTTCCGCAGCGCTTCGGGTTATCCCATAAGCATGACTTCCAGCATGATACCCCGCTTTCCAAAGATGTTTTCGAAATGGTTTAGGATACCGTTCATTGAGGTTAACATAACTTTTGCCCAACAGTTTTGCCGACAAAAAAAGAAACGGCTCCTTAAACCAAATTCTAATCATTCTACTCAGTGTACTTTCGGAATCATACCACCTGTAACCCCAGTAAAGCAAGTCGCAGTTATCAGGAATTTCCTTTATTATTTTAGGAATCAGGTAGGTTTTGCCAAAATCAATTCGTGTGTCGTCTTCTAAAACAAGAACCCGTTTATAACCATTATCTATCATTTCTTGATAAATTCTTCTGTGGCCATGCGCCACTCCTACTTCGCTTCTCTTTAAAGTTCTTTCCACTACTTCTCCATACCGATACAGAAAATATTCGACCAAACCAATTTTGCTTTTCGGCAAGTCTGCAATTTTGCTGATTTCTTCTTCTGAAAGAAGTGTACCGTCCGTTCCTTCAAAAAATTCAAATTTAAGACCCGTAAAATTGTCTGTGTATTTTTGTTCCCTCTCTCGTCTGGTGCGCTTAATGCTTATCAAATAAATTTTATCATAATAGTTCGATAAGTCTTTTAAATAAGTGTTATTTGTAGGTAGCTCCATAAATATTGCCCTTTTATTCTCTTTTGGGTTGTGAACATACATAAAATACTGTACTTGAAACAAACCTGAGATGCGTAATTGGAAAAAACTGAATAAAATCGGGATAAGGATAAAGGGCCGGGTGAATACGTTGATCGATGTTTAGTTCTTGTTCTAACAATCTTGTCCAATTCTTATCACTGTAATACCACAAGTCAAAAAAAACACTTTTCCCTTCATGTGAATGAGAAAGCGGAATAAAAATTTGTTTTAAAGATGGCCGCTTAATGTTCCAGCGTTTGTAAAAAAACCAACCCAACAGTTTTATATGTGTAGTAAACAAGTAAGCCGAAATCAAATTAATAAATGCCATGTAGTTGCTAGGAACACCAATGATAATTTTACCATCTGGCTTTGTTATGCGCTTCATTTCCTTCAGCACTTTGCTTATATTTTCTACATGTTCTATAACATGCGAACAAAAAATCGTATCAAAAACATCATCTCCAAAAGGACAGTTCTCTGCATACCCTTTTACTAGGGTTATTTTGCTATAATCAATTTCCTTATCAAAAACCACACCAACTAAATTGTTGTCCGGATCCACGCCATAACTTTCACAAGCCAAATCTTTATAGGCTTTATAAGTAGTGTACCCTTTACCACAGCCAACGTCCAAAAATTTTCCACGCTTAATTTCGTGCTTAATGTAATACCATTCTAAATTACGAGTTTGCTTTTGATAAAAATTTCTCCGCTCCTCACTTTGCACCGACCAGTTTAAAATTTTGGATAGCACATTTTTTAGTTTACTCATACCATTTTCGTTTGTCTTTCCTTAATTATTATATACAAAAAAAATATTGGTTTAAAGATAGTGAAGTTAGAAGTTATCAAAAACAGTTTCTGTTTAAACGATCGGCACAATAAGTATGTACAAGCATTAAATATTGCAAAAAGCATTTTTGGGGTCTTTCCAATATGGGAATAGCTTCTTGCTAGACCCATATACCCATCATGAATGCATGTATTTATAATGAGGGCAGACGAAAAACGTGACCCGTGAATCCCTTTAATGTATTTGCATGTTTCTATATTCTTTTCATAAGCACTGGGCTTGTTGACTCCAACAGTTCTTTGGTCGTGCTCAACTATTACTACAGTAGCTTGGCCAGGAAGGTAAATAATTGGGTACTTAGTGGCTACCCTAAGCCAAAGTTCTTTATCCTCTCCTATCGTAAATCGAGTGTCATACCTAAATTCCTTTAGTATAGAGGTTGCGCAGCAAATTTGCTGGCTATGAATAGTTCTATCCAGCAAAAGATCAAACACATTTTTGTATTTGTGCTCTATATAAGAATGTGTTTCTATTTTTCCATCACCCTCCCTAAGAATATCTGTATAAAAAAGAGTTGTAGGGGTATTCATTTTTAATATAGTGTTATACAACAACAAAAGCCGATCTGCTAAAAAATAGTCATCGCTATCAAGGAAACAGAGATATTTACCTTCAACAACACTTACTCCATTATTTCTAGCAGCACACCTTTCTTCATTTTTCTGATACCTGTATTTTATCCGATTGTCTTGGTGGCTATATTTCTCCACCACCTCTTTCGTATTATCCGTAGAGCCATCATCCACCACAATTAATTCCCAGTTTGTGAATGTCTGGACAAGTACACTTTCTATAGCCTTTCTGAGGAGAGCTACTCGATTATAGGTAGGTATGATTATCGAAAAAAAAACGCTCATAAATGTACTGATCCGATTTCTTAATATTTGAACAAATTAATTTATTACCTGCAAGGCGAAACGGCTATTATACTACAATAAGCTACGTAATTTAAATTTTAGGCGACTGAAGCAATCCATCCTTTTTTCATCGAGCAATTTGGAAGAATAGTATTTTTGATAGCGCATAGAAGCCAATACATTTGAATTATAGCAGAGATGAAACCACTTTTCTGTAACAAATTCACTAAAAATTGTTTTAGTTATGAAACCAGAAACATCATTTGCTACAACTGCTCTTTCTAAAAACTCTTCAAGTTTGTTCAATTCTTCCACATTAAACTCGAAGTTCGAATTGCAAAACTTAACAAATAAATCAATTTCGGTATGGCTAATAGCTACTCCCATTTTTTCAAATTGACCGATAATGATTCTATTTCTGTTGGATAATTGTTGCTCTTTCTTTTTTGCAGAAATACTTTGAGCATGAACACGGTACTGAAGCAACACTTCAGGAACATTAGCACTTATGCATACATGAGCCATACGAGCCCAGAGCTCATAATCTTGGGCAGTAATAAAATTAGTGTTGTATAGAAGGGAATATCGGCTCAATACCTCTTTTCTCATAATAACACTAGGATGACAAAATTGGCATTGATATAAAAGTCCGACTAAAATCTCGTTGTGGTTGGGATTATATTTTGCTATACCCCTAATATCACCAAAATTTTCGAACCAACTCCCACATAATCCAATTTCAGAATGTTTTTCGAGGAATTGAACTTGTGTTTCAAAACGCCTTGGCAAACAAATATCATCTGCGTCAGTACGAGCTATGTATTTACCTATGGACGATTCAATGGCGCGATTTAAGCTCTTTGTCAGACCCAGATTTAACTCATTGTTAAAAACCTTTATTCGTGAATCTTTGTACGAATTCAAAATTGTAGATGAGTTATCAGTACAAGCATCGTTTATTATAATGAATTCGAAATCTGAAAAAGTTTGGCATAACACACTTTCGATGCTGTCGCGCAGATAGCTTTCTGCGTTAAACACAGGCATAATGACCGATATGGTTGGAGCCTTATTCATAAGAGTTACTCTAAACAATAGTCATATTTTTCCATCCACATGCTCAAATTGAGCAATGCCCATGTTTGATTGTTGTCCAGATAATAAAAGTTTGAAACAACATCATAATTAAGTACTGAAAAGATTTTTTTATCCCTATTCCTCAGATATTTCTCTTTTAGAGAAACTACAGAATTAACACTCAGCCACTCATTTACGGCAGCTGCAAATCCTTGCTTTTTTCTTTTTCTAATTTCGTTCGTCCAAAGGTAACCACAGGTCTCTCTTAGCAATATCTTTTCAGTGGTACTGTTCATTTTAAACTTAGAAGGTAATGAAATGCAAAATTCTGCGAAGTTTTTGTCAAGAAATGGTGCACGTAGTTCCAGTCCGTTTGCCATTGACGCCCTATCCGTTTTTACGAGAATATCTCCTACCATATAGTTTGTCAAATCCTCATTAAGTATTGTGTTTAGGTCTTGTGCAACTTTGCAATCATTTTTTTTATTTTCGGAAGAGGGAGTTTTAAAAAGACTAGCAATTTCGCTAGCCTTGAAATAGTCCTTTTGATTTTCATGCAATTGAAAGACATCATCAAAATGACCTTTGTCATTAAACCCTTCAACCTGCTGATGATAATAATCGTGTTGAGACGATTTTAACCTGTAACTAATGCTTCTCATCAGCATATAGTAATAAACCAACGCGTCCGGCTCTCTCACTGCTTTTTCAAATTGAAATAATCTGCGGTACCAAAAATTATAACCAGCCATAAGTTCGTCACAACCGTCACCCGTTAAAACAACCTTCCCATATTTACTTGCCAGTTTTGAGATTAAATAAGTAGGAATATTTGAGGAATCGGCAAATGGCTCATCATAGATACAATGCATATGCATTAATATTTCAGCAATGTCAAACTCCTTCTCTTCCAGAATAATGTGGTTCGTGTTATACTTCTTTGCAATCTGCTCCGCATATTTTAACTCGCTCTTATCACCTTCAAATCCAAAAGTGAAAGTTGTGAGATTGTCTTTGTATTTTGAAGCAATAGCTACAATAGTACTTGAATCCAATCCTCCACTTAAAAAAGCTGCCACTGGCACATCTGCCACTAACTGGTTTTGCACCGCTGTATCGAGTAGCTTAACAAATTTTCCTTTTGCCTCCTCAAAAGAGATTTGTTGATTTGCTTTTGGTAAATCCCAATATCGCCAACGTTTAATTTCTCCGTTCTCAAAACTTAGTGCATGAGCGGGAGGAAGAGTAAAAATATTTTTAAAAATTGTTTTCTGTGGATGCACATACAGTCTGCGTAAATAATATTCTACACTACGAGTATCAAGAACAGGCCTAACTAAGCCAGAGGAAAGAATAGCTTTCATTTCAGAAGCAAAAACAAACTCTCCGTTTTTTCCAATCGCATAGTATAAAGGCTTTTCCCCAAATCGATCGCGTGCTACAAAAAGCTTCTTTCTTTTTTCATCCCAAATAGAAAAGGCAAACATACCAGGCAATTCACCTAACATTTTTTCACCATTTCGTTGATACATTGCAAGCAACAATTCCGTATCTGAATGAGTTACAAATTTGTAATCAGCATAATTTGCCTTGATACTTTTATACCCATAAATTTCTCCATTAAACACAACGACATTTTCCGAACCCGCTTCTTTCATTGGCTGTTTTCCATCCACCAAATCCACAATTGAAAGTCGAGCATGACCAAAACAAAAATCATTTCCGGTGTAAGTGGTTTGCGCATCAGGGCCCCGATGTGCAATTTTTTGAATCATGCTCTTAACCAGCAATGAATATTTTTCTGCTTCTAAATTCGGTTTTACAATTCCGGCTATTCCACACATGGATCAATATTATTTATTTCCTGCTATTGATTTTAAAAATCCTACAAAGCGCTGAAAATAGTTTCCTAAAGGCATGCTGTATAACAACAAAACTATTCTCGCTTTGTTTTTGGGGTCAAAGGGATAACGAAACAGGTAACGCAAAATAGCGCGATTCATTTTTTTAGTTTCGCCCAACTGTTCCCATACCATAATATACTGACTATCAAAGCTGAGTTGAATTTTTCTTTTGAACCTTCTTGAGATTTTTCCTTTCAATTCAGGATTAGCAAAAATAAGTTCCATCGCTTCTACCTGTGGCGTGATATATTCTTTGAACTGAAATTTAGTGCTTGCTGCGTGAATGAAAATTTCAAGCGTTACCTCAGGTATTTGTACCAAAGGGTATTCATTCGTGATTCGAGTGTTCAACTCCACATCTTCATTAACTCTAAGAGAAGTATTGAATTTGTGCTTTTGCAAAATTTCACGTGGTAAACATTGCGAAGGAGGACCTACCTGATTTTTGATAACATATTCTACAGGATTTTGGTTTTCGGGAGATGGCAACAAAACATCCATTCTTCTGCCATCATCATAACACCACCGCATTACAGTGAAATAAAGGGCGGGCTTAAAATCATTTTTCTTTACGGCATCAAACATTGTTTGCAAGTGGTGCGGAAGCCAAACATCATCACTATCCAAAAAACAAACAAACCGGCCATTAGCTTTTGAAATACCCTTGTTTCGAGCAGCACTTCTTTCTGTATTTTGTTGATAAAAATATTTTATCCTGATATCATTAAAGCTGCTAACGATGTCAGCTGTGTTATCTGTACTCCCATCATCAATAACAAGCAGTTCCCAGTCACCAAAACTTTGCACTATTACGGAACTAATAGCACCAGTTATTAAATGTGCGCGATTGTATGTGGGAATGATAACTGAGAAAAAGGGCATTTTCACCGTTCAAAAATAAATGTTTTTTTTGCCCTGTAAAGCTTCACGCTATTTAATCTATAAGAAAATGAAATCAGTTTTGGTAACAGGATGCGCGGGATTTATAGGCAGTACCTTGTCCGAGAAATTATTAGCCACTGGTTTTAGCGTCATCGGCATTGATAATTTCGACCCATTCTATCCTCGTCCGGTGAAAGAAAATAATTTAAAAACCTGTTTGTCAAACCCGTCCTTTAAATTTTATGAAGGAGATATTTCTAATGCACTGGTATTAAATTCTATCAAAGAAACCGTTCATGCAGTCGTCCACATTGCAGCAAAAGCAGGTGTTCGTCCATCTATTTACAATCCTCATACATACATACAGGCGAATATTGTTGGAACACAAAATATTCTAGATTGGATGAATAAACGCGAATTAAAAAAAATAATATTCGCTTCTTCGTCTTCTGTTTATGGCAATGACACACTGGTTCCTTTTTCAGAATCAGCTAACGTTGACCATCCTATTTCCCCTTATGCTTTTACGAAAAAAGCCTGTGAGCTACTCAATCATACGTATCATTACTTATATAATTTCGACATTATAAATCTGCGATTCTTTACCGTCTACGGTGAGCGCCAACGGCCCGATTTAGCAATACATAAATTTGTAGATGCCATTTCTAAAAAACAGCCTGTAACAATGTATGGCGCGGGCGATACCTCCCGAGATTATACTTATGTGCAAGATACCGTAGTCGGAATTACCGGTGCATTAAACTATGTTTCAGAAAACAAAAATGTTTTTGAGATTGTAAACTTAGGAAACAGCAAACCTATTTCGTTGAAAGAATTAGTGGAAACCATATATGAATTAATGGGAGAAGAACCAAATATTCTTTACGAGATAAAACAACCAGGTGATGTGGATGTAACATTTGCTGACATCTCAAAAGCAAGACGACTATTCGGCTATAATCCAGAAACAAGTATACGCGATGGATTACAAAATTTCATTGCTTGGTATAAAACTCAACAAACTGAGGAGTATCGGTAGTGAACTAATTTCTAAAAAAACTTACTTTACAACAAAATTATACCTGTGGAATTTTTTACTGCTGTACCATTTACCAATGCCGAAGAAACAGCTTGGAACATTAAATCTGCTTTAGCAAAAACCAAGGTCGTTCAATTATTGTCAGCGCCACCCGAAATTGACATGAAGCAATTTTTTGAAGGGCTTGCTGACAGCATCGGCAACTACTATGACGTGAATGAAGATTTAGAAACCGGGGGTATTCAGGAAGGCAGATGGATTGATATTACGTACGACCCGAAAGTGCCCAACCGTTACCGTTCAAGCAATACACGTCAGCCGTTGCACACCGATGCCTCCTATTATCCTATTGACAACAACATTCAATATTTCTATTGCGCCTCACACGCTTACCTAGGCGGTGCGACTACCTTCATTGATACCAGATTACTGGTTGAGTCTATGTTGATAGATGGTCGCGAAGATTTGTTGAATCGTTTGCAGCAAACACCTGTTCACTTTTCAAAGTTTGTGCGCCACAAAATCAAGCCGATTTTTGTGCAGGATGGAGACGATTGGAGAGTAAATTTCAATTATTACTGTCTCGATAAAAATATTTCGCCTGAAGCAAAAGCACTGGCCGATGAGTTTTTTGAATTTCTGGAAACCAGAATTCAGAACGCAGGATTGTTCACGCCAGTAAATTTGCAAAGACGCGAAGCGGTATTTTTTCACGATGAAAAAGTAATGCACGGTCGCAATGCATTTTTTGCGCGTACACCTGCTGAGCGCAGCCTTATCAAGGGTACCATTATAGAATGGGAAAACCGCTTAGGCTAAGTTCGAATTATATCCGTCAATAGTTAGCGCTACGATTGGTTTAACACGGTCACGTTTTTATAAACCGTTTCAAACAATTGCGAGTACTTTTCTTTTAGTCGCCATAACTCGCTGACCTCTCCCCTCATTCCATAGTAGCGCAACACATCTTCGTTGCCTTCTTCTTTCATTTTACCCACCACTTTGGGATAAAACTTTAGCAGCGCTTTTGATCTATGAATCAAGGTATCTAACCAAAAAGGCAATCGCAGATTTTGATTCGGCACCCCTTGGTTTGCTTCCACATACTGATAGGCCTGCATGTAAATATTGGTTCTTCCAAAACCGAAATACAGCTTCTTCAAATAATCCCAATTCATTCTGCCGGTGGTCATCAGGTGTTTAAATTTTAAATCGCGGCAGTACCAAACCTCTTTTCCAAAATAGCGCGCCAGATAACACCACTCCGTATCACCACCTGAAATCAACTGCCCTCCAATTCTGTCAGAAAGCACATTCTGGATTCCTGACCCGAAAAGCTGCTGAAGAAAGGATTTGCGCACGGCAAACCCTGCCCCATATACATCAGACACTTTCGATAAATTTTCTTTGGTAGAAGACTGGTCGCCAACCGCAAAATTCAGTTCCAGTTTTTTAAACCATGTTGGCTCCTTGCCTTCAAAAACAGCCTCTCCCAAGCCTCCGAGTATCGCTATTTGCTTATTGGCCTGCATAATCTCAAAAGCCCTCTGCGCATAGTTTTCTGCCAGCCAGTTATCATCATCACAATAAAGCAGATAATCAAATTTCGAAACCGAATATCCTTTTCGTCTGGCACTGGAAAGCCCAGCTGTAGTTTCCTTTACTACCTGAAACTGAATGGATGATTTCTGTAGAATCTCATTGGCCAGTTCAAAGGTATTATCGGTAGATGCGTTGTCCACTATAATCAATTCCCAACCAAAACTGTTCTGGGTTTTCTGCCGAACAACATGGCCGATAGTATCGTGCAGACGCTTAACGCTGTTATAGCAGCAAACAATAATCGAAACACCTGTGCTCATTTTCCTGTTTTTAAAAACTTTCGGTAAAGGCTATAAACTTTGAGTGGAAGCATACCATTGATGACATAACCCTTCAAGAGATTCAAATGCTTCTTTGGTCGAATTTTAAGTAGGCCAAACAAGGCTTTTTTATAAGCATCCGAGCGAAGCGGGTTCCCCCGAATAATGCTCAGGTAATAAAACTCGATTTTGTCTTCCACCTCTTTATTAAACGAATAGTTCGAAAAAGCATTAAACTGATTCAACACAAACACCACATCAAACTCAAAGGCGTTTTGCCTGGTAGTCCAACTTACATACGAAATGCCTCCTTCATGAATTCTATAGCAACTCATCTTTTCCGCCATGTAGTAATAGTTGCCTTTAGAAGATAGCAGTAGATACATCAGAGTATCTATTGTCTTAATCCTTTTATCGGCCCATGGCGGAAAGGAAGGAAAGGCCGAGCGCCTGAAAACAACAGAGGCCGTTTGCAGAAAAATGCCCTTCGCCAAAAAATCGCGGATAGTAAAGACACCGCATCCGGGAAGGTGAAGCAGGTAATCATTTTCTACCTTGCCTCCTTCTCTCACCACCTCCACATCGTGTGCCGCAAAAACATAGTCCTTGTTTTTATCCAATAAATCTACCTGCTTTTGCAGCTTATTTTCATCTGTCCAATAATCATCGCCCTCCAGTAGCGCAATGTATTCTCCCCGACAGGCAGCTATGCTGCTCACCCAGTTCAGCGTCATGCCCACGTTCTTTTCCAACACATTCAGCCGCACCTTGGCGGGGTGCTTGTCAGCAAAGTCCTTAATAATTTCAGCTGTGCCATCAATGGAACAATCATCGCTAATAACCAATTCCCAATCAAAATTGCAGTGCTGCATCAGCACGCTTTCCAGCGCCTGGGTCACATACTTTGCATGGTTATAAGTGATGAAACAAACACTGAGCTTTGGCATGGGACAAATGTATAAGAGTAAAGGAGTTGTTCAAATGACCGGACGCGGGCAGCAAACTGTCCTTAGAGAAGGACAGTTTGTTCATCTACCGCTTACAAATGAGTTTCGGACAGTTACAAATATGTTTCGACCGTCTACAAATGAAATTCTACCACTTACAAATGAATTTCGAACGGTGACAAATGACTTGCGGAGGGTGACAAATAAGTTTCTACCGGTTGCAGTTGAGTTTCGGACAGGTTTGGTTGGTTTTTACCCTAAAGGGGTGATAGCTTGGTAGATGAAGAAGAGATTTAGATGGATTAGCAACCCCTTAATGGGTTGAACCTGTTTCTTATTTATTCTTCTCTCCTTTTGCCTTGATGCAAAAGGACCAAAAAATCAAGGCGGTGTGACTTTTGGCTAAACAGCAATCCGACTGCGCAAACTCGCGCTTTATGATTTGACCTAATTTTGAAGTGTGTGTTGCGTTCAAATAATGCACAGTTTACTCACATCATATTTATTTTCAAAGGAGTTCGTGAATCCATTTGCTATGTTTATTTTAAAGGAAGCAAATGGATTTGTAACGGCAATCGAATTACTGTTTTTAACACCAAAATTCACAAGGCCGGGGATTGCGCTTCATCTTCTTAGAAATACAGGATATAATAAAGGTTGGTGAGAGCCAACCTTTTTGAATAGACCTCTTTCCTAATTCACAAGAGCGACTTGATAAGAAATAAGCGTAGATAAGCGTTTGGCGTTACGGAGTAGTTAAACTTCGGAATGAAATGGAAAAACGTTAAACAATTGAAGTCGGAACAGTTCAAAAGATTAGTAGGTGTAACCCGAAATACATTCGATACAATGGTATCGGAATATAAACGCCTGGTCCCTGTTTCCACCCATAAAATACCAGGTAAAAAGCGCGGTCCGAAAGCCACCTTACGAAAGGAGGATGAGTTATTAATGATGCTCCTGTATTATCGAGAGTACAGAACATTTTATCACATTGCCGGTGATTTCGCAATGAGTGAAACACAATGCTGGCGCATTGTTACTATCGCTGAAAAGCTACTCATTAAAAGTGGACTGTTTCATTTGCCGGGGAAGAAGAAATTAGCTGATGAGCAGATGGCATGGGAAGTGGTTTTGATAGACGCCTCGGAGCATAGCATCGAGCGACCTAAAAAAAACAGCGACAGTATTACTCCGGCAAAAAGAAAAAGCACACGCTCAAAACACAGTTAGTAGTAGACAAGCGAACACAATAAATTATTTGTATACAGGTAGGAAAAGGAAGAAGACACGACTTTCACCTCTATAAATCCAGTCAAGTGCATGTATATCCTGCCACAGAAATGATAGTAGATACCGGCTATCAAGGAATACAAAAATACATGCACAAACCCAAAAGCCACAAAAAGGAAGTAAGAAGAAACCGCTAACAAAAGAGGAGAAAAAAGTAAATCAGCAAATCAGTAGTGTTAGGGTAACCGTAGAGCATGTGATAAGAAAGGTGAAAGTCTTTAGAATCATGGCAGAACGATACCGAAATAGACGAAAGAGATTTGCACTGAAACTTAATCTTATTTGTGCCATCTACAACTTTCAATTATCAAAGAGATCTATTGTAGCGCCCGCCTGAACGGAACGGGCAGGGATAGTCCGACCGCACCTCGCGGGAACCCCATGAAGTTGATTGGGCTTTTAAAAAACAGGGTGCTTGTTCGGAGTTGGTCTTGGCTAATTCTTATTCTTCCCTTTCTCCAGGTTTAGGCTCACATAAATTTTCTCGCCTGTTTCGGGATGTGTGAACCAGGCGTTTTTGTATTCGCCATGGGTGAGGGCGCGCAGGCGGTCAATGGCTTTGCCCATCGTCAGTTCCTCGTTGAGGTCTAACTGGCACAAAGCATTAAAATCCTTTTTCAAATTGACATTGCCCTCCACTTCGGGCGTGATGGTTTGGTAGGTATTGTTGAGGATGGCGGGCAAATATGCATCTAGCAATTCGATTTCAGCGTGCACAATCTTGTTGTAAACATCAATGGACGTTTCCCAAAGCTCGCCCGTTACTTTTTTCTGCGCAATAATGGCCCCGTGGTCGAGCTGCTCATCAATTTCGTGGATGGTGGCGCCAAACGGCAGACCATTTAAGATGGAAAACACCTGCGGAAACCAGCCGCGGTTGTAAGGATTATAGCCGGGGTGCACATTAATGCACTTCACGGCCTTCACCATTTCGGCAGGGAAGAGTTGTTTGCAGTGCAGGGAAATCACCAAATCATATTTCGCAATCACCTGCGGCCAATCCTGCTTGAGTGTAATGGCGGTTAGCTTCACGGGCAGCGAGGTGTTGTTCCGCAAACTAGTGTTGACCGCTGAGCAGTTATAATCTACGTGGAGACCCTCATACTTTTTTGCCAACGAGCAAAAGCCGTTGATGAGAAAAAAGTTGTCGGAGATGATGAGGATGTTTTTGTAGTGATACATACCTATACTACTTTGGGTTGATCAATGATTTAAATTCCTGTGAAAGAGCTTCGGTATAAAATCTGGCACCCACTTCATTCACGTGCCCCAGGTCATATGCATATTGCAATTCATAGAACAGCGGATACTTAACCGGATTTCCCAAATCAATTCTATTAGCTGCAGGAAGCGCGTTGAAAACCGGCCAGACGTTTCTGTAATGAATCTCTTCCAGTTTTGGCGGCAATACAAAAATCACTTTCACCGACCTTTTATTTCCCTCTTCAATCATTCGCTGTGCAATAGAAAAATAGGTGCTGCCGGGCGTATTGTTTACAGAGCTACCGGCATACAGTTCCTTGGTATTTTTCCTTAAAAAGGTAAGTTGATCGATATGTTTCAGCAATTCTTTATGAGGTGTGGTCACCTCTCCGTTTAATCCGAAATTGTGCGTAGAGTCTTTCTCGCTAAGCGGGGAATAAAAATTATTGCAGCCATAGGGCGCATTTAGTTCGTTCTTTCTGAAAGGAACTATTTCGTTCAACGAATTAAAGTGAGAAACACATTCAAACAGGTTAACTGTATGGGCAAAAGTGCTCTGAAGTTTTCGTGTAACGGAATAAGCTGACTGCCACAAAACTTTTACTGAGGTGAGATAAGCCTTGGTATCGTAATAATATTTCTTTCGAACGGTGTGCAGATTTTCTTTAGCGAAAGTGTCCACATCACACAGCTCTACGATAATATATTTGGCCTTTAAATCCCTAATCTTCAAAATATTTTCAAAC
Source organism: Bacteroidota bacterium (assembly GCA_947478005.1). Taxonomy (GTDB): domain Bacteria; phylum Bacteroidota; class Bacteroidia; order Chitinophagales; family LD1; genus Bog-950. Next base: position 26,847 of record CANJVG010000025.1, read on the forward strand.
TCATAATACGACTCCGCAATCGTCACACCATCAATGCCAAAATTAAAGGTGTGTGTATCTGTACTGTTCTGATTCAGTGAATCAAAAAGCAGTATATCAACCTGCCGGTAAACACGACTGGAACCAATCAGAACCGTGTTGAATTGTCCGGCATTTTTTTCCAAACAATATTCCTTTTCATAAAAGTTTCCCCAAGAAAATGGCAGCTTTATAAAGGAGAACAAAAACAGATTAACGGTAGTTAAGAACAGAAAAAGAACTACTATTTTCAGAAATAATTTCCCCATTTCTTAAAATTGAAAGTAGATAAATTGATGATTGCCAAACACTCCGAAATTGATAACTAAAAGCAAAAACACCAAGTATATTACCCAGCGAACGAAGGCGGGTTGATTGTTTAGTAAATGATTTAAATCTCCCTTTCTCATTAACCAATGCACCAATTCCATTAAACCAATAAATACAAAGCAGAGGATGAAGTTGTATTCATCCTTACCAAACATAAACAATTGTGCCTTCGAAATGTGCAAGCTGTTTTTAATGATGGTAACCGCATCTGCAAATGTGGCCGCGCGGAAAAATATCCAAGCAAAGGCCGCCAAAGCAAAAGTGGTTGTGACCTGAACCAACTTGTTTAGATGAGGCGTTTTGCCTAAACCGATATTGGCTCCGATTTTGCCACGAAATTTTTTTGTCCGCTCGCCAATAATCAGGTAGCCTCCATGCAGTGCCCCCCAAATAACGAAGGTCCAGTTGGCACCATGCCATAAGCCACTAACCGTAAACGTTATAAACTGATTGAGGTAAGTGCGCGTTTTGGAAACTCGATTGCCACCCAAGGAAATGTAAAGATAATCGCGAAACCAGGTGGAGAGCGAAATATGCCACCGTTTCCAGAACTCGGAAATTGATTTGGAAAAGTAAGGACGATTGAAATTGACCATAAGGTCAAAGCCCATGACCTTGGCAGAGCCAAGAGCAATGTCGGAATAGCCGGAGAAATCGCAGAAAATCTGAAACGAAAAGAAGATAGTAGCCAGAATGGTTTGGAAGCCGTGGTAATCATTTGGATGATTGTACACCGGGTCGACAAACAAGGTTAGGCGGTCGGCAATCACCACTTTTTTAAACATACCCCAAAGCATCAGACGCAAGCCCTGAACAGCACGGGTATAATCGAAAACATGTTTTTCGTAAAACTGATGCAACATGTTTTGCGGGCGCTCTATTGGTCCGGCTACTAACTGCGGATAGAACATTACATAGAGGGCATAAATTCCAAAATGGCGTTCGGCTTTTTGATGGCTGCGATAGACTTCAATTGTATAACTCATTGCCTGGAAAGTATGAAATGAAAGACCGATAGGCAATAAAATACTTAGGTAAGGAATCGGGTTGGTTGCGCCAAACAAAGTGCACAGCCCCAATATATTTCCATTAAGAAAGTTGAAATACTTGAAAACAGCCAGCACCCCAACGTTTGCCACTAAGCTGGCAATGAGCCACCATTTTTTTCTTTTGGCATTCTGTTCGTTCTCCAACAAAATTCCCGCGAAGTAGTCAATGATGATGGTGAAGAATAGAATGAGAATGTAAACCGCTTTGAAGAACATGTAGAAATAGCAACTGGCAGCCAGCAACCATGCCCATCGTGCTCGTTGAGGCAACAAAAAGTAAATGATTGTTACAATCGGAAAAAATAGAAGAAAGGTAAATGAATTGAAGAGCATGAATCCTTCTTATTGTTTCAGTAAACCTTTGGCGGCCAGTTCAGCCATGCTTTTATCGTAATTATCCTTTTCAATCTGCTGCGTATTTACCCAATCGGCAAAAAGTTTTATCCCTGTTTCAAAATCCGTCTTCGGAACAAATCCCAGTCTTGATTTTATTTTTTCGAGTGCCGCAAAATTGTGTCGAATATCGCCCAATCGATAATTGCCGGTAGTTTTTATTTCAATGTTCGATTGATAGAGGCGCTTTAAAGTTTCTGCCACCGTTAAAACCGAAGTAGCAACGCCAGAGCCTACATTAAACACTTCATTATTTGCCTCCGGACTTTCGATTCCGAGAATCGTGGCATTCACCACATCATCTACAAAAACAAAATCGCGGCTTTCCAATCCATCTTCAAATACGTTGATATTGTTGCCGTTTTTGATTTGTGTAGAAAAAATAGAAAGAATGCCGGTATAAGGATTTTTAAGTGACTGACCTGGGCCATAAACATTCTGATAGCGGAAAATTACAAACGGAATTTTTGCCGCATCGCACATCATGCTAACATACTGCTCCTGATTGTATTTGGTAATGCCGTAGAGCGAAAGCGGGTTGATATTTGAATTTTCGTCAGTGGCAACAACCACTAAATCATTCCCATCTTCATCTTGGGGCTCAAACTTTTTCCGCTGCATCTGCTCCTCACTTCGCGATGCAGGATAAACAGCCTCTCTTTGAGCGTTCTCATATTTCCCTTCGCCATAAACAGCGCGTGATGAGGAAAGCACCACCTTCTCTACGTGGTGTTTTTCGTTGAGCAACACATCGAGCAAAACTCCCGTGCCGGTACAATTAACATCAATATACTTCGCCACCGAATACATGGATTGGCCCGTGCCGGTTTCTGCTGCGAGATGAACAATCATGTCTGCCTGTTTTACCGCATCAACTAAACTTGCTCTACCGCGAACATCTGCTTCTATAAACCGGACTTTGTCTTTTATCGAATTGTATAAAGGCGATTCGTCTTTTGAGCCGTGAATTTGCGGAGAGAGATTATCCAGTACAATTACCTCATATCCTTTCTTCAAAAGTTGAAGCGAAAGATTTGAGCCAATGAAGCCTGCACCACCTGTTATCAGAATTTTTTTCGCCATTAGAATTTGTTTTCCAGTTTAATCCAGCTCTCAGGAATTACGGTTGAGTAATCTTCGTCTGAATTCAACCATATTTTAGGAGCAATAATTTTCTTGTCTTCGTTTTGTGTAAGCCATGCGCCCCACCAACTAAAGGTGGAATTTGGAATCACATGGTTTCGACAGTAAGTCATGAGACGGAGATCTTCATAAAAATCAGGGAAATTGTGCGTCACAAATTCGTGTTCATACGGAATCTTGTAATTATTCAACACCCATTCATTGTCATCAGAGAAAATAAAGACCCGCATGTTTTTCCCAAGCATGTCGGCCATTGCCTTTAGCCCATCGGTGTAGTATTGCTCCCTGCAAACATTCATAATCGGATTAGCGAGAAAATTGGTTCTGCGAATGCTGATACAAACAGAATCGGTATTCTGCATTCGTTTTATCACTTCTGCATTCTTTTCATTAACCGGATTCTTCAAAGTAAATTCTTTCAGAATTACATTTCTATGCTTTCTAAAATAAAGTTCACTCACAAAATATCCTTCTACGTAGGTATTGTCCTTAATGCGAAGCAGATTAGGGTCAAAAACAGTTTCCTTTTCTTTTACCCAACGTTTCCGATAATAGGGGGCGCGTTCGTGTAACTTTTTATTGATGTAGTAAGCAATTCGGTTACTACCGTCTACTGTTTTTACTTTTCTGATCTCTTCTTCGCTGGCCACATTGTTTAGAATGTTAAAGTGGTCCAAACCGTAATCACGCTTATATGTAAATCCATATTGAGTTACTTCGGAGTAGTTGATGTAATAGGAGTTGTCAATTTTAAATTCTACACCCAAGTCAAGCCCGCGCGCACGACCGTAGGCGTATTGGCATAATTGATTGCCTATTCCCTGAAAAATTTTGACAATAATCATTCCCCTATCTTTAAGAAAGTTTCCAATTTAATTTGGGACGCACAGCTCCGGAGATATTTCCGAACCATTTTTCGTTCTCTCGATTGTCGAAAATTTCAAAATTTAAAACATTTTGAAAGTAGAAGAGGGTAATTGAACGCTGGCTTACTGCCATAATTGAAACGGTAAAATCTCCACTGTTCATTAAGTCTGCGGGAACCAAACAACTTGCGACTACTCGCCCCCTTTTTGCGCTTACAACCGGTGAAACTGTATTGAAAATATGTTCCCCGGTAATGGCAAACAGATTTAAACTATAACTGAATTCAGAATAGTCATTTTCTAAATCGAATTCGAACTGTAATTCAAATCCATGGTTGATATCTAAAATCTCCCCCTGCTGAATATGTAATTCGGCACGCCTTAGTTTCACAAGTTCGTTTCCTGGAGCTTCTTGTTCATTAAAAAGAATTTGAGAGTTGTATTGCGTGTTTCGCTTAAAGTAGGAATTGATAACCGCAGCGGGTTTTCCTATTTCGGCCACTTGTCCCTTTTCAAGCAGTACCACTTCCTGGCAAAGATTTTTTACTGCTTCCATATTATGGCTCACGAACAAGACGGTTCTACCATGAGACGAAACGTCTTTCATTTTACCCAGACACTTCCGTTGAAAATCTGCATCGCCTACAGCTAAGACTTCATCCACAATTAATATTTCGGGTTCGAGGTGGGCGGCTACGGCAAATGCTAATCGCACATACATTCCGCTGCTGTATCGCTTCACCGGGGTATCAATAAATTTTGATACTCCGCTAAACTCAACTATCTCATCAAACTTTCTTGCCACTTCCTTGTTGGTCATGCCCAAAATGGCCCCATTCAAAAATATATTCTCTCTGCCGGATAGTTCGGGATGAAAACCAGTGCCTACCTCCAGCAAACTGGCTAAGCGACCTTTCATTTTTACTTTGCCTGTAGTAGGTGCAGTAACACGCGAAAGGATTTTTAGCAAGGTGCTTTTTCCTGCTCCGTTCTTTCCAATGATGCCCAAAACCTGTCCTTGAGTAACATCAAAACTGACATCGCGTAAAGCAATATGGATTGCCTTTTCGTCATAGGTTTCACCTATACGTAACAAGGGGTCCTCTTTGCCGGTCATGCGCGCAAACGCTCGTTGTATATCACTCGCGAGAGTGCCCGTGCCCATTTTACCGAGCTCGTACACTTTTGAAACATTTTCTACTTTAATAACGGTGCTCAATTTCTTTGTTTAAACGGTATCCATAAAACTATTCTCAACTCTCCGAAACATCAAAACTCCCAAGATTAAAATACCGAAGGCAAATACGGTGCTGTATAAAATAGTCTCTATCGAAAAAGTTCCTTTACCCAAAAGCGCGCAACGGAAAACCTCCACTATCGGAGAAAGTGGATTTAACGAGGCGATTGCTTTAAATCTACCCGGAATTAACGAAAGAGGATAAATTACAGGAGTAGCATACATAGCCAATTGAACACCAAAGGCAATCAGGTAATTTAAGTCCCTATATTTTATTGTGAGCGATGAAACCAAAATACCCAGGCCCAAACCCATCATAGCTAAAAGAAGGATTAGAAAGGGAATAGCAAGGATATAAATGGTGGGATGTATATTTTGACGATAGTAAATCAAAAAAGGAATGAGGAGCAAACACTGAATTGCAAAGCTCATCAGATTTGAGATAATAACTGAGATTGGGATTACAAGACGCGGAAAATAAACCTTGCCGAAAATGCTGGCATTTCCAATGAATGTATTTGAGGTCTTAATCAAACAAGAGGAGAAATAGTTCCAAAGTACTACACCAGTTAGAATAAAGAGGATACGTGGAATCTCGTCCGTGGGGACTTTTACGATGGAAATAAACAGGGTGTAAACGGCCGTGGTAAAAAGGGGTTGTAAAAAATGCCAAAGCGGGCCGAGTACCGTTTGTTTGTAAACGGCAATAAAATCTCTTCGCACAAACAGCAATATCAAATCACGATATCGCCACAGTTCGCGTAAATTAAACTTGAATAGCCCTTCGGTGGGTTCAATTACCTGGGTCCAGTCTTCTCTGTTACTATCTAGGGCTGCCATAAGCCTCGCGAAAGTATCTTTTTCCCTTAGGAATTAAAGCGCAGTACCTGACGCATAATCTGGCAAATGCGCCTTACCTGCTCTGTTTCCAGCTCATAATAAAGCGGTAGGCAGAGAACTCTCCCCGACACATCTGTGGTTATAGGCACATTGTGCGGCTTCACATAATTGACCGTTGAAAGAGGGGGATAGAAGTATCTACGTGGATGAATAAAATCTGCATGAAGAGATAAGACGACACTTTTTAAAACAGCCTCACTCTCAAATAAAATCGGGTAGTATGAATAATTGTATTCAGTTTCTGCGGGTATGGATGGTCGAGTAACATGCAAGTCATCTTGCAGCAAAAGTTCATCATAAAGCTCCGTAAGTTCCTTGCGCTTCCTTATTATCTCTTCCACATAAGGGAACACACACAAACCCATTGCCGCATGAAACTCTGAATTTTTCGCATTGATACCTACCCCCCAAAACTCTTCCTGCCCTTTGTGCCCGAAGTTGCGCATATAACTGAATTTATGTGCTGCCGTCTCATCATTGGTAACAATTCCTCCGCCTTCTGTTGTATGAAAAAGTTTGGTGGCATGGAAACTCAAGGTAGAAGCATCGCCATAATTTACCAATGGCTTGCCCTTGTATTTAACGCCAAAAGCATGAGCGGCATCGTAAATAATTTTCAGGTTGTGTTTTTTCGCAATTCTTTCAAGCGCTTCAACATCGCAAGGAATTCCATAGACGTGGGTGGCTAGAATACCGGTAGTTTTCGCAGTAATAAGCGCTTCTACTTTAGATGCATCAATAGTTAAAGTATTAATATCAATGTCAGCGAATACCGGTTCGCAATTTTCCCAAACGATAGAAGATGTGGTTGCAACGTAGGAAAACGGTGTGGTTATTATTTCACCGGTAAGGCCTAATCCTTTTATCGCAATCTGAATGGCGGACGTACCATTATTGAGAAAAACAAAATGCTTTGACTCAAAATAAACTCTCAGCTTTTCTTCCAATTCAAGGAGTAGCGGCCCGTTATTGGTGAGGTGGGCTCGTTCCCAAATTCCTTTTAGATATTTTTCGTATTGCTCTGTTGGCGGGAGAAATGCGCGTGTAACATTTATCATGATGCTATTTTTGCTGTGAAAGTAAAAAACAAGTGGCAGTTAAAACAATAATTATGCTGCTTCGGGATTGTTGATTCTATAATTGGTAATGATAAGTAAGATCGCTAAAAGAGGTTGAATGGGTATGCGATAGCGGACAAGGGCGCCATAATTAAAGCTTGTCATGCCTATGGCTATGCCAATAATGACGATAACCGGAATACAAAACATCACGATGTGGTCGCGAAATAAAATGTTGAGCGCCCGATAGGCCCTTACGTTCAGAAAGACTTTAAAAAAATAAAACAGGAACACCAGACTTTCTATCCCGGCCATGAGCATAACTGCATTTCTGATTTGCCAAACAAAAGGCCCAAACAAGCAAATCACCAGGGCTATAGGTGCTTTTTTAAGAATTCCGGCTATCGAATAATCGACATCGTTACCAAGTGAATAAGTAGAACCACCTTGTGTTTCCCCCAGATAGGTATGCCAACTGTGAAAGCCTTCCGCCTTTTGTGCCAAAATATCGAGGTTATAGGATTGAACTGTATTGCCAATACCCTGAATAAAAAGATAAGACATCAGCACGCCCACACCTAAAAAAACAGGTCCTATAATTACACGCACAAGAGCATTTTTGAAAGACGACCGGTAATAGACCGCTGTCATAAGCAACAGGCCGGGAACAATAGAGAATAAAATAAAGCCCCGAATCGAAGAAATGACATAGGCCGAAATGACAACCCAAATCAGATTTGACAGAGGATTTCGCTTACTGATTACCAGTTGATAATATGCAGTTATCAAGAGCAAAATACTACCCAACATAATAGTGTCTTTAGAAACGCCAGACCCCCAAAATAAAACGGACGGAATCATAAGAAAGGCAATAGATAATTGTTTCTCCAGCTTAGGATAAATGGAGCAGAAAAGTGCGAATGCTCTGAAAATAAAAACGTAGGAGATAAAGCTAAATACAACCGAACAGACTAAGTAAGAGTTAAAGCAGAATAGATTAATGAAAGCCCCCAAACGAATGGTAGACAGAGATGCTGTTCCCCGACAAAGATACCCGACTCCCTTCATCATAGCTTCATAGAGGCAGTCTAACGGATATGCTGAAGTTGGGGTCAATAGAAAAAAGAAAAACTCTCCGGGGTTTTGAAAAAACAACCGGTATAGTGGTTGCATGGTGATGTGAAAGTTGATGCTGTCGCCACCGCGGTAGTAGAAAAGGTAAATAGTAGCGAAACCTAAGGACCCAAACATTTTATAGTTGAGGCCTTTCATGTAATAGCGCTGATAAATCTGATTGCCGCTGTTTTTACCCCGGATATAATTGGCAAATACATAGATTAAGCCAATGTAAACCGGTAACAGTAATAGGTCAATTACTTCCATTTCTTAAATCAAAACTAAGCGATTATTTCGGTCTCATTAGTAAACCCTTAAAAATTACACGTATTTTTAAAGTTGTTTGCTTTGTAAGATTATGCCTTGTAGCATATTTGCAGGAAACCTGAATTGAAACCAGATGTGTGGAATTGCCGGATATTTTTCGAAGGAAAGTAATCACC
>CANJVG010000026.1 GCA_947478005.1 Bacteroidota bacterium
GCGGGAATTAAAAACTCGCTGCCCTTGTTGTTGCTTTGCTGATAGAGCGCACTGAAGCCGAAGGTGGTGTTCCATTCTTTCAGCTCGGGCAAATGATATTGCAAATCGAACGAGGCGCTGTGCATCACAAAATGTAAAGCAGCCACGGTGGGCTGCAACACATCTCCGAACTCTCTGCGCTCATTCATCTGCCAGCCGGCATTCAGCAGCAAACTTCCGCGACCTATAAATACTTTGTTCTGCCAATAAACCCGTTGATGATTAATGCGCTGATAAGGCACCGAAATTTTGTAGCCCTTCAAATCATTTTCGGTGACCGATGAAATCAATACACTGTCGCCACTTGCGGTTTCGTGCAGAAACCTTCCACTGCTGTCGCGTGCGCCTTCATTAAAACCAATCTGCTGATTAAAGGAACTGAACGAAATATTCGAATAACCCCATTGCTTCGTCACGCCAAATCCTCCGTTCATATTCCATTCCTTAAACCCACTGTTCCAAACCCTGCCGTCATATTTATTCGAATAGTCACCGGCTGCTTTATTGCTGCCGCGAATATTCCAGTTGAATCCTTTCACATTTCCCGCGTTCATCAAACTCGAACTCATCAGGTTATTGTTCGATTGATAATTCAACATTGCGTTCAGTGCCACGGTGCCTTCGGTCAAAGGTTCATGCGGCAAAAAATTTACAACGCCCGCTATGGCATCGCTGCCATACATCAAACTTCCTGGCCCGCGCAAAATCTCTACGCGGCCCACACTCGCTTCATCAATCTCAATACCGTGTTCATCTCCCCACTGTTGCCCTTCCTGCTTAAATCCATCATTCAAAGTAACCACCCGGTTATAACCCAAACCGCGAATCACGGGCTTGGAAATGGCCGCTCCGGTGCTGATAGCCGAAACGCCCGGAAGTTTAGCAATGGCATCTACAATATTGCTGGAAGTAAGGGCATCCAGTTCTCTTTCATTCACTAACGTAATGGCCACCGGAGATTCTTTTATCTCTGTAGCCTTCGACACTCCCGTCACAATCACATCATTCAGCTCGGCTGCGGTTTGCGAAAGCAAAATCTGAATAGTGGTGTCGCGGTAAAGTTTCAATGGAAAGTTCTGTGAGGCATAACCTACGTATTTTATGTTGAGCAAGTAGTTACCTGCTGGCAATGCGGGAAAAGAAAAATTACCGTTGGCATCAGCAGTTGTTCCGCGCTTCAATTCGGGAATGGAAACAGCTGCACTCTGCAATTTTTCACCGTTTGTTTTGTCGGCAATAGTGCCGCTTAAATTTATTTGAGAAGATGCCATCAATGCACTAAGGCACATCAACAGCAATAGACTTTTTTTCATTGCATTTATTTATGGATAGAAGAAAATGAATTGCAGCGCACAAAGATTTTTTGTGCGCAGAAAGAAAAACTATCCGAATAGGGGAGGACCTCGAAGCGAGTGGGAAGAAACTTCCGTTAGGAGAATTACAGAGTGATAAGAAGTGAAGAAAAGGTTTTGGAAAAACCGGACTTCGCTGGAGGAGGGATGCGAAATTTCATCGGTAAAAAACAAAACATCAAACTTACAAACCGAACAATGCGCGTGTTCTTCCTGACTGTGCAGGTGATTTTCACAATGTTCGTTGACCGCATGATGTTCGGCAAACAAATAGTGGGTTTCGCGTACCGTTACAGTAAACAATACAATAGCCGTAAAGACAATTGCAAATATCTTCTGTATGTAATTAGATCGCTTCATGACCATGCGAAGATATAAAAGGAAATGAGTTCCCATGTTATCAAAAATTAAATTCGCGGCTACATTTAATTTATGAAACGCAACCTTATCCTTATCCGCCACACCAAATCAAGCTGGGCCGAACCCGGCATGCGCGACTTCGACCGGCCAATCAAAAACGACAGAACCGAAGATGCTGAAGATATGGCCAGGCAATTAAACAAACTGTGCCTTCAACCCGATTTGATTTTGTGCTCTCCCGCCCTGCGCACCAAACAAACGGCTGAACACTTCTGTAATCATTTGCCTTATGATTACAACAAAATCCTTTTCGACATGAGATTGTATGAATCCAGTGCCGAAGATTATTTGCAGGTAATTCGGGAAACAGACAACAAGATTGAAACTCTTGTGGTCATTGGACATAATCCTTCCATCACCGATTTTGCCAATCTCTTTTTGAAAAATAAACTGGAGGATATGCCAACCACCGCAGTGGCATGGCTACAGTTAGAAAACGATACCTGGGAAATTGGCGGAACATCTGCGGGCAAACTCAAGCATTTTCTAACGCCCAAGACAATATGAGTTTTTGATTGGCGTTAAATAACCGCCATGAATGGCGACAAAAGTATCCTCATCCTTCTCCTTTGTTTTCTGCTGCTAATGGCTCCCTCGTGCAATGTGAAGAAGGACTGTCGCGGCCATCTTAAACACCGTTTGTCGAACGGCATCTGGATGTAAATTCTGCATTAAATCTTTTGTCGGCCTTCGGCTGGTCATTTCTTCATCTGCTCTATTCTTCTATTTTCGGGTTTAAGCCCAATCGGGTTTAAACGTTATAAGATTTAATCTATGTCTAAGAATATCAAGTTTATCAATCGGGAATTAAGTTGGCTGAGTTTTAATGAACGGGTTTTGCAGGAGGCTGCCGACCCTACTGTGCCTATAATTGAGCGCTTGCGTTTCCTCGGTATTTTTTCCAATAATCTAGATGAATTTTTCAGGGTAAGAGTTGCCACCCTCAAGCGATTGGTGCTGGTTGGTAAGAAAGCTAAGGCAGGGGTTCACTACAAACCCAAGAAGACACTGGAAGATGTGCAGAAGAAGGTTTTAAGCCAAAGCAAGCTCTTTGAAAAAATTTATAACGAGGTGCAAAACGAATTGCGCAAGGACAAAATATTCATCATCAACGAAAAACAACTCTCCCGCGAGCAGAAAATATTTGTAAAGGATTATTTCAATGAAAATGTACGTCCGGCTCTTGTCCCTATCATGATTAATCAGGTGAAGTCGTTCCCTTATTTGAAAGACAAAACGATTTATCTCGCTATCAAACTTTCGGTTATCAATAAACCGTTGCAGAAGCAATTCTCGCTGATTGAAATTCCGACAAATGTGGTGGAAAGGTTCATTACGCTTCCATCCCACAATCAAAATGAATACATCATTTTGTTAGATGACATTATTCGATTCAATCTTCCTGAAGTGTTTTCGTTTTTTCCTTTCAATAAAATTGAGGCCTACACCATAAAGCTGACCCGAGATGCAGAGTTAGATATTGACAATGATATTTCGCAAAGTTTCATTGACAAAATATCGAAGAGCGTAAAGGCGAGGCAAAAAGGAAACCCTGTTCGATTTGTGTACGATGCGGCTATTCCCAAAGACCTGCTCGATTTTATTAAACTGAAAATGAAGTTGCGTGATTTGGATAACCTGATTCCCGGAGGGCGCTACCATAACTTCAAGGATTTTATGAAGTTCCCCGCCATTGGCACCAAGAGTTTAATGTATGCTAAGCTCAAACCTCTGCAACATAAATTGCTTCGCGGTAATCAAAGCTACTTCGAAGTGTTGAAGAAGAATGATGTGATGTTGCATTATCCTTACCAGAGTTTTTCTCACTTCATTGATTTGTTGCGCGAAGCGGCCATTGACCCGAATGTGAAGACCATAAAAATCACCCTCTATCGTTTGGCGAAAAAGTCGATGGTGATAAATGCCCTTAGTAATGCTGCGCAAAACGGAAAGCAGGTGGTGGCCGTGCTTGAGCTGCAGGCCCGGTTTGATGAAGAAGCAAACATTAAATGGGCAAAGCATTTGCAAGAGCAGGGCATCCAGGTAATTTATGGAGTGTCGGGATTAAAAGTGCATTCCAAGTTTTGTTTGATTTCAAGGAATGAAAACGGAAAGCTGCAACACTACGCCAATATCACTACGGGTAATTACAACGAGTTGACATCTCAGGTTTATTGCGATGACTCATTGCTCACCGCTGACTCACGCATTACAAAGGAAGTAGAGAATGTTTTTGAATTCTTTGAAAAGAACTATAAGGTACACAACTTCAAACATCTCGTTCTCTCGCCACAATCAACGCGTAAGAAATTGGTCCGGCTTATTCAAAACGAGATGGATGCAGCACAAAGCGGTAAGCTCGCAGAAATCTTTTTGAAAATGAATTCGCTGGTGGATGAAGAATTAATTACGCTTCTTTACGAAGCCAGCAAAGCCGGTGTGAAAATCCGAATCATCGTTCGCGGTATGTGCGGCATCATGGCAGGTGTGCCGGGCATGAGTTCAAATATCGAAGTCATCAGCATTATTGACCGGCTTCTGGAACATTCACGCATCTTCTTTTTCGGTAATCGCGGAGACCAACTGTGTTATATTTCTTCATCCGACTGGATGGTTAGAAATCTGGATACACGAATAGAGGTTACCTGCCCCGTTTACGATAAGAAATTGCAAAAAGAATTGCGCGATATGTTGGAGCTGCAATGGAAGGATAATGTAAAGGCAAGGATACTGGATACCGCTCAAAACAACGAGCATAAAACTACTGAGTCAAAAACAAAGGTGCGCTCACAGGAAGCTATTTACTCCTATCTGAGCAAGTTGTAGAATTATTTTTTGACAAAACGGTTCTAACATTCTTTCGTTGAAAAGTTGGCTATCTATTTATAGCTATTGACACTACTTTTCGAAAAAATTACAGCGAATTGGAGATTAAGAAATTTGCAGCTATTGATATTGGTTCTAACTCCGTACGCTTGCTCATTTCAAACGTATTGCAGAATGGCGAAGGACCTATCTTCAAAAAGAGTTCCCTCATTCGGGTGCCGGTTCGCTTGGGCGGTAACGCGTTTATAGACCATAAGATCCCTGAGATTTCTATACAGCATTTGGAGGAAACGATGTTGGCTTTTAAATATCTGATGAAAGCGAATGACGTTCTTCATTACAAAGGTTGCGCCACCTCAGCCTTGCGCGAAGTTGTAAACGGCCCCCAAATTATCAAGCGCATTAAGGACAAGAGTGGATTGAATATAGAAATCATTTCAGGCAATCTGGAAGCCGGCCTTATCTTCAATTCACAAAATGCTTCACTTGGCCAAATGGTGAACAACTGCTTGTTTGTAGATGTAGGTGGTGGCAGCACTGAAATCACTATTTTCTCAAAAGGTAAACCTATAGCGGCCAAATCTTTTGCTATTGGCACCATTCGTATTCTCCAAAACCAAGTAAAGAAGGAAGATTGGAAACGGATGAAAGAATGGGTAAAGGAAAAAGCAGGAACCCTGAAAGATTTCTCCATGCTAGGTTCGGGTGGAAACATTAATCGCATTTCAAAGCTGGCGGAGTTAAAGCCGGGAAAGGCCCTCTCATTTTTAAAACTGAATGCGCTTGTTGAAGATTTAAGAATGCACACCTACGAAGAGCGGATGAAATTGTATGATTTAAATCCTGACAGAGCGGATGTGATAGTTCCGGCCGGAGAAATTTTTACCAGCATTATGAAATGGGTAGATGCCGACAAAATTTTCATTCCTAAAATAGGCCTAGGCGATGGAATTGTACGGGAAGCTTACAAGGAATATTTAAACGGGAAAAAGAGTACGCTTTAACTACTGCTCGGTGTACACAATATACTTGTCTTTGAAAAAGCTTTCCTCAAAGAAAGAAGAGATAGAAACCTTCCTGGCGTTTTTCACTACCGCAATTTCTTCATCTATATTTCCTCCTTTCAAACAAATCAATCCATTGTGAGTAAGGTGATGATTCTTTGGGAGATATTTCTTTTTGGTCCACTCCAGCAAATCGGTGAGCGGGGCAACAGCACGCGAAACGACAAAGTCATATTGAAACTCCATGTCCTCTGCTCTTGAATGAAATGTGAAAATATTTTTCAAACCAAGTTCATCTTTCACGGCCTCCACCACTTTTAGTTTCTTTCCAATAGAATCCACCAAATGAAACCGACAATCGGGAAAAAGAATGGATAGAGGAATACCAGGGAATCCACCACCGGTGCCTAAGTCCATAATCTTAGTCGCGTTCTTAAACTGAATGAGTTTAGCAATGCTCAGGGAGTGGAGTACGTGGCGCTCGAGTAAATTCTCAATATCCTTTCGGGAGATTACATTTATCTTTTCATTCCACTCCGTGTAAATCTTTTGCAAGGCCGAAAACTCCTGCATCTGCTTTTGCGACAGGTCGGGGAAATATTTTAAGAGCAGTTCCATCCGGTACTTCGTATTATTTACTTCGTACTTTTAGTATTTCTCTTTAGTAATCTTTAGAATATTGTAAAGCATATCCTTAGCACGGAATAACTGCGCTTTCACGGTGCCGAGTGGAATGTCGAGTTTCTCGGAAATTTCTTCGTAGGACAATTCATCCAAATAACGAAGTTCAATCAACGAACGATACTTAGGCGAAAGTTGTTCAATAGCCCCACGTATTTTTGCTGCGCGCTGCTCTTTCACCATCGTTTCTTCCGGGTTAGCCGCATGGTCTTTTACCGCAATCGGAGTTACCTCTCCGTCTTCTGTAGTAGTGGTCTGGTCTAAAGAAGTAGTTTGTAGCTTTTTCTTACGGATAAAATCAATACAGTTATTCGTGGCGATTTTGAAAAGCCACGTACTAAAGGCAAAATCGGCTGAATAATTCGTAATGCTGTTGAAGGCTTTGCCAAACGCCTCGAGAGTCAAATCCTCAGCATCGTCACGATTGTGAACCATCTTAAGGACCATAAAAAATATAGAATCACGATAGCGATCCATCAGCTTTCCAAAAGCTACTTGATCGCCTACTTTTGCTTTGTCCACTAACTCCAAGTCCTCTTGGGCGCGTGATGAAAATTTAGGATTTACTTCCAACTGTTTTGAGGTTTTAGCAATAATAAGAAAAATATAATCAGGAGATAGAGCGCATAACAAAAGTCCAGCACGGGAGTCAACAAAAACAAATCTTTTGCACCGAGCTTTTTATAAACGTTGAAGACAGATAAAAGCTTGATAAGTAAAACAACGGCAAGTACACCCCCAACGGCATTCAGTGAAACGCCTTTTGCCAATAGAAGAAAAATGGAACTATAAAAAACAAAGTTGCTGAGTGCGAAAAAGAAAAGTAAAAAGATGTGATGAATTTTATACCGAAACCCCGAACGCAAATGCCTTCTCTTCTGGTTTATCCAATCCACCCAACGTGTTTCTGCTTTGGTATAAGTGAAGGTGTCTTTATCAATACAGATTTCCGTATTGCTTTGGGTAGCGGTAGCGTTGACCAGTAAATCATCATCCCCGGTCAGAATGTTTTTTGATTTCTCAAAACCTTTGAAGGATTCAAACAACTCTTTTTTGTAGGAAAGATTTCTGCCTACACCCATATACGGTAAACCCAATTTGGCAAATCCAAAATACTGCATGGCTGTAATGAAGTTTTCATAGCGGATTAACTTATTCAGAAAACCGCTTTGCTTTTCATAGGGCGAATGTGCCAGCACAATTTTTGTTTCCCTCATATAGCTGCCTACCACTTTTGCCAGCCACTGAGTAGTGGCTGGTCGGCAATCAGCATCTGTAACAACAATTGTATCAAAGCTGGCCGCTTCAATCCCTTTCATCAATGCATACTTTTTGCCGGCATACGGTTTCTTTTCATTCGTATCTATGTTGATGATTTTCAAATTGAGATTGCGCTTATAATATTCTACTAGCACATCTAAAGAATTATCGGTGCTGCCATCGTTTACAACAATCACTTCATACTGTTTGTATTGTTGAATCAATACAACCTTTAGGTTTTGCAGCAGATTCTGCGCTTCGTTTTTAACGCAGATAATAACGGATGCCGGAGGAAGATTTTCGGGCATACTAGTGAAGGGACGGACAAAATTGAGGCGGAAAAAGACAACTAGATAGTAAGTGCATTGAATAGCGGCTGCGATTAAAAACACTTTAAACTCGGTAGACATGATGCGGCAAAGAAAATAATAGGGTGGAGTTGAAAAAGTTTGGGCTGTATAAAGTTATCCTCAAAAATAGAACTCATTGGGCTATTATAATTTAGGTGATTCAGCCCTGTTTTATATTTTCGCCACTATGCAATACAAGCGTATCCTCCTTAAACTTAGTGGCGAATCACTCATGGGTAGTAAGCAATTTGGTATTGATGCCGACATGGTCATGCAATATGCTAATGAAATTAAACAGGCTTCCAATGCAGGTGTGCAGGTGGCGGTAGTGATTGGCGGAGGAAACATTTTCCGGGGTATTCAGGCAACCGCAAATGGAATAGATAGAGTGCAAGGCGACTACATGGGAATGTTAGCCACCGTAATTAATAGTATGGCCTTGCAAAGCGGACTCGAAAAAATTGGAGTAAGTACACGCTTATTAAGTGCCATTGAAATGAAAGAAATTGCAGAGCCGTTTATTAAACGCAGAGCCGTGCGTCATTTAGAGAAAGGACGCGTGGTTATTTTCGGAGCTGGCACAGGTAACCCTTATTTTACTACCGATACAGCCGCTGCACTTCGGGCTACTGAAATTGAAGCCGATGTAATTTTAAAAGGAACAAGAGTAGATGGTATCTACGATTCAGACCCTGAGAAAAATCAAAAGGCTAAAAAATATAATACCATTACCTTTGGCGAGGCGCTAAAGAAAAAATTAAGTGTGATGGATTTAACCGCCTTTACTCTTTGTCAGGAGAATCACTTGCCGATAATCGTATTTGATGTAAACAAAAAAGGAAACTTGAAGAGGATTTTGGATGGCAAGAAGATTGGAACGGTAGTTACAGATTAAATTATCAATCATTATTTATAATAAGCAAACATCATGACTGACGCAGACGTAAAAAAACTATTAGACGACACAAAAGCATTAATGCAAAAGGCCATCGAGCACTTCGAATTTGAATTGTCAAAAATTCGTGCAGGCCGTGCAACATCTGGTATGCTCGATGGAGTAGAAGTTAATGCTTATGGAGCAATGACTCCCCTTTTTCAGGTAGGAAATATATCTACACCGGATGCACGAACCCTGACCATTCAACCTTGGGATGCTACCATGTTACCTGAAATTGAAAAAGCAATTTTGAAAGCGAACATCGGTATCACTCCTCAAAACGATGGCAAGATTATTCGTTTGAACATTCCTTCTATGACCGAAGAAAGAAGAAAGGATTTGGTGAAGAGTGCAAAAGCGGAAGCAGAGAAATGCCGCATTTCTATTCGCACACTTCGCAAAGATTCTAACGAAAAAGTGAAAAAATTTCAAAAGGATGGCTTGCCGGAAGATAGCGCTAAAGGTGCCGAAACTTCTATTCAGAATATCACAAACGATTTCTCGGCTAAGGTCGAAAAGCATTTGGAGGTGAAGGAGAAAGAAATTATGACGGTGTAATTACAAGCAAGCACACTTGAATTATTTAAACAGCCGAAGAATTTCTTCGGCTGTTTGCTTTTTGTATTGGCTGTTAAGTCCCCTTTAAAGGATTTAGGGGTTTGCCCACACCTTTGTGCCCTCGCTGCAATTGGTGCATATATCTATCTCGCTTCTACCTTTCAAAACACGCGAACGAAATGAACGATATAAATCGCTTTTCCATATTTCTAAAAAACTTTTTGAATTTAAATCGCCCAGTTGATGTTGTGCGTCTTTATCAAAACAACAGGGGACAATTTTTCCATCCCAGGTAATTACGCAACTGTGCCAGAGTTTCCAGCAATGGTTCAGCAATTCATTCTTGATTTTATAAGAACCATCGCCCTGCTTTTTGTAGCGCGAGAATTCGTCTATGGTGGGTATTAAATCACTTCCATTTTTGTAATCGTATATCTGCGCAGTTTTTAGTTTCACTTCATTCACACCAATCTCTTTTGCCAAAACATTCAACTCATCAATCTGATGTTCATTCGGCTTCACTACCAAAAACTGAAAGATTATATGAGGAGTAGCCGACTTCATTTCCTTCTTCGCACGAACTAAATTCTTAGTACCTTCAATTACCTTTTCCAAACTTCCGCCTATGCGATACTGCTCATAAGTTTCCTGTGTAGTGCCGTCTATTGAAATCAATATTCGGTCTAAGCCCGACTCTACAGTTTCAAGTGCTTTTCGTTCGGTCAAAAAATGAGCATTGGTGGATGTAACCGTGTAAATGTTTTTTTGCGAAGCATATTTTACCAGCTCTAAAAACTTGGGATGCAGATACGGCTCACCCTGAAAGTAGAAATAAAGATAAATCAGATTGTCGCCAATTTCATCTACCGTTCTTTTATAAAAATCATAATCGAGATTTCCTGTAGGTCGCGTAAATGATTTCAATCCGCTTGGGCATTCGGGGCAACCAAGGTTACAGTTGGTAGTTGGTTCAATCGAAACATTGAAAGGCACACCCCACTGCACAGGACGTTTGCTCCACTTCGAAAAATAGTAGGACGACAACACACCCGCAGCATTAGCAAGCTTCGTTAAGTTCAGTTTTGAAATAAATTGACGACTGTCTTTGAAATTCATTCGCGGCAAATGTAACAAGCCACAAAAATGATTTCTATAAATTGCGGCATGAAAAAAATATATCTACCCCTCGTTGCTTTTCTGGCTATATCATTTCTGTTTCTACAAACCGACTTATATGCTGGTCGCGCAGGCTTAGCCACTTATGTTGACCCCTTCGTAGGCACTGGCGGCCATGGTCACACTTTCCCCGGCCCAACCATGCCCTTCGGTATGGTGCAACTAAGTCCCGATACGCGACTGAAAGGTTGGGATGGATGCTCCGGCTACCACTATTCCGATAAAGTGATTTACGGATTCTCACACACGCATTTAAGCGGAACCGGTTGTAGTGATTATGGAGATATTCTGTTGATGCCTACTGTTGGCAAACCGCAATTCAGCAACAAAAAATATTCTTCGGCTTTCAAAAAGGAGAGCGAGAAAGCAAGCGCAGGTTACTACTCGGTGTTTCTTGATAAGCCGAAAGTGAAAGTAGAATTGACAGCTACTACACGCACGGGGCTACACAAATACACCTTTCCCAAATCAACTTCTTCCAATATCATTTTGGATTTAACCCACCGTGATTTTGCCAAGCAGGGAGAAATAAACATCACCGGCAACAATGAAATTTCAGGAACGCGTGTAAGCAAACAATGGGCAGATAATCAGATTCTCTATTTTGTTATTCAATTTTCAAAACCGTTTACTAAATCAGGAATAGCAAAAGCCGATGCAGCGAACACCAATTCCAAACACGACACTGGTTCTTTACTCAAAGCATTCGTTAGTTTCGAGACTTTCGAAGGCGAAGTTGTTTATGCCAAAGTGGGCATTAGTGCTGTGAGTGTAGAAGGTGCGCGCAATAATTTACAGGCAGAACAAAGCGGTTTTGATTTCGAGACAACCGTGGTAGACGCTAAAGCAGCATGGAGCAAAGAACTTGGTAAAATTGAAGTTGAGAGCAAAGATGAAACAGTACTGCGCACTTTTTACTCCGCGCTTTACCATGCCATGACTCCGCCAAATATTTATAATGATGTAGATGGCAAATATCGCGGTCGCGATTTTCAGGTGCATGAAGCGAAGGACTTTAACTATTACACCGTCTTCTCCCTCTGGGATACTTACCGCACGCTTCATCCTTTGCTCACCTTGATTGATAAAAAGCGAACTACCGATTTCATGAACACCTTCGTTCATCAATTTCAGGAGGGCGGTCGTTTGCCGGTGTGGGAACTTTCGAGTTGCGAAACATGGTGCATGATTGGCTACCATGCTATTCCCGTAATCACCGAAGCCTGCATGAAAGAAGTTACGGGTTTCGATGTAAATAAGGTATATGAAGCCATGAAGTTCAGCGCGATGGAAGATAGGAACGGATTGAAGAGTTACAAGGATAACGGCTACATTAAATTTACGGAAGCAGGTGAAAATGTATCTCGTACACTTGAATACGGCTATGACGATTGGTGCATTGCGCAGGTGGCCAAGAAACTCGGGAAGACCGAAGACTATACCTATTTTACGAAGCGCGCACTCAGCTACAAAAATCTTTTCGACCCTTCTACCGGTTTCATGCGCCCGCGTAGCGGAAGCTTTCTTTCTCCTTTCGACCCCTATAAAGTCGACCACAACTACACCGAAGGCAATGCCTGGCAATATTCGTTTTATGTGCCGCAGGATTTATCGGGGCAAATGAAACTCTTGGGTGGTAAAGAAAAACTCGCGGCATTTCTCGATACACTGTTTACCACATCGAGTAAACTGACAGGCCACAAACAACCCGACATCACCGGCATGATTGGCCAATATGTCCATGGCAATGAACCGAGCCACCAGATTGCCTATGAATATGATTATGCCGCGCAGCCCTGGAAAACACAAAGCATGGTGCGCAGAATAATGAATGAAGTGTATCGCGCTCAACCCGATGGCCTCGCGGGCAACGAAGACTGCGGACAAATGAGTGCCTGGTATGTTTTCAGCGCGCTGGGTTTCTACCCCGTGTGCCCTGGCAGCGACCACTATGCCATGGGCTCACCGGTGGTGGACAAAGCAACTATCCATTTAGAAAATGGCAAAGTATTCACCGTCATAGCCAACAACAACTCAAAAGAAAACGTCTATATCAACTCCGCCAAACTGAATGGCACCATCTACACCAAAAGTTATTTAAACTATGCTGACATCACCAACGGAGCCACTCTCGAACTAAACATGAGTACCGAGCCAAACAAAAACTGGGGAAGCGCAGAAGGCGATGTGCCGGTAACGAAGATTGAGTGAGAGAGAATTTGAGAATAACTTATAACGAGCACTACAACATTTTTGAAAACATTAATGATGAGGTTCGTTTAGGCGGTAAACTCATTGATGTGGGGCGCGGAGATGGAGTAAATATTTTTGATTTTGAAGAATCCAAGTTTGAGTTTCTTACTGGTATAACCATTTATCGCTATCCCCACAATTCACTTACCAGCTTTCTTTTTGTTTTGGCAGCAGTCCATTTGTAGCAAACCGAGAGCAAGGTTTGCTCTGCTACAATAGTTTTATTAATCACTTTCTCGAAATCATCTACTATAGGTTGGAGAATACCTAACTCATCTTTAGCGGCCATTCTGCCATTTTTTGAAATTTTTATAAGCGCCAGTAACAGCTTTTCCTCTAAAGTGGCAATCCCTTTCCTTTTCAAATTCTCTTTTAGTGAGTGACGGGCAAGTGACACTACCAACGAGTAATTCCTTAGCTCGTAGTGGATAATGATATTCAACAACTCTGCCTTTGTAGAAACTTCGGGTCTTGCGCTGCCTTTGAAATCATTTAGAATTCTGTTAGTGAAATTTAAAGCTTTCAAATACGAACCGTTAAAGGTCAAGGTTTGCGCTTGCAAATAGTAGAAGTAGATAAGATGGTACGGCTCAATATCCAGGTTAAGCATAGCGGTTTGTTGCTCAATTTCATTCGCAATGGTCAAAGCCTTTCTAAATTCATTACGGAGTAGATAATACTCAAGTTCGTGAGTGCTGATGTGAATGAAAACGCGTTGAACCAAAACATCTTTCCGAATATATATTCTGTCGGTGAATTGTTTCAGTGTTTTTATGTCATCAAAAAATGATGAACTTGTGAAATGCTTTTCGATAGAAAGCAGGCGGTTGTAAATGGAGATATAGTCAAGCGGATATTCAGTAGCGTAGGTTTTCGATAAATCCAAAATATTTACCAGTAAGCGCAATTGTTCAAGTTCCTGTTTTTTATCGTCAATAACATGATAGTAGTTCGAATAAATGAGGTGATAATAAACCCTGGCAGAGAATGACAACGAATCCTTCTCAGATTTCAATTCAGGAGTGTTGAGAAGAACCTTGAACTTTTTCAAGATAGCAGAGTAAGCGAGTTTCTCACCGTTGGCTTGTAATAGATTACTTTGATAGTATAAATCCGTCATTTGCTTCAGGTTGTTCAGCTTCAATATGTAATTGTCTATTGATAAGTTTACCTCTGCTGCTTTGCTTAAGCCTAGCGAATAACCACTACATCGTTTCTTCCACATTAATACATCAATCATTAACTGAAAATTTTCACATTCCTTAGCCAGCACTTCTGCTTTAGCAATCAGTTTTAAGCACTCGTGATACAGCCCTTTGTGAAATAGAATCTCAATGGATAGGAGCATCTCCTTAATGGAAAGATTAAAAGTCTTTGAGTCGTGAAAATCATTCAGACTTCGTAAAATTAAAGTGTATAAGTAGTTCTTGTCAGCTGCTAAAAAATTACGGGCAATTCCTGCTTTTTTCAATTCAGTCTTGATGATTTTGTCATCCTCAGCCAACATCTTGTCAAGTTGGTTAAAAAGGCCAACATACTTGTTTTTAGATCCAATAATATGCCTGTCAGAAAAGATTTTGAAATATCTTTTCTCTGACATGGTCAAGCTTTTAATTAATGTAAATACATTGCTTTTCTTCTTCATTGGGTGCAGTTCAGACTTACTAAAAATAATAAGTTTTTTCCTTAAACAAAATATTAACCACCTAGTTTTACCCTGCTAAAAAATAGTACCAATGATTACATCGTTAACATGCAGAAGACTTCTGGCCATTATATTTTTTGTAGGAACCGCTATGTTCATCCAAGCGCAAATTACAATTAACAACACCATTTATACTACCACTCAATTAGTGGATGGCGTTTTAGTTCCAAGCGGTGGCGGGACTACCGTTTCGAATGTTGCTTATCAAGGAGTTTATAATGTTTCCAATAAATATCAGCTGGGTTATTTTACTACATCGACCACAACGCTGGCTCAAATGGGCTTTTCATCGGGGGTAGTCCTGTCTACCGGCAACACCTCCGACATTCCACTTGCAGTGGGAGCTGACCCGCGGGCAGCTGCGCAAATGTCTACCGGTTATACTAGCACTTGTGCTAACGGTGAAATTAGGCAAACAGGTTCCTGCCCTGTGTATATTAACGATGTAGATGTTCTAGCAGGGGCATACAATTATTACAATGCGTCCTTACTGGAATTTGATTTTGTCCCTGTCACTAACTTTGTGAAATTCCGTTATGTCTTTGGTTCTGAAGAATATTCAGACAATTCAGGTATAATCAATTACCAATGTTCTTCTTACAACGATAAGTTTGGTTTTTTAATTAGCGGACCTGGTATCTCTGGTGGACAGGGCTATACAAATGATGCAAAAAATATAGCTCGACTCGCAAACGGTTCAGAGGTGTCGATTAACTCAGTTAATAACGGAGTTGTAGGTGGAAGTGGCGGTACCCCATCCGCTTCCAAATGTCAAGCCGCCAATGCTGGTTGGGTACAAAACGTATCCACTGCAGAATACCTTGGACCTATTGATGGAACCGAGTTGAACGGAAATACAAGGATATTAACTGCACAGCAAAATGGATTAACTCCTGGCCAGACCTATCATATTAAACTGATTGTAACGGACGTAACAGACGGAGCCTATGACGCAGTTGTTTATTTGGAAGCCGGAAGTTTTGTGACAACATCATCAGCGAATGCAGGCGTCAACCAATCGGTATGTTCCAATTCGGCTAACTTAAATGCACAGAGTCCTGCAAGCGGAACATGGTCTGTTGTTAGCGGCACTGGCTCTTTTTCAAATTCTTCCAGCCCCACTTCTACAGTTACCTCACTTTCTTCAGGGCCAAATATTTTTAAATGGTCAAATGGCATTGACTCTGCCAATGTAACGATTACATTAAATGGTGCCCCTTCACTAAGTGCTGCAATTGGAGGAAATATTACTTGTTCCCATCCATCAACTACTTTAACGGGAACCTCAGCCGGTGCCACCATGGTTTGGAGTGGAGGCAGTTTAATAAATGCTGCCAATCCCGCCACTGCCTCCGCCTCAGGTGTATATACAGTCGTTGCCACAAACTCCACCACTGGTTGTTCGGCTTCCGCTACGGTAAATGTGACCACTAACACCATCTCACCTGACGCGAGCATTGCAAATCCAGCGTCACTTACTTGCAGTGTTTCCAGCGTAACACTTACCGCATCCTCTACTACTCCTAACGCAAATTTTAATTGGGGCAGTGGAAATACCTCCAATAGTAAAATTGTTTCTTTAACAGGAACTTATACGGTAACGGTAACTGATCCCGCAAATGGATGCACGGCCACTGCTTCTAAATTTGTTAGTGCCGCAATAGGAGCCATCAATTTTTCCGCAACTACGTCAAATGCTACTTGTGGTAATAATAACGGTTCAGCAAGTGTGACCGTAAGCTCCGGGCAATTTCCATACACTTACTTATGGAGTAATTCAACTACGGATTCAATTATTGTAAACGTTAGAGCAGCTACTTATTCAATAACCGTTACAGACCAAGGTGGATGTTCAGCAACGGCAGCCATTACTATTGATTCTACCAATAACCTAATGGTGGACTTTGCA
This sequence comes from Bacteroidota bacterium, assembly GCA_947478005.1. Classification (GTDB taxonomy): domain Bacteria; phylum Bacteroidota; class Bacteroidia; order Chitinophagales; family LD1; genus Bog-950. Next base: position 16,471 of record CANJVG010000026.1, read on the forward strand.
GGGTTTAATGCAACATGCGGACTGAATAATGGTGTTGCTATTGCAACACCAATTACAGGTACTTTACCTTATACCTTTACCTGGAGTAACAATGCAAACAACGATACAATCGAAAATTTAGCTATTGGTACTTATACAGTTACCGTGTCCGATGGCAATGGCTGTTTTGTTCATGATAGCATTGACATAAATGGATTCTCCGTAAGTACTTTGATAATATCGAGTGATAAATCTACCATTTGCGCTGGCGATACTGCTTCTATATGTGCCACCTCAGGTTTTGTGTCTTATATATGGAATTCGGGAAAGACTAGTGAATGTATTTATGCCACCCAAGCCGGAAATTATTACGTAACAGCTACGGACGTAAATAATTGTACAGTTGCTTCAAACCATTTAGCGTTGAACGTATTTCCATTACCATCAATATCAATTAGCATAAATGCAGATACCCTCACTGCATATAATTCAAATACATATCAATGGTACTTGAACTCTACCTTATTGGCTGGCGCGAATTCTTCCGTTTATGTGGCATCACAGCAGGGTTATTATACGGTTGAGGTATCCGATTCGAATGGATGCTTTGCAACGTCAAATCCCATTCAATTTATTGTCTCAGGTATCGATGAGATTTCAGATAACAATGGAATATCTGTTTACCCAAATCCTATAAATTCAAGCAATACGTGGAACTTAGTCGTTCAAGAAGGATTGGTTGGGGGTCTTTGCGAAATAGCAGATGTAACAGGTAAACTTATCTATAAAAAAGAAATTACTGATACGCATACTTTGATAAACTATGAAATTAAGAAGGGCATTTATTTTCTCTCTATTCATTCAAAACGGAAGGCGGAAGTGATAAAGTTGGTTAAGCTTTAAGATTCAAGACCCTGGCTAGTGCATTGTTTGTTGTTTTAAGAAGAAGCCGTTAAAATTCAATGTCAATTTATAATCATTGAATACAAATTGTGAATCTGTGAGAAGCAGTTTTTAGTACTAAAATAATCCTCCTTACATCTACTCTCCAAACTTTCCTCATTTAACTTCTTATACCCTCCCTTTGGTCTAAGACGCGAATGCCAGTTTTTATCCAAAACCAACCAGCTTCTTTCTAAAGCCAAATATAGCCCTCCAAGCCCCCAAAAAACCGCTTTAATATTAGTCAACGCTCAGCTAATAAGAGTCGTTCTACAAATATGAACAGACTTTCTACCCCAATTGCGTAATAAATGGCCAATATCCTTAAAAAATAATCAAAAATGGCGAAAAAGGTTTCTTTTTGCCCATTCGCGCCTTTCTCCGAGAGGCTCGCATTACCGCTCTATGTCAACAGAAATCTCTGCTAAGATCATCGCAAATCTCAACCGGAAAACGGCAAATCCCGTTCCGGTAATTTTGAAACTAAATGCTTGTACTTATTTAAAGCAGGTTCCCTTCTGCGTCATCCAGGAATGGATTTCATAAACCAAACGACCCGCCTTAATGGCCGCATCGCTCTCACAAAAGGACTTCACTTCCGCTTCATTTGGTGTGTCGAAAATGAAAATACCGCGCAGGTCACCATCATCCAAAAACGGCCCCGCCACATTCAACTTGCCAAGCGCGGCAAGGCGATTAATGTTCTCAATATGTTCTTTCTGGATGTTCGCAGCCGTGGCCGAATCCTGGTCGCGGTTCGGCCCTTTCTTCAGCAATACGAAGTAGTAAGATTTCAAACTATCCGCTTCCTTCTGTGCTTTCACTAAATGAAAACAAATACTCAGCAGGATAAAAAGCGCGAATGCCCTTTTCATCATAAACTATTTATGCGTTTTCATTCTCCACGCCATCAGTGCAGCGATAATAGAACCGAACACAAGCGTTCCGAAAAACGACATAAGTATGTAAGAGGTTAGATTGAAATAGGAAATAGCATCTGCTTTAGCTTTCGCCACATCCATATTCAATAGCATCGCTCTGTTCACAGCATAAGCGCGCATGCTGTCAAAAAAATCGGGATTAATAAGAAAATGGAATATCAATTGAACAGGAATAGCAAAAAAAGCCGCCATCACTGTCACGGTCAATCCCGTTCTCAACCCTTGTTGAAAGCTGATTTTACCGTTCAGATCTTCCTTTTTATCGCGCAACACCATCCGGCTGCAAACGACCGGAATCACCAAAGAAAACATGGTAATGTAAGGATGAAACTGAATATAGGTATCATGCAGCCCGACTAAAAACTCAAGCGAAAGCCATAGCAGCATCAGCATACTCATCAACACCGCGTAGCGTAGTTCTAATTTTAGATTCATGTCTTGGTCCTTTGAGGCTGAAAACTAATAAAATATTTGAGACACATAATCATTCATAAACTTTCCATCAGGGTCAAATTGTTCACGAAGTGTCTTGAACGCATCCAATTTCGGATACATGGCTTTCAAATATTCCTTATCGCAACCAAACTCTTTCCCCCAGTGAGGGCGACCTTTAAATTTCTTCGCCAGTTGCTCAAAATCGCTCTTCAATTCCTGCCACCCAAAGTTATCCGCGTTATAAGCACCGAGCCAGATAGTGTTTCTTCCATAGCAAGGGCTAAGCGCATAATCATCGGCTTTTGTAAAACGTATTTCCTGAATAAAATTGATGCAGTGTTTCGATTGACCAATCATGCTCACATACTCGCGCAGTAAATCTTTAGCTACCGAAACATCGAAAGCCCACTCCACTTCACGATGTAGAGGCGGCTCGGGTGTATTAAATACTTTGAAGCTTTCCGCAATGCGGTCGAGGGGCTGAATAAATTTCCTCACCAGGGTTCGATTGATTCCTTTTCGCCACTCGCGCTTAATGCTCCCTACCTTGAGCAACAACCTATACATGTTCACCGAAATAAACTCCTCCATAAACCATTGACGAAGGCGCGAATCATTCACTGCTTCATTCGTTCTGGTGAAACGATAAACAACTACCTGCTCCGTATGCGGAAACCACCACAGTTTAAAGTGGTCTGTTTCATTTATCAGTTCATCCAATCGTTCCAGCGCTTCAGAAAAATTCATTACTTCCGTTTGGTCATGAAGATTAAAAGCAGGAACAATGTTCAAAGTTATTTCTGAAATCACACCAAGGCAACCAAGATTGACCGCGCATAGGTTGAACAATTGCTTGTCACGTTCATGATGTATCGCAACCTTCTCTCCGCCTGCTTTAACCAAAATAAACTCTTCTATCTGCGAAGCGAGAATTTGAAAGTTGATGCCGGTGCCGTGCGTTCCGGTGCTGATAGCTCCCGCTAACGATTGACGGGAAATAGAACCAAGGTTCTTCAATGCCAATCCCTGTTTTTGTAAATATTCATTCAGCTGCCACAGCTTTATGCCGGGCTGGACTTTCAGTTGCAACTTCTCCTTGTCAAGATGAAGGACTTTGTTGTAATAGTCAAGATTGATAAGTGTGTCGGCACTCAAACAAATAGCGTTCCACGAATGGCCGGTGCCGACTATTCTTACCTTTTTGCTTTTACTGATGACCTCGATTAATTCTTCTTCAGTTTCAGGTTGAAAGTAATTCTGCGCAATGCAAGATTCGTTCTTCGCCCAATTAATAAAACGGAAAGAAGATTGCTGTTTCATGGATAACTGAAAAGGAGCTTAAACCGCTACTTCAGCCGCAATGTGCGGATGAGGATTGTAATCGGTCAACGTAAAATCTTCGAAATTAAAACTGAAGATATCTTTCACTTCCGGGTTCATTTCCATTTTTGGCAAGGCACGTAAATCTCTGCTTAATTGAAGTTTAGCTTGGTCAACATGATTCGAATACAGGTGAACATCGCCAAAAGTGTGCACGAAATCACCTAAACCTAAATCGCAAACCTGCGCTATCATCATCGTAAGTAACGCATAGGAAGCAATGTTGAATGGAACACCGAGAAATACATCGGCACTGCGCTGATAAAGCTGACAGCTTAATTTGCCCTCGCTAACATAGAATTGAAATATGGTGTGACAAGGCGGCAAAGCCATCTCTTCAATGTAGGGAACATTCCATGCACTTACGATAAGTCTTCGCGAGTGAGGATTCTTTTTTATCTGCGCTATCAGGTTTGTAATCTGGTCAATCGTGCGGCCATCAGGTGCAGGCCAGCTTCTCCATTGATAACCATAAACAGGTCCGAGTTCGCCCCATTGTTTTGCGAAGGCATCATCGGTGGCAATCTTTTGTGCAAATGCTTTTATGTCTTCTCCGACAAAGGCTTTGCTCTTCTTATACTTTTCATACGGCCAGTCATCCCATATCCGCACACCGTTTTGGCAGAGATACTGAATGTTGGTTTCTCCTTTTAGGAACCATAGCAGTTCGTGAATGACTGCCTTGGTGAAAATTTTTTTGGTGGTGAGCAAAGGGAATCCTTCCTCAAGATTGAAGCGCATTTGATAGCCGAAGACGCTATGGGTGCCGGTGCCGGTGCGGTCGTCTTTCCAGACTCCTTTGTCGAGAATATGTTGTAGTAGGTCGTGATATTGTTGCATGTGGAAACGAAAATAGAAATATCAGCAGCTAAGTAACGCGGCAATATTCACCGAGTGTTGAAAGCCTTTTGTGAGGCTTCGGTTCTACTTCGCCATCATCTTCAGACATTCATGCAGATTATTGAGTCCGATGGTTAGTTCTTCGAGGGTAGGGTAGCCGAAGCCAATGCGCATGTAGGTTTTATCGCGTTCGAACCAATGGCCGGGGCCTACGATGGTGGCGTAGTTGGTGAAGAGGGTTTCGTAAAATTTTTCAGCATCCAGTTTATACTCTGCTTTGAGGCGAGGGAAACAGACTACTCCTGCCTCGGGTTCTATCCATTCTAAATAATTCTGTTTCTCGAACCATTGTTTGAAATTGGCGAAGTTGGTGCGGATGTGGGCGTGATTTTTTTCGAGCAGAACGGTTTTGTTTTCGAGCAGATGAAAAGCTATTTCTTCATCTACGACTGAATTGCAAAGGCAGATTTGTTCTTTGGCGGCCAGAAAATCGTGCATTAGTTTTTCATCGCGGCAGATGAGCCAGCCGATGCGGATGCCGGGGGCACCGAAGGATTTGGAGACGGAGGAGACGGAAATTACATTGGGGGATAGTCCGGCAAAGTAGGGCTGGAGGGCGGTTTGAAAATTTAAATCGCGGTAGGTTTCATCTACGAGCAGGCGGCAGTTTTTTTCTTCTGCCAGATTAATCAGTTGTTTTATTGTTTCTGTATCGAAGAGTTTGCCCGTTGGGTTGTGGGGGTTGGTAATGCTGATGAGTTTTGTGTTTGGACGGATGGCTTTTCTTATTTCTTCTACATCAATACTGAATTGATTTTCGAATTTTAAATCAATGATGCTCAGTTCGCAGTTGATGGCGCGCGGTGTTTCGAGGTTGGTGGCGTAGTTTGGGCGAATGACGATGAGGTGGTCGGTGCTGTTGAGGAGGGTTGTGGAAACTATGAAGAGTGCGGTGGCGGCTCCGGTGGTGACGAGCACGTCCGCGGGGGTGAGGGAGGTCGTTTCTTGGATGATGGCTTCGCGGAGTTTGAGGAGGCCTTTGTGTTCACCATAAAAGAGAGTGAGGTGATTGAGGTCTAGGTTTAGGTCGCGCAGGTTTAGGTCGCGCATGGAGCTTTCTGCCAGGTTGTAGCGGATGTTGGAGTAGCCCATTTCTTCGGGCGATTCTATTTCGATGGGCATTCGCGAGTATCTCATGAGGACGGTTTTAATTTTGGTGATGGGGGCGAAGATAGAGGAAGTGAGGGAACTGGTGGGCGAGGAATTGGAGTTGGGGACAGGATTTGCGGAAGCTCGGATTTTCTTTTAGGAAATGGAGAAAAGATTAAGGCGGATATTAAAATTCTTTTGGCGAATTAAGATTTTCTGATGGCGGAGATAAAATTCAGGAAGGCGGATAATGTTTTTCTTTAGGCGGATGTTAAATTCCGAATGGCGGATAACGATTTCCGGATGGCGGACGGAAAATTCGTCTTGGCGGGTGGAAAATTCGTCCGATGGGATGGGGGTTTTTGATATCCGGGTAGGGTTTAAATACAGATAAGCCACGAATTTCACGAATTGAAACAAATTAACCGTGATTGAATGACCGGCATAGTATGAAGGGCGGCTCTTCTCTTCCCGCGCAATGGATGACGGAATGTAATTGGGACAGGGTGGGTTAGCGATTGCAGTAGAAATCCTTTTCTGATTTGCCTGAAGGGCAAAAATAGCTACCTCCGTCTTGCTCAGAGCAACGAGCCACCACTAGCGGAGGACAAAATACAGCAAAAAAAGATTACTCATGCTATAATTGATTTAGAAAAGAATTCGTGAATCGCTTCGCTTATTTGGAACGGAAAGCCCCGATCGCGCCTTGCGGGAACCCACTGATGATTGGTGTCAGGAATGGGTGTTTGCCGGTTTATGAAAGTATGCCGGCAATAGTAGCCGACAAGTAGGAGGCAAGCGTGCCGCAGATAAGGGCTTTGAAACCCAGTTTGGCCAAATCTTTTCTGCGCTCGGGGCAAAGTTCGCCAATGCCGCCAACCTGAATGGCGATGGAGCTGAAATTGGCAAAGCCGCAGAGTGCAAAACTGACGATAACGATGGCTTTTGGTGAAAGGGTTTTTGCGGCAATCATGGGTGAAAGATTAGCGTAGGCTACAAATTCGTTGATCACGAGTTTGGTGCCGAGCAAGGTGCCTACGGTATGGGTTTCGGCAGAGGGAACGCCCATGGCCCAGGCGAAGACGGAGAAAAGTGAACCGAAGATGGCGTCAAGCGTGAAGTTGGAGAGGTTGATGCCGATCATGTCTAAATTCATACCGGTCATTCTTAGCAATAGGCCGAGTTTAATCAGCAGCGCATTGACTAAAGCAATGAGGGCAATGAAACCGATGAGCATGGCAATTACATTGAGTGATACTTTTAATCCATCACCGGCACCGTGCGAAATGGCATCGAGCAGGTTGGCGTGGGCTTGTTTCACTTCTAATTTCACGGCACCCTTGGTGGCGCTTTCTTCAGTTTCGGGCCAAACGATTTTAGCTATAACTAAGGAGGCCGGGGCTGCCATGATGCTGGCGGCTAATAGATAAGGAGCGGGCACACCCATGGATATATACACGGCCATTACTCCACCTGCAATGCAGGCCATGCTGCCGCTCATGCTGGCAAGAAGTTCGCTCATGGTCATAGTAGAAATGTAGGGCTTAATCATAATCTGGGCTTCTACTTGTCCAACAAAAGTGGAGGCTACATTACTGAGCGCTTCGCTACCCGATACGCGCATGAGAAAATGCACCGCACGGGCAATGGCCGATACCACGATTTGCATAATGCCGATGTGGTAAGCAATGCTAACCAACACAGCTACGAAAATAATAGTGGGCATAATCTTGAACATGAAAAGGAAACTGTAGTGGTCGCCAAAAATAGGATGCAGCAATTCTGGGCGCATTAGACCACCGAAAACAAACTCGCCTCCTTTGTCGGCCATTTCGAGCAGGCGTTTTATTTTGTCACCAGTCCAGCTGAAAACATATTGGCCTGTATCGGTCTTTAATACAAAGATGGCCAGGGCCAGTTGAAGACCGAGGCCGCTGAATACCAAACGCAGGTTAATGGCCTTGCGGTTGTTGGACATAGCCAAGGCAATTCCTAAAATTAATGCTACGCCAATCAATCCTGTAAATCGTTCCATGGGGGGCGGTTATTTTTTCAAACATAAATTTTCTTACTGGTTTACAAAAGAAAAGTAGGACAGGGTGCCGTTTTTTACAAGTCGAGGCTTTTATCTATCGGAGTGATTGTCGAATCTTAAAGGCAGGGTAGCCGTATAGGATTTACAATGCCACATGGTGTAGTAGGAATGTTTAAAAGGGTAGTGAAGGTAAAGAATAAATTATAAGTTATGAACCAACTGAAGAAAATCTGGAAGAGTTTTGTGAACATTGGGGTAAGCGATGCGGTATCTAAAAAGGAAAATAAATACGTGCGCTTTAGCAATGTAATAGCCTTAATTACTGCAGTAGGAGCGGGCATGTACATTCCTTTGTATTTTTATAAAGGCGCTAATGTTTCAGCAATAATAGGGATAGGAGAGTTGCTGTGTATATCATCGGTTATCCTGCTCAATTATTTGAACCGTCAAAAGACGGCACGGTATGTTTACCTGGCCGTGGTTAATGTGTTTACGTTGGTGAACGCCTGCCTTATCGGGCACCAAAGCACGGTTTATGAATTCTTTTCGGTGATATTCGTGGTGCCATTTCTGTTGTTCAGCATGCGCCAATACAAACATATTGTGGCGGGAGTATTGATGGCCACCGTTTCGTTTTCGCTCTACCATGCGGTGTATCCTTTCTTTACAGCTTATAATTTAGACCTTGAAACACAGGCCACCATTTTCATTGTCAGTTTGTGGGTGCGGTTTGCCATGTTTGCCATCGCCTTTAATATTCTGGCCTTCTATAATTTCAGCAGCGAAACCGAGTTGCAGGAATCGAATAAACAGTTGCTGCTGCAAATAGCAGAATTGAAACGTTCGAATGAAGAACTGGAACAGTTTGCTTATGTGATTTCACACGATTTGAGAGGGCCGGTGCGCAACATCAGCAGCTTTATGAATTTGTTGATGACCCGTTGTGCCTCCTCTTTGGCAGAAGATGCCAAGGTGTTTATGCAACACTCTAAAGACAGCTCGGATAAACTATCGGGCCAAATAGACGGCTTACTTTCTTATTGCCGAATTGACCGTAATTTACCCCCGCCTTCGGAAGTAGATATAAACGCAATGATGAGTACCATAGTTGTGGAACTGAATGGGAAAATTGCGGAGAAGAAAGCGGAGGTTATAGTACAAGAAGATCTTCCGGTATTAACGGGTATTCACTCCACGCTTATGCACCATGTCATGTATAACCTCGTGTCGAATGCAGTGAAATTTAATACTTCAGAAAAGCCACAGATAAAGATAAGTTGTAAGGAAGAGAATGATTTGCTGGTATTTAGTATTAGCGATAACGGTATCGGTATTGATTCAAAATTTAGCAGCAAGTTGTTCCAGATGTTTAAACGACTTCACTCGCCAGAGCAGTATGAGGGAATTGGAGTTGGGTTGGCGGTGTGCAAGAAGATTATCACTTTCTATCACGGGAATATTTGGTTTGAAAGCGAACAGGATAAAGGAACTACATTTTACTTCACACTCGATAAACGTTACGGACAAAAGATAGCGACACCTCTGCCAACTAACTACGGACGTATGCCGATTTTGAGGGCTGCCTAAGCAAATATTTAATATTCAGCCTTCGATAGGGAACGCCACCTAAAATTTTATTTTCGTGCCTCTAATAACTATATGGCAGAAATAAAAGTATCAACGTATCAGCGCAGAGCAACACGCAAAAAGAAACCTCTTGCTGCATTTCTTCGCAGAGTGGGTAAATCAAAAACAAAGGGGATTTTGAAGCAAGCGGCAGAAGCTGAGAAGGCTGCCTGGGATGAAGTAGCTTGCTTGAATTGTGCCAACTGCTGTAAGAAGATGACTCCTACTTATACCAAGAAGGACATCAATCGCATTGCCAAACATTTCAAAATGACTTACCAAGAGTATTTTGATAAGTGGCTGAAGTTCGATACCAACAAAGACATCATTAATAAGAGTACACCTTGCCAATTCTTAGGTAAGTCTAATAAGTGCACTATTTATTCCATTCGCCCAGATGATTGTGCAGGCTTTCCGCACTTTGCGCGTAAGGATGTTCGCTACCAGGCACAAGAAAAAACATATCTCAATAACCTGGCTCTTTGTCCTGCTACACTTGTGTTCGTTGAAAAACTTCAAGTGATTATAGAGGGAAAGTAAATCGCATAAAGAGAGGCACTTTCTTATGATTCAAAACTTATTTTTCTTCGCACCAAATAGTGATGGATGTTGCCCTTTAGAGAATTAATAAATTGGAAAGACAGGTTGAAAGAGGCAGGTAGAATTATGCCTATGATTCTTCTAGTTCTGCTTTTTATAGCTTTAATTGTAATGATAGTTAGGAGCTAGTTGTAAAAAAATCAAGAGCACCTTGTGTAAAAAGCAAATGGACAGATTTCTCTGTCCATTTGCTTTTTGTGCCCGGGAAGGGATTCGAACCCACACACCTTGCGGCTCTCGCACCTGAAACGAGCGCGTCTACCAATTTCGCCACCCGGGCTTTCTAGCAGATGATGCTGACAACAGTCAGCGGCACTTCTCTATTCAGAGAACCGCAAAAGTATTCTTTCACTTGTAATCGTAAAATCCTTTACCGGTTTTCTTCCCTAAATGTCCGGCATCCACTTTCTGCTGCTGAATGCGCGATGGGCGAAACTTAGCTTCCTGATGGAAGGATTCGTAAAGCGAGGATGTAACGGCAAAGTTGATGTCGTTGCCTACATGGTCCATCAATTTGAATGGGCCCATCTTAAAACCGGCACTTTCCATTAAGGCATCTATGGTTTCGGTGCAGGCTACTTTTTCTTCCAGTGCTTTCAGACTCTCCACATAATAATGTCGGGCTACTCTGTTCACAATAAAGCCCGGAGAGTCGTTGCACATGATTGGGGTTTTACCTATTGTAATAGAAAGTTGCTTAATGGTCTCAGCTACTTCTTTAGATGTTTCTTCGCCCGAAATTACTTCAACCAGCTTCATTAGATGAGCCGGGTTGAAGAAGTGCATGCCAATGACTCTTGCCGGATTTGAAATGCCTTTTGCTATGCGTGTAACGGGAATGGAAGATGTATTGGTAGCCAGGATAGTTTCCGAAGAATTTATGGATGCTAATTTTTGAAACAGGTCTTGTTTGGGTTCTAACTTCTCTACGATTGCTTCTATAATTAAGTCGCCTGTCAGGAAGTTTACGTCAGTAGTGAAAGTGATTTTGCTTAATGCACCTTGCTTATCCGTTTCTGAAATCTTGCTTTTGGAAACTGCGATGGCCAGATTGTTTTCAATTTCCGCTTTAGCTTTTTCTAATTGCGCTGGGTGAACATCAAACACAACTACCTCAAAATTTGCCTGCGCAAATACCTGTGCAATGCCGGCTCCCATAGCCCCTGCACCAGCTACTCCTGTTTTTTTAATGCTTATCATTCTTGGTGATTTTCGAGAGTCAAAATTAAAAACCTTCATGGGTTTGTGTTGGGTAAACTGTCAACAAGATAATTGTTTCCTTTTAGCGCAATGCCTGATTGACAAGGATTTCAGCAACCAGCTTGAATTTGAATCTTATTTTGACTAATAGTAAATTCATGTAGGTTTGCCGCCTCAATTTTCTACATGATAAAATTTGAAGAACACGTTTTAAAGAATGGACTGAAAGTGATTGTGCATGAAGATGCCTCTACTACTATGGCTGCGGTGAATATTCTATACAAAGTAGGCTCACGCGATGAAGAGATTAAGCAAACCGGTTTCGCCCATTTGTTCGAACATTTCATGTTTGAAGGTTCGGTGAATATTCCTGAGTTCGATACACCATTGCAAAATGCCGGAGGAGAAAATAATGCTTTTACTTCTAACGACATAACTAACTACTACGACATTCTTCCCGCCAATAACTTGGAAACGGCTTTTTGGTTGGAGAGCGATCGGATGATGTCCTTGGCGTTTGAAGAGGAGAGTTTGGCTACGCAGAAGAATGTAGTAATGGAGGAGTTTAAGGAACATTATATCAATCAGCCTTATGGTGATGTATGGCATAAGATGTGTGCTTTGGCCTATAAGGTGCATCCATACCAATGGCCTGTAATTGGTTTAACGCTGGAGCATATCGAGCAGGTGAAAATGCAATCGGCTAAGGATTTTTTCTTCAAATATTATCGACCAAATAATGCAGTGATGGTGGTAGCCGGTAACGTAAAGACCAATGAGATTTTTAAGTTAGCTGATAAATGGTTTGGAGAGATTCCTGCCGGTGAAAAAATCATTCGCAACCTTCCTAAAGAGCCTAAACAAACTGAACAACGGGTGCTGGAAGTGAAAGCTGATGTGCCGGTGAATGCAATTTACAAAGCGTATAAGATGTGTGCACGAGCTGATGAAGAATTTCATGCTTCTGATTTACTGCGCGATATTTTAAGTTCGGGTGATTCATCGCGGTTGTATCAGAATCTGGTGAAGGACAAAAAGATATTTAGCAGCATTAGTGCATATGCCACCGAGACAATTGATGACGGGTTGATGATGGTAGAAGGGCGATTGAGTAATAATGTAACGATGGATGCGGCCGATGCCGCTATTGAAGATGCGTTGAACGAAATGGTACAACAGAGAATTTCAGACGAGGAAATGCGCAAGGTGCAGAATAAAATAGAAGCGCACTTAGTTTTCAGTGAAGTGAATGTTCTTAATCGCGCTATTAATTTGGCTACTTCAGAAATGCTCGGCAATACCAATTTGGTGAACGAAGAAATTGAAAGGTACGCGGCAGTTACACCGGCTAAAATGCAGGAAGCAGCAGCTCAAATTTTTAGACCAGAGAACTCTAGTACTGTTCGATATTTCTCCAACAGCAATTGATTGAAAACAAACGACTGTTAGTTTTGGCTACTTAAATAAATGGACAAGAATATTTACAAGCAGAAGTTCAAAGATTTATGTTGTTGTGTGCTTATTCCCACCTTCAACAATAGTGCAACTATTGCTGACGTAATTAAGGATGTTCTTGAATACTGTGATGATGTTTGTGTGGTAAACGATGGTTCCACCGACCATACTTTAGAAATCCTGTCTCAATTTTCTTCCATCAAGTTGCATACTTACCCCGCCAACGTTGGTAAGGGTTGGGCTTTACGCGAGGGCTTTGCTTTTGCCAGACAACAAGGCTATGAGTATGCGATTACCCTTGATTCTGATGGCCAACATTTTGCCGATGATTTGCCAACTATGCTGGAGGCTTTAGAAAAAAATAACCATGCTATTGTCATTGGTGCACGCAACATGAATCAAAGTTCTGTGCCGGGTAAAAGCAGTTTCGGTAATAAGTTCTCTAACTTTTGGTTCACTCTTGAAACCGGCATTTCAGTTCCCGACACACAATCCGGTTATCGTTTATACCCTATTAAGAAATTGGAAGGCATTCGGTTTTTTACCTACAAGTATGAGTTTGAAATTGAGGTAATCGTGCGTGGCTCATGGAGTGGATTAGATGTAATAGCGGTGCCGGTGAAAGTGTATTACCCACCCGCTGAAGAGCGCATCTCCCACTTCCGTCCTTTCAAGGACTTTTCACGCATCAGTGTGTTGAATACCGTACTGGTGTTTTGTACCTTTTCCTGGATAAAGCCACGCGATTTCTTTCGCCATATTTTGAGAAACGATTGGCGCACCTTGTTGGAAGATTACCTGATTCGTTCGCACGAAACGCCCGAGGTAAAAGCATGGTCGGTGGCAGTTGGAGTGTTCTTTGGTATTACTCCTTTTTGGGGTTTTCAAATCTGGTTTGTAATTTTCTTTGCATGGGCGTTTAAATTGAACAAAGCGCTTTCTATTCTGGCTTCCAATATCAGTATTCCACCCATGATTCCTTTTATTGTTTTTGCCAGCTATCAGGCAGGCAGGATATGGTTAGGAGGAAATGCCATGAGTTTAAGTTTCTCCGAAAATTTTAAACCCGAAATGATTGGAAAAAATTTTTTGCAGTATGTGGTGGGTAGTTTTACACTCGCTGCCATCGTTGCTTTTTTGCTGGGCAGCATCACCTATATCTTTGTGCGCACCGTGAAGGCACGCAAAGCAAAATAGAATTCCTAAGCTAACAACTGTTCGTGGATAGCGATTACCTGCTTCTGCAGGTGTTCTAAGTCAGCATCATTTTTTATTACAAAATCAGCCAGTTTCACTTTCTCTGCTTCCGGCAATTGATTTTTTACACGTGCCATTACTTCATCGCTGTTGATACTGTCGCGTTCGCTCACTCGTTTTATTCTGATATCAAGCGGTGCGGTAACTACTATCAGTTTATCTAAGTCTTTATAAGAACCTGTTTCAACCAACAGAGCCGCTTCCTTTAAACTGTAAGGCTGTTTTTTTTCTTCCTGCTCGGCCATCCACATAGCCACATCGTGAAACACGGCCGGGTGCACCAGCGAATTCAAGATAGCCAGTTTTGCTTTGTCCTTGAACACTTTTTCTGAAAGCTGCTTACGATTGAGTTGCCCATCGGTATACACTTCGGCTCCGAAATGCTTTTTAATTTCATCAATTAAATGATGCTCATGTTGCATTAAATATTTGGCTCGGTCATCGGCATAATACACCGGCACACCCAATTGTTCAAACAACTTGCACACGGTTGTTTTACCGCTGCCTATTCCGCCTGTTATGCCAACCTTTTTCACTTGATGGATAGATTTTAGTTTCCGTGTTATAGCAACTGATTTACTATAAAACGAAACGGCACTAAGATATATTATTCTCAGTGCCGTTTTTCAACCAATTATTTTTTTGCGCTTATTTCTTTTCTTCTGCCAGCTCAGCTTTTTTCTCAGTAGGATAAGCTTGTTGCGTCATCTCCATGCTGATAGCCGATTTCTCTATTCTTATCTTCACGTTGTTATCTATCTCCAACAACACACTGCCGTTTTCATCGGTCTTAATTATTTTACCATGAATCCCACCGGTTGTTACTACGCGCGCGCCTTTATCTATAGCTACTACAAAGGCGGCTTGTTCCTTGGCTTTTTTGGCCTGTGGACGAATAAAGAAAAACCAGATAACGACTAAGAGAGCTCCGTAAAAAACAATGATAATAGGATCCATGATTTGTGTTTGATATTTAGTTGAGTGATTAACGAATGAGGACTTGACTTATTTTTTTGCTTTTACAAAACCATTCAGGTGCAGCATTTCGTTGCGCTTCACGGTGTTGCAAACAAGGGTTACATCTTTCTTTTGCTCATCGTGTTTGCCCGTAGAGTTGAAGGTCACTTTAATAGTCGCAATATCTCCCGGTTTCACCGGGTCTTTTGGATATTCGGGCACCGTGCAACCACAAGAACCAAAGGCGCTCGCAATCAACAAATTCTTTTCGCCCACATTTTTCAGGCGGAAGTTATGCGTTACCTTATCACCTTCTGTAATGGTATCGAAAGCGAAATTGATAGAATCCAGAAATTCGATTTGAGTTGTATCTTTCAACAGCTCAGCTTCCAGTTTGGCGCCCAACCGAAGTTCGCCTTTTTTGCGACACGAAAATATGCCGAGCACAAACAGCACAGAGAACGTAAGGACAATTGTTTTTTTCATAGCCATTTATTTTTGAAGCGCCAATCGTTGATTCTTCTTTTTTAAGCGCGGCAAAAGTAATTTCAATCTTCAATCTTCAAACTTTTAGCAAACCCATTCCCAATATCTTGAGCATATTTAACGCAATACGGTTTCATATATTAATAGGCAGAGTGAAATGATTAATTCTCCCTGGATGCTTATATAACGCTAAGCCTCTGTAATATACATCAAGCCCTGTTTTATAGTTGCTTTCGACATTCGTCTATTGGCCCTATGGTTTCCATAGAGGGTCTCGACATTCGTCTATTGGCTCTGTGGTTTCCAACGAGGGTCTCGACATTCGTACATTGGTTCTATGGCTTCCATAGAAGGCCTCAACATTCGTCTATTGGTTCAGTGGCTTCCATAGAGGGTCTGGACATACGTCTATTGGTTCTATGGTTTCCATAGAAGGTCTCGACATTCGTCTATTAGCTCTATGGCTTCTTTGCCAAACTTCAATTCTATACCTCTATATAATAGAGTGCTTTTGCCATTAACAATTTTTTAGGGCAAGGTACATAATAAAAAAGGAGGAGTTTGCGTTATCCATTTGTAATTCATTTTTTATTAAACAATAAATTTCAAAAATCATGGAACGCATATTCCGAATGTTGCAAAACTCGTTTGAAATTCAAACGCGCAACACACACAAAACAGCGGTGAGTTTAATTACCGACTCATTGCAAAAGCTGGAGGCCGGCAGCACGGCTGCGCTCGTAGCTATTTACA
>CANJVG010000027.1 GCA_947478005.1 Bacteroidota bacterium
GCAAACTTCCAGCAATTGTCAAATTTATCAGGGTTTGATTTTATTCTGAATTCAATCGGAATATCTACATATTGTAAAGTGATTTTGTTCACTTTATAATCACTCGGATTTGCCAATGCCTCTAAATGTGATCCTACAGAGTCCTCTACTAAACCATGTCTGCTATAAATATTCGAACAGCTATAGCCAATGCCTGGCGCAAAACTGAAACGAGAATGCTTGATTCTAAAATCCCAGGAGAAATAAATGTTTACACCGCGCGAATACCATTTTGGCTTCAGGTCACCTCCGGTAATTCTTGAATCATTCTTGTTGTAAATCCAATTGCTGAAAATAAAGTCAAAAGCAAAGCGGTCTTTCGAAAACTTCTGATACTTCTTCTCAACCTCGTTACGCTTGGCTTGTCTGGCTGCTTTTATAGCCTGCTCTTCGGGCGTAGCAGTCTTCGATTTCTTCATCACTTTTACAGAATCCTGCTCTGCGGCAAATGTACTAAGCGATAAAAAAAACGAAACGACAAACAATATTTTCTTCATGATAGTTTTTTAAGCCCCTTTAAACGAGCGGCAAATGTAATTATTGTGGGCAAAGTCCCGTTCGTGGATTTTAGCCGTTCAACCTAGGTATTTCCCCTCAATATTCATCCTGCGTCCCATGCCAAATGCTTTTGGCGAAACACGCAATATCGGAGGAGCCTGAAAGCGTTTCCATTCGCTACCATTTACCAATTTCAATACACGGTCAACCAATGGCTTTTCAAAACCCAACGCTACTAACTCTTTCGGGCCTTGGCGTTTTTCGATGTATTGATAAAGGATTTTGTCGAGCACATCATATTCAGGAAGCGAATCAGAATCTTTTTGATTAGGACGAAGTTCTGCCGAAGGTGCTTTTGAAATGATGTTTTGCGGAATTATTTCTTCGTTGCGATTAATGTAATGTGCCAGCTCATACACCTGTGTTTTGTATACATCACCCAGCACCGCCAATCCGCCACACATGTCGCCATATAAAGTTCCGTAGCCTACCGATGCTTCGCTTTTGTTTGTTGTATTCAAAAGAATGTAACCAAACTTATTGCTGAAAGCCATCAACAAAACTCCCCGCACCCGCGCCTGTAGGTTTTCTTCAGCCACATTGAATGGAAGGCCATTAAAGTGCGGCTCTAATGTTTCGAGAAACGACTGAAAGTTCTGTTCAATCGGAATGGTTTCATATTTCGTTCCGAGATTTTCACAAAGCTGTATTGCATCAACCAAAGAATGGTCGCTTGAGTAGCCCGAAGGCAACAAGAGCGATAGGACATTTTCTTTCCCCAGCGCCTCCACTGCGAGATACAGAACAAGAGCCGAATCAATTCCCCCGCTTAAACCGAGGATTGCTTTCTTAAATCCAAGCTTTGAAAAGTAATCGTGGATGCCGAGTATGAGGGCATTGTGAACAAGTCCGATGTCCGATGTCCGATGTCGGGTGTTTGAATTTTCTTCAGACTTCGCACTTCGGACTTCGGACTCAAAAAAAAGAAGCTCTTCTTCAAAAAATTTCAGTTGCTCTACGATTTCTCCCATTTCATTCACCACTACGCTTCCTCCATCAAAAATCAATTCGGTTTGGGCGCCAACCTGGTTTACATACACCATCGGGATTTTGTAGCGCGCCACATTTGCTCGAATTACTTTCAATCGCGCTTCGTGCTGAATATAGCTGAAGGGAGAAGCCGAGAGGTTGATAATTATGTCGGGTGATTGCTTTATTAATTCATCGAGTGGGCAGGCGGGGTAAAGAGGATTTTCATCGCCAATATTCCAGATGTCTTCGCAGATGGTGACGGCAAGCCTCTTTCCTTTAAAAAGAACTACCTCAAAGGTTTTGTTGGGTTCGAAGTAGCGGTATTCATCAAATACATCGTAAGTTGGCAACAGCGTTTTGTCTATAATCTGTTTCACTTTGCCCTCATACAGAAAGAAGGCGGAGTTGAATAAATCCTTGCCTTCTTTCACCGGGTTTCTGCGCGGGCAACCAACTATGGCGGCTACCTTGGTGGTACGTTTTGCAATTTCATTAAGAGCCTCAGCGCATTGCGAAATGAAATCGTCAAACTCTAAAAAATCGCGGGAGGGGTAGCCGCTTATGCAAAGCTCGCTGAAGACTATGAGGTCGGCCTGTTGCGCTTCGGCAGTTTGGATGGCGGCAATTATTTTGCCGGTGTTGGCAGCGAAGTTGCCTACATGGTAATTTAATTGGGCGAGGCAGATTTTCATTGGGGCAAAGAGAAGAAAAACCTTTGAAACCCCTAAATTGGTTGAGAGGGACTTTGGCTGCCTGCGCAAAAATGGGTTGGGGGAGAGGTGGACAGAGGGTTTTATTTTATAAAGGGGGTTAGGTGGAGTGTTTTGGGGTGATCCTGAATGAATCAGTATTTGGTTTTTAGATTACAGAGGGGGTGGGGTGGGGTGTGAATTGGCTATTTTTTGAGATAAAATCGGTGTTTATGGATTAATGAAGGCTTTGTGAGGTTGGTTGGCATGAGTTCTGCCGGATTTGGGACCGAGAGGAAGGTGGAAGGGGAGTCGACAAGGGATAGTAGTGGAAATCCTTTTTTTGCTTTCGGCTAAACAAAAAAAATACAAGGTGTTTCGCTTCGCAGAGCCTTAGCTCAACATGACAACAAGCAAAAAAGATTGTAACAGATAGCCCGACCCCGACCGCTTTGGGGCGGGGATGCGGCATGTTTGTTATTTTATTTCTTGTCGCTCGAATTAAACATCTTGTAAAGCACAAAAGCCACCGCTATTACCGCAAAGTAAATGATGGCAAGTTGAAAGTTGTAGTAGGTCATAGCTACCAGTGCCACCGAAGCGATGGTCAGAGCAATCAACGGAAGCACCGGATAGAAAGGCACATGAAAGGGCCGGTGCATATCGGGCTCGGTTTGTCGCAGGCGGATTATGCTGAGGCAGGAAACAATGTAGAGACAGATGGCCCCGAATACAGAAATGGTGATGATGTCGCCTGTGCGACCTGTGAAGAGCGCGGCAATGCCGAGCACCATATTGGCAACCAGCGCCCAGTGGGGTGTGTGAAACCGCGGATGGATTCTGCCCAACATGCGTGGAAACTGACCTACCTTGCCAAACTCATAAGTGACTCTACCGGCAGCGAGCAACAGACCATTGAACGAAGCTACAAAACCAAACAGACCGACACTCACCAGCATGTGATACATAAAGCCACCGTTGCCGGTGATTTGGCCGAGAGCCATGGGTAGTGGCGAATCGGAAACGGCACCGGCTTTGTCATACACTACTTTCTCCCAGCCGCCCACACCTATGGCGCTGCAAAAAGTCATGGCGGCCAGGATGCCGAGGGTTATCATTGAATACATAAAACCTTTGGTGATATTCTGTTGCGGGTTGATTGTTTCTTCGGCTACGTTAGCCAGGCCTTCCATGCCCAGAAAAAACCAGATGGCAAAAGGAATGGCCGCAAAAATGCCGGAGATGCCGTGCGGAAATGGATTGGTTTGCAGGTTCTGAATTTGAAAGTGAGGAAGGGTGAGTGCAGCAAACAGACTCAATTCACCCACGGCAATAATAGTGATGATGAGCTCGAAGGTGGCAGAGATTTTTACACCGAGAATATTGATGCCCGTGAAAACGAAATAAGCTAAAATGGCGAAGACCATGGCATCGACAGCGGGAAAGAGTAAATGAAAATAGGCACCAATGCCGAGGGCAATAGCCGGTGGTGCAAAAACAAATTCAATCCACTGCGCCATGCCGGCTATAAAACCAATATCGCGACCAAAAGCACGACCGGCATAATCAAATGCTCCTCCAGCTTTGGGAATAGCACATGCCAATTCGGAATAAGAAAGCGAGAAGGTGATGTACATGATGAGAATGAAAATGGTAGCAATACCTAAGCCTACCGTGCCGCCTTTATCCAGCCCGATATTCCACCCGAAATACATACCCGAAATAACATAGCCCACACCTAGACCCCAAAGCATAAGAGGGGTGAGTGTTTTTTGTAAGTGTCCGCTGTTGGTTTGTTCCATAAAAATTGTTTCTAAAATCAAATGAAATTTAATTCGTGTGAATTATACAATTCGGCTCAGAGAAATTCGTCCTTTTGTAAGCAGAAATTATTTCTATTTTTAGCAGCCTTAAAACAAACGTTATGGAAACAGCTACAGCAACAGCGGTAAAAAGCATACCCATCAGCCCTAACACCAAGCTCGAAGAGATATTCAGAATTTACGATGCGCAGAAAAGAAATGGTCAGCAGGTAAAAAACTCAACGGCCAAGGAGCGCAAATCAAAATTGAAGAAATTCATTGCCGTAGTAATGGAAATGCGTCCGCAGATTGAAGATGCAGTATTTGCCGATTTGCAAAAGCCCAAAGTTGAAACGAGCTACGCAGAAATCTATAACACGGTTTCAGAATGTCGTCATGCAATTGCCAACCTCGATGAGTGGATGGCTCCGCATGAAGTAGAAACTCCGATGCTGTATATCGGCTCTACTTCAAAAATTGTTTCTGAACCCAAGGGTATGGCATTGTTACTTACACCGTGGAACTATCCTTTTCAAATGCCCGCTCAGCACTTAGTGGCTGCCGTAGCTGCGGGTTGCACTGTTATTATTAAACCTTCTGAATTTACACCACGTACTTCAGCTATTGTGAAAGAAGTACTTGGAAAAGTGTTTGCTGAAAATGAAGTAGCAGTTATAGAAGGAGACCATTCGGTTTCTACCGAACTGCTGAAACTGAAATTCGACCATATTCATTTTACGGGGTCACCAAATGTTGGCAAAGTAGTAATGCACGCTGCCGCAGACCATCTCACTTCAGTTACGCTGGAACTGGGTGGTAAATCGCCTGTGATAATTGATGAAACAGCCAATATTGATGCGGCTGTGAAAAAAATTACCTGGGGCAAACTCATCAACTGCGGACAAACCTGCATTGCTCCTGATTATATTCTGATTCACGAAAGCAAGAAAGATGAATTTGTTTCGAAGTTGGTAGCCAACATCAAAAAAGTATTTGGGGAAGATGTGCAGAAAAGCAAGGATATCAGCCATATCATCAACAACCGTCACTTCAATCGCATCAAACGTTTGCTGGAAGATGCCGTAAGCAAAGGCGCAAAAATTGAAACCGGTGGACAAACAGATGAAGCAGATAACTTCTTTGCACCAACCGTTCTAACAAATGTATCGCTTGATTCGAAAGTAATGGAAGAAGAAATCTTCGGACCTATTCTTCCCGTTATTGCTTACAACGATGAAAGCCAGGTTTTGAATATTATCAATGGAAAGGAGAAGCCATTGGCTCTTTATATTTTCTCGGCTAAAGGAAGTAAACAAGAGTTTTGGTTGAATAATACAACTGCAGGAGGGACTTGTATCAATGATAATCTGGTTCATATTTCTCAACCGAACCTGCCGTTTGGTGGGGTAAATAATTCGGGCATTGGAAAATCGTTCGGACATTTTGGATTTAAGGAATTCAGCAACGAACGCGCGGTGCTCAAAGCATTGCACAGCGGAAGTGTGGTAACTCCTTTATGGCAGCCTTATGGCAAGTTGGCGAAGACGGTTACGGATTTCATGATTAAATATTTGTAAACTTGCCGCAATAAAGTAACGATGAAGAAAAGTTTGTTGGTAGTAACTCTTTCAGTTTTTATTGGAGCCATTGGCTTTCTCAACGGTTGCAAAAAGACGGAAGAGAGCGAACCGCTTGAACCAATTTCGTTGGTAAGTCCTGATACGGCTATCACCCGCAAGTTTGCCGGTGATGCATTACCCATTGAAATCAAGTTCACTACTGACCGCCCTATCAATTATATTCTCGGAAAATATGACATTGATACTATGTACAATACCCCGGGTTACGTTGCTACTTATCCCGACACTTTGTTTTTTCAACGGCTTGATACCTTGGAGCCTCGTGTAAACAGATACACTTATACAGGCACATATATCACTCCTGATACACTTCTTCCATTCGATGTGGTTCGTTTTAGAGTTACTTTCGAAGCGGGTTCTTCGGTGTTTAAAACCGGACAAAATTATCCCGCAGGAAAGGTTTCTTACACGAAAGAGTTTAAAATAAATGTGAGATAGGAAACAACAAAAATTAATTCCATAGAGTAAACCTTCTGAGCAAAATCAAGCGCAGAAGGTTTTTTATTTAAATAGTTTTGCTTCAGAAAAAATGTAGCATGTCATCCTCCAAAGATTTACACCAAAACAGGCGCAACTATACAAGGCACGAATTAACCGAGCATAAAATTTCACCTAATCCGTATGAACAGTTTGGCTGGTGGCTGGAAGATGCCGGCAACGATGGTATTCTTGAGCCTAATGCGATGACGCTTTCAACAGCCACCAAAGAAGGAAAGCCTTCATCCCGTATTGTTTTGCTTAAAGCATTCAGCGAAGAAGGCTTTGTTTTTTACACTAACTATCACAGCCGAAAGGGCAAAGAAATTTCGGAAAACAATTCGGCTGCCCTGCTTTTTTTCTGGGATAAATTAGAGCGCCAGGTTCGCATTGAAGGAACGATTGAAAAAATTGAAGCGCATCTTTCGGAAAAATACTTTTCCTCTCGTCCATATGAAAGCAAACTAAGTGCTGTAATTTCAGAACAGAGTGAAGAAGTTCCTTCGAGAGAATTTCTTGAAGACCGGCTAGAGGCAGTAAAGGATTTGGGAGAAATTAATCGTCCTGAAAACTGGGGAGGCTATATTCTTAAAGCTAATTACTTCGAATTTTGGCAAGGCCGAGCCAGTCGGCTACATGACCGTATTGTGTTTGTCTGGGAAAATGATGCTTGGAAGATTAAACGACTTGCTCCTTGATTTGAGGATTTATTTAAAAAGCAAAAAAGCCAATCAACTTGATTGGCTTTTTTGCTTTTATCCTTTTTGCTTTTATTTATTTGAGCCTGCTTTTAATCCAGGATGCGGAGCAGGAGGATTGCTATCTCCGGATTCTCCGTCATTGGCGTAACGGAACTCAACCTTATTCTTCATCTTTCTTTCGTAAGCAGTACCACTAGCAGCTTTCTTACCTCCTTGATACTTCACAATGAATCTATCTCTGGAGATTCCATACTTCTCAACCATATAGTCAACTGCAGCATTTGCCCGATTCCAAGCCAGTTGTTCATTATATTTCTGGTCGTTTCGCGATTCATCGTAACCCGTTACTACCAATTTCATATCAGGGCACATCTGCATTCTCTCTGCTGTCTGATGTAGGTTGCCGTAGTATTGAGGATCCAGATAATACTTGTCTTCATCAAATACCGTTGAAGGCAATTCAATTTTAGCGCAATCGTAGCCGCTGTTGCTCTTTCTTCCTCTTTTTGAGCCAAGCGCTCCATCGCTATCAGGGCCGCCAGGTATTCCTTCGCCAATTCCTGCTGTATCGCAACATGGATTAGGAGGAATAATAGCCACACCATTCGAATCTATCGGGAAGCCAGGAGGTGAATATGGCTCTTTATCATCACAATCAATGATTCCATCGTGGTCGCTATCTAAAGCAACACCATGGGTATCGGTAGGACAGCCCTTCTTAGTATCCGGTTCCTTATCTAACGCGTTTATGACACCATCACCATCATCATCTTTCAAAATGTCATCTGCAATTGCCTTCGGATTCATATCCCCAAGCTTCTTGTAGGTGTGAACATTCGGGTTAAGCCAATACATCGGCTCTGTTCTTTTCTTTAAACCTAAATGGATATTGATATTAATGGAGGTATAAGAAACGTTGTCGTTGTCACGTGTGAAACCCGGGTGTTCATCCTGTTGCCATCTATAGCCATCTAACAAATCGCTACCTGTAATTAAAACTCGCTCTTCTATTCCTAAAGTAACCCATTTCGAAATATGAAATTGAAGACCAAAGCCTGTAGTGAAAGAGGGAACGAATTGCCAATTTTTTATACCCGGAACGTTATTTTCCTTTTCTGCAAAAGACTCGTATTTGCCGTCATAAATTTTATTCAAGAGATCAAGCGACTTTTTTCGATTGTCTTTAATTCGTTGATCGACATTAGCATTGTGTGGCTTGAAATATAAGGCGGCTACTTCTGAAAAATCATAGACATCTCCATTGGCATTTAAGGCATCCATATAAGTGGTGAACATCATGGCGCTTACTCCTGCAAGAATATAAACGTTTACAAAGTTTCGCTCTCTATGATACTGGGCATTGCCAAAATTCATGACGATGGCAAGATGTGCTTCGTGCATGTAGGTTCTATAGTTGTAGAAAAAGAACCTATTCATGCTAATCGTGTCCTTGGTTTTACTAGCCACCAAGTTGGGGTTATTCCAGTAATTAACCCGTTTGTCGAATGAACCGTGTAGCGCAGCATTGAACTTTAAATTGGCATCTGGTTCCCAATTGCGACCTGTTGAGCAAAAGTAGTTATAGCCAAAACGACCTGAAAACATATAGTTAAAGGCTTTACGTACCGTAAAACCAATACCAACATTCTGAATCAGCCCTTTGCCGGTAAAGTATGGCTTAACGTCACCACTTAAAAAAGCTGACCCAAAATTGATTCCAAGTTCCCATGCATCTTTAGGCTTAGCTGGGAAATAGTATTGGTTGTTTAAGTAGGCTTGTTGCTGTTTTGTTTTTTTCTTATCCTTTTGGTAAACCGCAGAATCTAAATCGTAGCGCGGTTGCAGTGGAGTAGAAATTTTCTTGCGCTCGTAATAATTAAAGTTTTTGGACTCCTTATCTGCTTTGAAAAACTCGGTTTGATTTTGACGATCTTTTTCGGGCTTGGATGTATCAGCAACAGCCGCATTGCTTGGTTTCGTAGAATCAATCGGTGTAGGGGTAAAGGCAACACCAGTATCTGTATAAAGTGGGGCTGCTGCAGGTGTAGCCTGAAGGGAATCAGTGCCTGCTACCGCAGCCGAAGATGAGTCCTGCGTTGCATCCATCTGCTGGGCAGATAATGCTGTCGCAACAACAGAAAACACCAGTAACAAAACCGTCTTTAAAAATACCTTCATTGCCATCTTGATTTAAAGCAGAGCCTAACTTCTGATTAATAAGCAGTCACTTCTGCTGAAAAGTTTTCAACAGAGAATGAACACTCAGGCGCCAAAATAATAGAAATTGTGGAACTGGGTAGCTGTGAAGAGGAAAATAAGCGAAATAATAAGTATCCGCTCTGAGGTCTTTAATAATTTAGGTCAGATTAATAGGCTCTTTCGCTACGACCTTCAATATAATTCATGAAGGCTTTATTTACCACTTTGTTTCCTCCCGGGGTCGGGTAATTTCCGGTGAAATACCAGTCGCCAAGGTTGTTTGGACAGGCTGTATGGAGGTCTTCTATCTTTTGATAGATGATTTCGACATCGGCAAAAATGTGTTGTGGGCGAACGATTTCCGAAATCTTCTTGGAAATTTCTTCTGCAGAAAAAAGGTCGTAAAGTTCTTTTACGTGGTTTTTTACTTCAGCAGCAGGCTTTAAATTATCGATCTTGCATTTTTCATAAACCTCCTGCAATTTGTCGGAAAGGTTTCTGTCTTTCAGCAGTGCTATTAAGGCGCGGAAGGCGATGAAATCGTACATACGACTCATGTCTATTCCGTAGCAATCGGGATAGCGGATTTGCGGAGCGGAGGAAACCACGATTATTTTTTTCGGATTCAGGCGGTCAAGAATGGAGAGAATACTTTTTTGCAAAGTTGTTCCGCGAACGATAGAATCATCCATCACCACCAGGGTATCTGTTCCTCCATTGATGGAGCCATAAGTAATATCATAAACATGGCTTACCATTTCATCGCGTGAGGTATCATCGGTAATGAAGGTTCTGGCCTTTACATCTTTCACCGCTATTTTTTCGATGCGCGGGTGAAGCGAAAGCACTTTGCGCAGCGCCTCGGGGCTGATGTCTTTATTCTCCGAAATGGTTTTTACTTTATGTTCTTTCAGGTGGTCTTCCATGCCTTCCATCAAACCATAAAAAGCCACTTCGGCTGTGTTGGGTATGAAAGAGAAAACCGTGTTTTCGAAATCGTAATTAATAGCCTTTAAGATGGCGGGTGAGAGCAGCTCACCCAGTTTTTTCCGCTCGCTGTAAATCTCCTGGTCAGTTCCGCGACTGAAGTAAATACGCTCGAAACTGCACGATTTTTTCTCCTGCGGTTCGCGGATTAAATCATGTTTTACTCTTCCATCTTTTTTAATCACGAGTGCGTGGCCAGGCTGCACTTCATGAATTTTTTCGAACGGAACATTAAACGTGGTTTGAATAGCCGGGCGCTCGCTGGCTACCACCACTATTTCATCATCATAATAATAGTAAGCCGGGCGAATTCCATTCGGGTCGCGAAGCACAAAAGCATCGCCATGACCAAACATGCCTGCCATGGTATATCCTCCATCAAAATCACGAGCCGCGCGCGTAAGAATTCTGCGCACGCTTAGTTCTGTAATAATGTAATTGGTGATTTCGGTATTGCTATAGCCGCGGTCTTTATACTTATCGAAAATATGCTGTACCTCATCATCCAGGAAGTGGCCTATTTTTTCCATTACCGTAATGGTGTCGCTGCGCTCGCGCGGGTGCTGACCAAGAGTAATGAGCATATCGAACTGGTCATCTACATTCGTCATGTTGAAGTTACCCGCCAACACCAGGTTGCGCGTCATCCAGTTGTTTTCCCGAATGAAGGGGTGGCAATAACTATCGGTGTTTCGCCCATAGGTGCCGTAGCGCAAATGACCCAACAGCAATTCGCCAATGAAAGGACTGTTGCGTTTATACCAATCGGCTTCGGCACCGGGGTTGTCGAGGGGTTTGCGGTCTTTGGGAAAAGTGGCGAAGATTTGCCCGAACACATCGACAATACTTTGCTGGTCTATACTGCGCACACGGTTGATGAAATGGCTGCCCGGGTGCGGGTCGAGTTTAATAACGGCTGCTCCGGCTCCGTCCTGCCCGCGATTATGTTGTTTCTCCATCAGCAGGTATAGCTTGTTCAGCCCATACGCCACGGTGTGGTATTTCTCAATATAATAGTCAATCGGTTTGAGCAGGCGGATAAGTGCAATGCCGCACTCGTGTTTAATAGAATCGCTCATAGGCAGCGCGAAAGTAAGTTTTCCCGCCACACACAGCTTAAAAAAATAGCGGTTTTATGATATTGTGGGAAGTTGGGGATTGGGTTTCTCTTCACGTTTCTTCCCTCCTTCATTCTCTATCAACATACCAACCGCCAGGGTGCTGAGTTCGATGATTTGATCTTTGCTTAGCTTTTTCAACAGTTTAGGCAGGTTGGTTTCAATTTTTGGTAAGCGCACGGCTTGCAGCGGATGGCCGGGGTGGTCCACATATTTGCTGTCGGGTTCCCACTCAAAAAGCTCGTTGGGGGTGCAGGAAATATTCCAGCACAGCAATTCTATCTGTTCCACCTTCAAATTTTTGCAGCGGCTACTCAAAATTTTGGTAGCGGTGGTAGGGTTTATTCCATTTTTTACCAAAAAAGCATGAGGGTTAGAAATCCCCTTAGACACCATGAGCCTTTTTACACGTACACTTAGCATATTTATCGGTTTGAGGGTTCAAAAATAAATTATTTATGGCAGAAGTACCATAAAGATTGGTAGTCTATTCTGCTATATTGATAGTATATTTTGGTAGTTTAATAGTAAAGGGTGCTTGTTTTATACTCTATGCTGTTAGTTTAATACTAAGGGCATTAATATTAATACTATAACACTAAAGATTGGTTGTGTTGTAACAAATATTGGTAGTCTTGTTTTAAAATGCAGCAATCGGAATCAGATAAGGAAGTAAATGACAAGGCTTATCTATCGGTGTCTTGCTGAATAGTTTGGAAATTTGTAAGCATTCTAAAACAAACGAGCCCCGGCAAAATATTTGCCAGGGCTCGTCTGTATCGTCAAATGTCTTGTGTCTATTAATCCCCTTTCTCCACCTTCCCAATCCCCTCACTCTTCAGCTCCTTCACCACGCCCCCGCCTTTATAATGCACATTGCCAAGTGCCGATGAGCGAATAAAGAAAGCACTGTCGGCAAAAATTTCGGCATTGCCCACAGCCGTGTTGTGCAGCATCATCGTCTTGGTTTTTAAATCATAAGCATTCAGCGTGCCCACACTCTTGTTGTTTATGCGTGCTTCGGTCACCTGCCCCTGCAAGTTGGTCACCCCCACCGAGTTCAGATTGGCGCGGAGGAACCTGGCATCCAAATCCAAATCAACCTTACCCACCGATTCTGAATTTATTTCGAACGAATCCAATTTCAGTTTACCATCCGTAGTCAAACTGCCCACCGATTTATAACTCAACTCACTGATGTTTTTCAAATTGATAAACACCTTCAGGCGCTTAGATCTGCGGATAGAAACATTGTCCTCCGTTTCCACCACTAGTTCATTGCCTTCGTTTCTCACCAAAATAAAGTCCTGCAAATTTTCATCGGCCTCCACCTTCACAAACTCCGGTCCGCCATCCTGACTAAGCACCACGGGAAAAATTCCTTCAATAGAAATTTTGTTGAACGAAGTAACCGGGCGGTTTTGTTTAATCACATGTCCGTTGCCGCGTTTGCCGTTGCAACCATTACATGCCGAAGTAGCAACGATGCCGGAAATACCGACTATGAGCAGAATGGCTATTAAAAATTGTTTCATGATGGTTGGGGTTTAATAACTTCTAAAGTAAATAAAAAACATAGAACGCTGATAATGACTATCAGCGTTCTATTCTCTTCTTAATAATCTTCCTTGGCCTTATCCTTCTCTTCTTTCTTCAACACTTTTTTCTTCTCCTCCAGTATTCTCACTTGCTTCTTCAATTTCTTGCCGTCTTTCTCTACCGAACTTATATCTTCGGTAATCACCTCTTCTTTCTCATCGTTGTAATGATTTTCTCCTCCCATACATTTTACCTTGCCGCCTTGGGCAGTCCAAACGGTGTTGGCAAAATAAGTGTCATCAAAATTTCTGTCGCCTTTCACGGTGGCCACCCACAGGTCAATATTATCGCCAAAGCTCAATCGCTTTCCTTCGGGAATAGAGAGGCGAATGCGCACATTCTGCGCGCGGTATTTTCCTGTTTTATCAAGCCAAGCCACAGACGGCAAATTCAACACCGAATCTTTCTGGCTGAAATTATACCGCACATACTCGGTGTTTTTCACCGCATCCGTTTTCGATTTGCCGCGGCTCGTAATTATTTTATCTACATAAAACGAATCGTTGGGCGAAGCCGCCAATTGCAATTCGGGTTTACCTACATTGATGCTGGTAGCGTCTTTAAAATCCACCCCATTGATAAATACTCCATGAAAACCCACATTCACATCCTGCTCGCTTTCATCTTCACCCGGCAAAAGCGGATTGCCAACTGAGTCGGTCAACTGCACCTGAATATTTCCGTTGGAAGGTTGCATTAAGGCAAAGCGGTCGAGTTTGGTTCCCGAAGAACTGAAGTTACCGATGTTTGTAAGCACCGAATAGCCGATTAAGAAAACACCAATCCACCAGGCACCGAGCAAAGTCCACTTTAACCAAGGTGTTCTACCCTTTGCCCCAAGGATGGCTCGAAGAGCAGCGTAAATAATTCCAATAACAGGAGCCGCTACAAAAAGCACTACACCTATATTAAAGAGCGTAATCGTAAACGGATTATCTACCAAAAGCTTAGGTGCTTCCGAAAACAGCACATTCCCTGCTATCGAAACACCGAGCAGTCCGGCAATCAGCGCAAACAAAACTACCAGTCCAATAAAGATGATGATACCCGCAATGAATTTGGCGAAGAATGTGAAGATGGCAATTATAATATGCCCGATTTTGGCAACGATGCCATCCTCTCTTCTTAAATTATTCAGCGATTCACCGGTGCGGTGTGCCGCGTCTTTAATTTCTTTTTCAATGGTCGAGATATTCACCGGCTCGCCCTTCATTTGCAATTTCTCAGCTGATGTCATTGCTTTAGGAATTACAATCAGCAACAGAAAATAAATCAGAATCATCGTTCCGAAACTCACGAAGCAAAGTATCACCACTGCCAACCGCACCCAAACAGGGTCGTTGATGCCAAAGTAATGGCACAAGCCCGAAATCACCCCGCCCACCTTTGCGTCATCCGGGTCGCGGAATAATCGTCTCTTCACAGGAATGCTGGATGTATAAGGAATAGAAGAAGTGGAAGCCGTAGAAGTTGTTTCGTTTGCTGAACTATCTTCACCTGCAATATCCTCAGGCTTGCCCATAATGCCGGTTACATATTGCACATCTTCTATGCTCACCACCTGTTTGCGGTCGCCTAACTTTTGGCTCAGCATTTCAGCTATGCGCGCTTCAATATCATTGATGATTTCATCACGCTCTGTTTCGCTCTTGAATTTTGCTTTCAAAGCTTCCAGATAATTATGAAGCAGTTCAAAGGCGTTCTCGTCTATTATAAAGGCAATACCGCCAAGGTTTATGTTTAATGTTTTTCGCATGGCTTATAAGTTTTTGTTGGTTTGTTTAATAATGTCATTCACCGAATCCGTCAGTTCCTTCCAGCTTGCCAAAAGTTCTATCAGAAACTTCTTGCCCTCGCTGGTCAGCGTAAAATATTTTCTCGGTGGCCCCGAAGTAGATTCCTCCCAACGATAGGAGAGAAGTCCGTCATTCTTTAGCCGGGTGAGAAGAGGATACAAAGTTCCTTCTACTACCAGCAGCTCGGCCTTCTTCATGCGTTCAATAATTTCTGTCGGGTAATGTTCTCCATCCGACATAATTGAGAGAATGCAGAACTCCAGCACCCCTTTACGCATCTGCGCTTTTGTGTTTTCTATGTTCATGCTATTTTGATTTAATTGTTTATTTAAAAATTGCGGAGCCGATCCATGCCGGCTCCGCGCGCTTTTGATTTACACCACACGAAACTTCACCACGATTACAAATTTTTCGGTAGGAACAACGCTTTTCAAATTCATCTCCTTCAGCGTTTTCTCTACATAAGTTTTCAGTTCAGCATTACCCGAATTGATTTCATATAAACTCACCTTTCCATTTTTGTCAACCGATACGAGAGCCTTCACATCGTTGACTTCTGTATTTGTATTTACAAAATCAGGACAGGTGATGTTGCGCATAATTTCTCTGCGCACATTTTCCTTAGCCGCCTTTTCTACATTTCCCGGAACCGCAGCAATTATTCCGAAAGCACTCATCAGCAAAAAGTAAGTGGTGATGAAGAGCGAGGTTGTGATTGTTTTTTTCATAACTATTGTTTTATTGTTTGTTTAATCAATTACTTGACGATGCAATGATACGGTTATTGGATGGTATTATGCAACACATACTACTATGTTTTTGCTATGATCGAACGTAAAGCCTTGATTTTAAGGGAGAAAAAATTTTTGAAAAAGTGAAGCGTATTCAAAAATGTGCTACAAAAGATGGACTTTGTTCAAAACTCAGTTGCAATTTTTGGCAACAAAAAAGACTTTTGGCTCGAATCAAAACTTGATATTATGAAGAAAACAATTCTACTCTCTGCACTTATAATGATGATAGGTGCAACTATGGCTCAGGACTCTGCCCGTGTTAAGAAAAGACCAACCTTTGTATTAGGAGGCGATGGCATTTATGTAAAGGACTCCACCTGGAAAATTGGTGGTTATATTGGGGTTACCATTAGTCAAACTGCCCTTTATCAATGGGGCCCGGGCGGCAACAACAACTTCGCCTTTCTTTTAGGAGCGAGTTTATACGCCAACTATAAAAAAGGCAAGGCAATGTGGGACAACAGCTTAGATGCTAAATGGGGAATGGTTGCCAATGGATTAATTCGAAACAAAGCTTTAGCAAGAAGCAATTTGCAAAAGAATATTGATGTTTTCGCCATCAAAACCAACGTAGGATACGAGGTTTCGAAATCGCTCTACGTTTCTGCACGTTTAGGTTTTGAAACGCAAATCACTCCAAGTTACGATTATTCATTAACGGACACAACAAACAGTGGCTTTAGAAGGTACACCGTTTCAAAATTTGCAGCACCGGCTGTGTTAAGCATCGGTCCTGGCTTAACCTACAAGCCTAAAGATTATTTCACACTCTTCTTCTCTCCGGTAGAAGGCAAAATGACTTTTGTGACAAAGGATAATCCGGGCAGAAACATGGATACGTTGCCAAATGGAAAGTTTACCGATGGTTATTACAACAATGTTGATGAAACCCGATTTGGTTTGAAGAAAGGTTCCTATTTCATGGGTGAACTGGGTTGGGAACTTGATTTGCTTTTCCAAAAGGATATTGTGAAGAACGTAAACTGGAAATCGCACTTGAATGTTTTCGGAGCCTATATGAACGATAGCTACAATCAGTATTTACCTTCTTATAATTCTACCCTTAATGCCGTTGGTACCGACACAATTAAGTTAACCACTAAACACATTCCGGTGGTGAAATGGGAAAATGATATTGTGTTTAAAGTAAACAAATGGTTGAGCGCAACGCTTTCCTGCAAATTTGTTTATCAGTACAATGCTCAGGTGCCAATTGATGTGCGCAATAACGACACAAATAAAAAGGGTCCAGATGGTATCACAGATAAAGATGCAAAGGGCAATACGGTGAAAGGATATAACAAGCTGCAAATTTTCGAGCAGTTTGGTTTGGGCTTATCGGTGAAGTTTTAAGTAACAAGAATTACATAATTGAAACGTCCTGCACCATTTAATGCAGGACGTTTTCTATTTTGCACCCTCTTAGAAAACAATCATGAGCGAAAAACCCAAATTTAAAGTTGACAATACAACCGTGCACATAGAAACGGCTGTGTTAGTGGCTTTAGTTCCCCAAAATCAAAGCGATGAGCAAACCACCGAGTATTTAGATGAGCTCGAGTTTCTGGCCGAAACCGATGGTGTGCAAACGCTGAAACGGTTCACACAAAAATTGCCGCATCCTGACAACAAGACCTACGTGGGCAAAGGGAAACTCGAGGAAATAAGAGCGTATGTAGAGGAAAAGGGAGTGGATTTGATTTTAATTGATGATGAAATTTCTCCGTCTCAACAGCGCAATATTGAAGAAGTGGTGAAAAAGCGCGTGCTTGACCGGAGCATGTTAATCCTGGATATTTTTGCTCAACGCGCCAGAACTGTGCAGGCCAAAACACAGGTTGATTTAGCGCAATTGCAGTATATGTTACCGCGCCTCAAAGGAATGTGGACGCACTTAGAGCGTCAACGCGGAGGAACGGGCACACGGGGAGGAGCCGGTGAAAAAGAAATAGAAACTGACAGGCGGATGGCCGAAAAGAAAATCTCGTTGCTGAAAGACAAACTAAAAGAGATTGACAAACAAAACGGGGTGAGAAGGAAAAACCGCAGCGAAATGATTCGTGTGGCGCTGGTTGGCTACACCAACGTAGGCAAATCAACCCTGATGAATTTGCTGTCGAAAGAAAATGTGTTTGCCGAAAACAAATTATTCGCCACGGTAGATACCACGGTTCGAAAAGTAACTTTCAATACAGTTCCGTTTCTGCTGAGTGATACTGTTGGTTTTATTCGGAAACTTCCCCATCATCTTGTAGAAAGTTTTAAATCTACGCTCGATGAAGCCATTGAAGCCGATATTCTTTTACACGTGGTGGACATCTCTCACCCTGCCTTTGAAGACCAGATGAATGTGGTGAATGAAATTTTGAAAGATTTAAAATGCGAAGACAAACCGGTTATTGTTATCTTCAACAAAATGGATTTATACGAGCAAAAGAAGTTTGACGAATTTCTACCACAGGAAATCAGAACCAATTTGCTAAACGAACTAATGGAGAGCTGGATGGCGAAAACGCACGACAACTGTATTTTTGTTTCAGCTACCCAAAACCGCAACACAGCTGACCTACGGGAATTGCTATTTCAAAAGGTGAAGAAGCTCTACCTGGAACGCTATCCGTATAAAGCTGGCTACTGGCAGGACTATCTCAGTCACTCAGACCCAACAGCCTTCGAATCCTAACAGTTGTTAGTTTCAAAAGAAATTGTTTCTTTTGCTGCCAATTGTTAGTTTATGGCAGCAGCACAATCAACCAAAGAGAAAGTAAAACAAACCGCTCAAAAACTTTTTCGCGAACGCGGCTATGCAGCGGTAGGTATGCGTGAGCTTGCTAAGGAAGTCGGAATACAGGCCCCCAGTTTATACAATCATTACAAGAGCAAAGACGACCTGTTGCGCGAAATATGCTTCGATATGGCGCAACACTTTTTTGCGGCTTTTGATAAAGCCATAGCTACGGAGGAAAAGTTTCCGCGAAAGCTTAAGGCAGCTATCAAAGCTCATATTGGTGTAATTGCTGCTAACCTCGAAGCCTCGGAAGTGTTTTTTAACGAGTGGATGTTTTTAGAACAACCACATTTAGGCAAATTCAAAAAACAGCGATTAGAATACGAGTTGAAATTTAGGGAGATCATTGATAAAGGAATTAAGAAGGGCGATTTCAAGAAAATGAATTCGAAACTTATTGCCTTTGCTATCTTCTCTGCGCTGAATGCGACTTATGATTTGTATCAATCGAGCGAAAAGTTATCGCAGGAAGAAATTGCTGAAGATATTTCAGACTTACTATTAAAAGGACTTAAATCTTAAACTATGTACGGAAGCACAAACCTCTCGGAAGAGGATGCAAGGCGCATGAATACAACCGTGGAGGATCCCGAGAAACTCGAAGCATTTGAAGCGCGCATTGCGCGCGGAGAAAAAATTGAACCACAGGATTGGATGCCGGTAGAGTATCGCAAGCAATTGATTCGGATGATAGAGCAACATGCACATTCTGAA
This sequence comes from Bacteroidota bacterium, assembly GCA_947478005.1. Taxonomy (GTDB): domain Bacteria; phylum Bacteroidota; class Bacteroidia; order Chitinophagales; family LD1; genus Bog-950. The sequence continues at coordinate 18,874 of CANJVG010000027.1, forward strand.
ATTGTTGGTGCTCTTCCGGAAGGAACCTGGATCACTCGTGCTCCAAATTTCAGAAGAAAATTAGCCTTAATTGCGAAAGTGCAGGATGAAGTTGGCCATGGTCAGCTACTATATTCAGCAGCGGAAACTCTGGGCAAAACACGGGAAGAAATGATGAATGATTTGCTTAGTGGCAAATCGAAATACTCTAATGTATTTAATTATCCGGCAAATACCTGGGCCGATATTGCGGTGATAGGATTTTTAGTTGATGGTGCAGCTATCGTAAATCAAACCATCAATTCAAAGGGCAGCTATGGACCATATTGTCGTGCTTTGGAGAGAATTTGTTATGAAGAAAGCTTCCACTTAAAACAAGGACACGACAACGTGGTTTATCTTGCGACTGGAACAAAACATCAACGCGCCATTTTGCAGGATGCAATTAATCGGTGGTATCGTCCCCTTCTGCATTTTTTTGGTCCTCCTGATGTACAAAGCGCGCACAGCGAAAAGCTGATGAAATGGAAAGTGAAGCTGGCAAGTAATGATGACATGCGAAACCAGTTTTTGGATATGTATGTGCCGAAAATTCTGGAACTGGATATTACTTTCCCTGATCCGAATCTGAAAAAGAACGAGGATGGTATTTGGGAATTCAGTGACCCCGATTGGGATGAGTTCAAGCGGGTTATTAATGGGGATGGTCCTTGTAATGCCGAAAGAATTGCTGTTAGAAAATTTGCAGAGGAAGCAGGTCGTTGGGTGCGTCAGGCACTGATGAATCCTTCAGAAAAATATCAGGTTCCTTTAGCCTAAAACAAAACAATATGAGTTCGTTAGATCCAAGAGTAAATCGTCTCGATTTTAAAAAAGCAACGGATGGGGAAGTGCATACTAATTCCCATTTAATTACGTGGGAAGTGTTTCATCAGGATAAGCGCGGCAAACAGGCGGTGCACGTAGGTATTGTTCATGCATCTACCCCTGAAATGGCTTTGATTTTGGCTAAGGAACAATATGCCCGCAGAGGTAAGACCACTAATTTGTGGGTGGCAAAAACAAGTGATGTCTACACGTTCAGTACGCATGACGAAGATATTTTCGAAACAACTCCCGAAAAAACATTTCGAGACCCTGCATTTTATAAGGTAAGAGATAGAATTGAGAAATTTCAGAACAGAAATAAAGTTACGATATGAATAACTTAGCGATAAAAGATTTGCTATTGAAAATGGCTGACGATGCTCTTATTATCGGCCATAGAAACTCCGAATGGACCGGCATTGGACCAATTCTGGAAGAGGACCTTGCGTTTTCATCCATGGCACAGGATAAAATAGGACATGCGCAAGCGCTCTACAGTATTCTACACGAAACTTTTGGTGAAGCGGATGCTGACACGCTTGCTTTTAAGCGTGAAGAGAAGGATTTTAAATGCTGCCAGTTCGTGGAGCAGCCTATTGGCGAATATGATTTCAGCATTGTTCGCCACTTTCTGTTTGACCATGCTGAACTGATTCGGTATGACATGCTAACTCTATCTTCCTTTCAGCAATTAGCTCAGCTGGCAAGGAAGGTGAAAGGAGAAATCAAATATCACGTGATGCATGCCGATATTTTTGTAAAGAAACTAAGCCTGGGAACAGAAGAAAGTAAAGCCCGCATGCAATCTTCCTTAAATTATGCCTGGCATATGGCGTTGGGAATTTTTGAGAAAGGAGAGTTTGAAGGAGAATTAGCTTCCGAAAATATTTTTGCAGGTGAAGAAGAATTGAAAAAACGCTGGCTCGAAAAAATAACTCCAATTCTTGAAGCGGCCGGTTTGAAAGTTCCTTTAACAGAGGACTCTAAGATTGTATATGGGGGAAGAAAGGGCTTTCATTCAGAATATCTAAAACCTTTGCTGGATGAAATGTGTGAGGTGGTTAGAAGTGATGAGGCTACCGCTGAATGGTAATTAATATGGCCGAAGTTCTAAACATAAAAGCGGAAGAAGTTTGGGCAATACTTGAAAACGTAAAAGACCCGGAAATTCCCGTAATTTCTGTGGTAGAAATGGGTATGATTACCGGCATCCAAATTTCAGACAGTCCGAACATTGCGTGCATTACTATGACGCCAACCTTTGTCGGTTGCCCGGCTATAGACCTGATAAAAAAATCCATTCGCGAGGAGGTTTTGAAACTTGGATTTGATAAGGTGGAGGTGATGGTTGACTTCGAAACCAAATGGACTAGCGACCGGATGAAACCTGAAGCAAAAGAAAAACTTGAAAAATTCGGGTTAGCTCCGCCAACCATTTTAAATGACGAGGAATTAACTGAGGTACAACTCAATAAAGTGCGTTGTCCTCATTGTCACAGTACGGATACTACATTGCGTTCTGCTTTTGGTTCTACTCTATGCCGCGCTATTCGTTTTTGTTTTTCTTGCCAGCAAGGATTTGAACAATTCAAGCCGATATAACGTAAAAACCGTTCAATAGCTTATCGCTATTTTTTGATTTTATTGCGTGGACAAAAGACGGGAATCGAAAATAGATTTGGCGTTCTGTCTATAAACTTTAATTTCAAATCATAATTTGCAGGAATGAGGGCTTTCTGTTTTACTCTACTTCTTTTTCTTTTGAATATTGCTACAGGCATAGCCAGTACAAATCCTGCCGCTGCATTATTAAATCAACAGGCTGAACTGAAACTAAATCAAAATCCCAAAGAAGTTATTGTATTGGCTGGAAAAGCAAAGCTTTTGGCGGACCAACATAAGGACAAAAAAAACTCAGCTTTAGCCACCATCCTTTTAGGAGTAGCCAATTTCAAAATTGACAATTACGAACGCGCCAGAATTTTGCTTCCCGAAGCTCTAAAGTTGAGCGAAGCATGTGACGATTCTTCTACTCTGGCTTATGCTTATTATTGGAATGCTAACATTGAAGTAAACAAAGGAGAATATTCCAAAGCATTGGAGCACTACGAAATAGCTAAAACCATTGCCACTGAAATTAAGGATTCTAAAAATTTGGCCCGTTGTTTAGATGGTTTGGGCGGTATTTATGAAATGCTAAATCAAAATGATAAGGCAATGACTTATTATAAAGAGTCACTCAAAACGGCCTCTGAAGCAAACTTTAAAGAATGGATACCGACTATTCTTTCCTCCCTGGGTAATCTCGCTTTGAAAAACGGAAAGACAGAGCAGGCCATTGCGAAATTTAAAGAAAGTGCTTCAAAATCTGAGGAAGCGGGCAACCTAAATAATAAAGCGAATTGCCTTCAGCAACTGGCCTCCATTTATTATGATAAAAATGACACTAAGCTGGCTATGGAATATGTTCAGGGGGCTATGATGCTGTTTCAGCAAACGGGAGCATTGGTTTCTTATAGCCGAAGCCGGTTGCAGTTAAGTTTGATTTTGATGAGCAACCGCGAGTATGACAAAGCAATAAGTTTAGCCAAATTGAGTTGGGATTTTGGGAAGGAAAAGAAGGATATAGGCTTGCAAAAGGACGCCTGCGAAGTGCTTTACTTCGGCTATTATAACAAAGGTGACAAAAGCAATGCGCTTAACTACCACATTCAGTTTTATGATTTATCGCAAAAGAATCAGGTGGAAGAGCTTGCAAAAAAACTTACCCAAATGGAGTTGAAAGATAAGTTTGAAAACGAGCAAAAAATAAACCAGGCGCTTCGCGAGAAAGAACGAGCCGAAATGAACGCACAAATCGGGCAACAGAAGTTCGTGAAAAAAGCCTCCTTTATTGTACTTGGATTGTTTGCAATTATAGCCGGGCTCTCTGTTTTTGCATTTGTTCAAAAGCGAAACGATACTAGGTTAATTGCCTCAGAGAAGCAAAAATCAGATGATTTACTGCTGCATATTTTACCTAAGGAGGTAATGATGGAACTAAAAGAAAGTGCAAAATCGGAAAACAGACAATACGATTTAGCAACCGTTCTTTTTGCAGATCTGAAAGTTATTTCCGGAATGACGGAAGGCATGAACTCGCAGAAATTGTTGGAAGAGATTGATTTTAATTTCAAAAAATTTGATGAAATTATTGCCCGCTATGGAATCGAAAAAATAATGACTATTGGCGATGCTTATCTATGTGTAAGCTCGTTGCCTAATGCCGATAAAGAAAATGCCGTGAATGTTGTGAATGCTGCCTTCGAAATGCAGCAGTTTATTGCGCAAACAAGCCAGCTTCAAAGGCAACAGGGGTTGCCTTATTTTGAAATCAAAATTGGAATTAATTCGGGACCGCTTATAGCCGGCATTGTGGGATTGAGAAAGGTTGACCATGATATTTGGGGTGATACTGTGAACATAGCGGCACATATGGAGCAGCATGGGGAGGTAAAGAAGATAAACATTTCGGGAGGCACATTTGAATTGGTGAAGGATACCTTTTTTTGCCAACCCCGGGCTACTGATGAGACCCAAAGTAAAGGCTACATGCCCATGTATTTTGTAGAAGGGCTGTTATAAAAACTTGTTGTATTTCGTTTATTTGCACGGCTAAAGGGTTTACCTATTTTTAATCTCCTTATGAAACACAAAGCGTTTATCTTTCTTTTATTGGCTTTTGCAGGGCTGATGTTGCATGCACAAACGGCATCGGATACGAAAGCAAAGCAACTGGAGGAAATGCGGAAGTTGCAAAAGGATATACAACAGGAAAATCGCCTGATTCAGCAGCAAACCGAGTGGAATAACCAATCATCGCAGCAGGAAATAAAGAAGCTTAATCAGGAAAATCAACAGAAGAATTTTGAAATTGCATCGAGCAAGGATGAGGCACAACGAGCACGGGTCGAGGTTTTAAAAGCCAAACAAATTCTGGAAGCCAAGATGCGGGAGTTGAATCAGACCCAGATTTTGATTGATTCGGCCAAAATACAATTGGCTATCACGCGCGGACAACTAAGCGAAGCCGAGGTGGTAAACAAGCGTATTAAGGAAGAACTCCAACACCAGGAGGACAGCGTAAAATATTTGAAACAAGCACAGGAATTTCAGGATTTGCGGTTACAAAATCAGCAAATAGAGTTGGATGCTCAGAAACAAAAGAACCGGCTATACATTATAGCTGCTGCCCTAGCCCTTTCGCTGCTGGTGGTACTCTTTGCTTTGTTATTTACCCGCCAAAAAGCGCTAAGAGAGTTGGCAGAGAAAAACAAAATTATTCAGGAAGAGAAGAAGCGCAGCGATGATTTATTGCTGAATATCTTGCCGGAGGAGGTGATGCACGAATTAAAAGCACATGGGAAAACCAAACCCCTTAATTATTCCAAAGCCACCGTTCTTTTTGCCGATATAAAAGACTTTACAAAAATCAGCGAACAGCTTTCTCCCGATGATTTGATTGAAGGATTGGATGCTTACTTCGAGCGATTTGACAAAGTCATTGAGAAGTACGACATTGAGAAGATTAAAACTATTGGTGATGCTTATGTATGTGCCGGTGGAGTGCCGACTAAGAGTGAAGGCAATCCACACATAGTGGTACAGGCAGCGCTTGATTTTATGTATGAAATTGACAAGCTGCGGAGGGAAAGACTGGCAGTGGGTAAAATTCCGTTTGAATTCAGAATTGGTATCCATACCGGGCAATTGGTGGCGGGGGTTATCGGTATTCGTAAATTTGCCTACGATATTTGGGGCGATACGGTAAACATGGCCGCCCGTATGCAACAAACGAGCGAAGCCGGAAAAATAAATATTTCGGGTGCTACCTATGAACTGGTTAGAGACAAGTTTGCCTGCGTGTATCGCGGAAAAGTAGAGGCTAAGAATAAGGGAGAGATAGACATGTATTATGTGGAGAAGGCCCTGTAAAAACAAAAAGGGGACTTTTATTTTAATTAAATGAAGAACTACAGCGCGGTAGAAAAATTTGTTACGGAGCGATTGCAGCGGGAGCTGCCTAAGGATCTGTATTATCATGGGTTTCACCACACTATGGATGTACTTCGGTCAGCTATCATGATTGCCACCGAAGAAAAAATAACAGAGGAGGAAATGACCTTGCTGAAAGTGGCGGTGCTCTATCACGATATCGGATTTACCAAGGTTTACAAAAACCATGAGGAAATAGGCTGCAACCTGGCTAGGGCAGAATTGCCGGGATTTGGTTTTAATGCTCAGGAAATTGAAAGCATTTGCGGAATGATTTTGGCTACCAAAATTCCTCAGCAACCTCAAAACAAGTTAGAATACATCATTGCCGATGCCGATTTGGAATATTTGGGCACCGAAAGGTTTCAAGAAATAGGCCGAACACTTTTTGAAGAAATAAGAATTTATCTGCTGGTAGAAAGCGAGCGCCAGTGGAACATCATTCAAATGAATTTTTTGAAGAACCACCGTTACTTTACCGATTTCTGCAAAGAAAACCGCGAACCTCAAAAGCAAAAACAGCTAAAGGAAATTGAAAAGATTGTAGCTTCTTATTAAAATAGGAGAGCTCCCAGGTTTTTAAAACCTGCGAGGTATTGATAAGACTAAAAAAGGCGCATCCAGTGAATGGGTGCGCCTTTTCAATTTTATTCCTAAAAAACTGTGTTTAGTTTACTTCATAAATCTCCAACTCCACGGCCACCGGTGAAGAGGTGGCAATATTCAAAAATAGTTTGGCCGGCTCAAAACCAAGCTGTGCGGCTGTAACAATTTTGTTATCGCCCGGGTTAAACACCATACCCACTGGCGCATCGCCCGGGTCGGTAGAGGTGCTGGCAGCAAAATAGACAATCGCGAGTTCGCCCGGATTGGTGTTCAGATTTTTTATGCGGAACTTAGTAGTAGCTGTAACCGCCACATCCACCAGCGGCACATTTCTCACGCCACCGCCCGGTGGCATAATTATATTTTCAATCAGTTCTTCCTGTTTGTGGTCATAAAGCAATCCAAAGTCAATATATTGACCAATGATAGCCGGAGTGGCATAATAAAGACCCAGCAAACCGCCATACACCAAACCCCAGTAAGCACCCATTGTGGCAACGCGCTGCGCCTCGCGCTGAATGCGCAAAGTGCCGTCTCCGCCCTCCTTGCCCTGCTGCACCTGGCGAGTGGTATGGGCCAGGGTGTGAAAAGCCGCCACATCGGCCTGCACCGGCACCAGCGAAGGATGCGCCACTGTATATTCCAACAGTTTTACACTCAGCGCCTTTATTGCCAGCAGGCGGGTTTCATAAGTGCCGTCATAAAATATTTTTCTTTTTTGAGGAAAGATTTCAATCTCTTCCGGTGTGTCTTCGGGAAAAATCGCGTGAATTCCTCCCTCCCAAACTTTCAATTTCTTAGGCACATCACTCATCACTTGTTCAAAGCTGGCGGTTTTGCCCTTATAGGTTCCTTCGGCAATTTCTACCGCCACATTCAGCGCAATGTAGGCATCAAAATGCGGTTCGAAATTATTGAAAAGGAGTTGCTCCGCAAGGATGGCCGATGGCCTTAGCTTGTCCATAGTATCAGTAATAAGACTGATGGCTTTTTTGTGGCTTTTTGCCGTTTGGCTGTCAAAACCGTTTTGTAACATTCGATAGGTTATCTCTGCCATAATGTTTCGTTTTTTGTTTTTGTTTGAAAAAATTTGATGCGGCAAAACTATGGCGTATCGGTTTTTCGGCAAAAAATAGAGGTTTAATAAATCTTCAAATTTTGGATAAGAAAAGTTTGATGAATTGTTAAACAAGGATTAAGGAATCAAGGGAGCTATTCCGAGATGTTGGAATAGCTCTACTGAAACAGTGGAAGGGTTCCAAGATGTTAGAATAGCTCCACTGAAACAGTGGAAAGGTTCCAAGATGTTAGAATAGCTCTACTGAAACAGTGGAAGGGTTCCAAGATGTTAGAATAGCCCCACTGAAACAGTGGAAAGGTTCCAAGATGTTGGAATAGCTCCACTGAAATGGTGGAAGGGTTCCAAGATGTTGGAATAGCTCCACTGAAACAGTGGAAGGATTCCAACATCATCGAAACGCGCTACCATACTTCTTCGGCTAATACCTTTGCGGACTTACCGTTTGCAAACATAGCATGAAACAAAAGCCCTGGCTATTTTGTGCTGGCCAACCCCATGCTTAAGCGGGGCTCCGAGTAAGAAATACAAGCCGGGCTTTGGCCCCAAGCACACATTACTATTTTCCGAAAAGGTCCAATATTTAAACACGAACATTCGGCAGCTGCGGTGCAAGGTTCTGCGACAAAAGAGGGACCCTGAATTTCTCGTGACAGGCCAGATAGCTAAAGTCTTGATTGAACTATATTGAATCTTTAACTTCCTGCAAAACCGAAGCTTTTTATCTATTCTGATATATCAATGATGGTCTTTCTTTTTACCACCGACTCTCAACGTAAAAGGGCCATAATGGTTACAATTACGGGGATAAAGGCTTTGAATGATGCACGGCAAGCACCTTATTGACCTACCTTATATGGGACAGAAATGATTCGCTGCTTTTTGGCTTGCATGGCGATGGAAGGGGATTTTTAAGCACTTAAAACTTTTGTGGCATCTTATTGTTATAATTCTATTGAAGGTTTAAATGTTACCACAGGCATTTTTTTTTAAAAAACAGAATTTATTTTTACCACCCATTTGACAACCACCAATTGGCAAATTATATTTAGATACACTCTAAACAGTTAAATTATGAAGAATTTTACTCGGGCTTTTAAGACAGCAATCATTTTTATTGCTCTTTCTACTACCACTTTCTTGGGTGCTTCGGCTCAGGCAGTCACTACCAACTCTGCATCTGGTCTGGCAGCGACCTATGGTAGTTTAGCATTAGCGATTACAGCTCTAAATGGTGCTACGATTACCGCGCCTGTGGTGATAACACTCAACCAGGCCGAAACAGCGCCTGCTTCGGGATATGTAATTACCAAAACAGGTACGTCTGTCAACACTATTACCATCCAGGGGGTGAATACCACCACGGCTGTGGTAACAGCATCTACCCAAACAGCGGGTGGTATAGGTGATGCGGTGTTTAAAATTGTAGGGGCCGATTATATTACCCTTCAGAACTTTACCATTAAAGAAAATGCAAGCAATGTAGTAACCACCACGGGTGCCACCAACACAATGACCGAGTTTGGTGTAGCCCTCTTCCTTACTTCAGCTACTGACGGTGCTCAAAACAATACGATTCAAAACAACCTAATTTCATTAAACGCCAGCTATCCTAATAGCGTGGGTGTTTTCTCTACTTCGTCTAACTCATCTACAATTGGTGTGTTGGAGGCTACTGCCACTACAGGAACCAACTCTAACAATAAGATCTACGGCAATACTATTTCAAACGTGGCTTTCGGGGTTATGTTTATTTGTCCTCCTGTAACCTCCACTATAAATGAAGCGGGAAATGATATCGGAGGTTCTTCAGGAGCTACAGCCAACACTATTACTTTCGGTTGCGCTACGGTTAATGCAAGCGGTTGGAATCGGGTTTCGGTAAATACACATGCCGGGGTATATTATAGAAACGGTGCGGGAGTATCTGTACGTTTTAACTCTATTACTTCTACCAGTTTGGCTTATGGAGGCGCTTCGGGTGTTTTTGGTATAGCTATCAGTAGTGGTTCAGCGCCAACTACCGGCTATTCAGCAAACCTGAGCAGCAATACGATTAACCTTACCAGCACCAGTGTGACTCCTATTATAGGGGTTGATTTTGGCCATAGCATTGCAAGTACCGGTCTTCTAACCGGTAGTTCGAATAATATCACCATCAATCAAAACTCCAGCCTTGCTACCACCAGCGGTGCTTTAACCGGTATTAAAGCCAGCTACACAGCTGGAACCAGTTCTTTAAATACGAATACTATAACCATCAACCAAACCTATACTCCTTCTGCTACCAATACAAACAGCAGTCCTATTATAGGTATTGGAATGCCTAACGGAACTACCGGTACGCCTACCATGACAGCTACCGGCAATACCATTACTATTAACAGAAGCTCTTCTCCTACTACCGGTACCTCTACGATGTCAGGAGCTGTAACAGGTATTTCTGCTCCAACAGCGACAACCACTTTGACCATAGGAGCAACCGGAGTTGGTAATAATAACACGATTACTATTAAAGAGGCGCAGGGCGGAGCAGGTACTACCAGCTACACCAGTGCAGTTACTTATGTTGATTTAGGTACTGCAGCCCACGGAACAGCTAACGTTGTTAATAATACTTTTAATACCACCGGATCTACCATTCGCTCCACAGGTCAGCTTTCCGGCATTATTTGTAATGGTACGGTAACCGGCCTTTACTTTATTAAGGGAAACACTTCTAATATCGACCGCGTAGCTACTACCGGTGCAGTTTATTTTACTTATCAGACAACCACTCCGAGCAATCCGGCAGATACAGTTTCTGAAAACAGCATTACTTTTACAAACTTAGCAACCAGCGGTGCTATTACAGCTATTTCGCAGATAGGTGGAGCATCTTCAACAAGTTCAAAGAAGATTGGAGGAAATACAATTAGCATTAGCGGAACCGCAACAGGAACTGTAATTGGAATTAACTTCGGGTATATTACCGGTAGTATTTATGGCAACTCAATTACCGTAAGTACCGCCTCGCCTTCTGTTAGCGGAATGGTGCCCAGTACCAGTGCCGGAACCGTATCGATTACCGGCAATACTTTATCTTTAAGTTCTTCCACTACCTCACCTACAGCCATGACCGGAATTTCGACAAGTATTGGTACGGCCTATACCATCACCGGAAACAGCATTACAGCTATGAATTTTTCGGGAATAATTACCGGTGCTCCGGTTATTTCAGGTATTTCTATAGGTATCAGCGGCACCCATACTGTTTCGGGCAATATTATTTCTTCAGCTACCATAGGCGCAGCCACCAGTACAGCCAATCCGGTAGTGGACGGAATTCTTGTATCTCTAGGAACTACCGTTAACGTATTCCAGAATAAAATATATGGACTAACGTCTAACTGTACCGGTGCTACAGGCGTTGTAAACGGTATTCGTATTTCAGCTCTTACAACAACGGCCAATTTCTACAATAACTTAATCGGCAATTTAACCGCTCCGGCTTCTACCAATTCCGATGGTGTTCGCGGTATCAGCATTACATCCACTACCGCCACTACCACCCAAAATATTTATTACAATACGATTTATCTGACCGGAACTTCTTCCGGTGCTACTTTTGGTTCATCGGGTATTTTTCACACCACTAGTGTAACAGCCACTACTGCTGCCTTAAATTTAAGAAACAACGTGATTGTAAATACCGGAACCCCAAAAGGTGCCGGATTATGTGTGGCTTACCGCAGATCGAGCACTACCCTTACTAATTACTCGGCCACTTCTAATAATAATGACTTCTTTGGAACTTCAGGCTTGTTTACAGATGGTACCAATACCGATGCCACTTTGGTAAACTATAAAGCCCGTGTTTCTACGCGTGATAACGTTTCGGTTTCTGTAAGCCCCGCTTTCCTAAGCACTACGGGTTCAAGTTCAACCTTCTTGCATTTAGACGGAAGTAATAGTGCAAACGCTACCCTTAATCAGGGGGCATCGGCTATTGCCACCTTTACTTCGGACTATGATAATGATGTCCGTTGTGCCAGCGCTTGCTCGGGTGCTACCATTCCTGATATTGGAGCCGATGAATTTACCTACACCCCACCACCGGCAGATATGTCTGTTTCGGCTTTAGCTAATCCTACTTCTACCAGTTGCCATGGTGCAACCGAAGCGGTAACGGTTACTATATTAAATGGTGGCGGAAGCACGGTAGATTATTCGGTTAATAACGTAACGGTTTCGGTTACCGGGAGTGGTGCAGCATCAGGCTACAACAGCAGCGTTACGCTTACTTCAGGTACCATTATTTCTACCGGAACTCAGAATGTAACCATGCCTGCTACCTTAAATACTACAGCAGCAGGTACCTATACGCTTACTTATACCGTATCTATTGCCGGAGTAACAGATGCTAACAGTGCCAATAACTCTGCCAGCAGCAGCCCTGTTTCCAGCGGTCCTTTGGCTGTGACTATAGGAGGTGCAGCCGGTATTTGCCCGGCCGGTGCCAATATTACTTTGACAGCTACACCTACCGGAGGTCAATCGGCCTTTACATGGTCTACAGGTTGGTCAACCCCTGGCGCAACCTCCACCCGTTCGGTGGGTACAGGTACTTATAATGTAACCGTTACCGATGCCTGCGCAGCTACAGCTTCGGCAGTATCTGATTTTGTAGTGGCTTCTTATAGTGCCCCTACCGCTAGCATCACTACCAGCAATACCCCTGCGGCAGTGTGTGGAACATCTCCGGTTACTTTAACAGCAGGTGCAGGAGCTGGATATGTATTTAAATGGTCTGTAACCGGTGCCTCTACAACCTATACCGGTTTAACTCAAACCGCGGGAGGAGCAGCTTATGCAGGAACTAACCTAAGTCCGGTTTATGCAGCACCGGCAGCTACTACTGCCTATACCTTAACGGTAACGGATGCCAATACCTGTACAGCTACAGCGGCAGTTACAACAACTGTTTATGGAGCTACTACTGTTTCGGCTTCGGCAACTCCTTCTACGGTTTGTGCCGGAGGCAGCACACAGTTGCAGGCAACAGGTGCTCAGGTTTCTACAGCGTTGGCCAGTACCTACAGCTTTGCCGGTTCGACCGGTTCGTATACAGCTATCACGGGTACTACATTAGGGGCTGGTGCTATAGGTGATGATGTGGGTATAGGTAACCTTCCTATTGGATTTACTTTTCCTTATAATGGTAGCACGTTTACTATTTTCGGAGCCAGGTCAAATGGTTTAATTGAATTAGGTCAGGCTACCGCTACCCTTTCGGGCTTTAGCGCGAATGCCTTGGCTTCTACTGCCAATTGTATCGCACCATTATGGGATGATAACAATACGACAGGTGGTTCCATCATTTATGCAACAACAGGCTCGGTGGGCAGCAGAATATTAACCGTTCAGTGGACGGGTATGAAAGTTGGAAACGCGGGTGCCGGTACCACTACCATTAACATGCAGGTTATATTATATGAGGCTACCGGAGTTATTCAATTTATATATGGTTCAACCAGTGCAGCCTTTGCAACCACAACTGCATCCATAGGAATTTCAGGCGCAGTAGGCAATTACAAAAGCGTAACACCGCTTAGTCCTGCAAACACATCTACTGTAAGTTCTTCTACGGAAAACACCAGCATTAGTGCAGCTACCAATTTCCCAACCGGTACTATATATACGTTTACCCCACCTGCTATTAGCTTTACCTATCAGTGGGCGGCATCACCATCGTTTACCACAGCTACTAATATTGCCAATCCTCAGGCCTCTCCAACAGGTAATACAACTTATACAGTTAC
>CANJVG010000028.1 GCA_947478005.1 Bacteroidota bacterium
AAAGTTGGTTTCCCAGGTGTCTAATTTGCTGTCTTCATGAGGAATGTAGTCTTTTTTCATTGTTTTTGTTTGTTTTTTATGGTTAATAATGGTTTTACATCGTTTAGGGCGGTTTACAGAACATTTTTAGTCGTTCACCAAAGTTCTGTGAACACCCACAGCCTTTCTGTGGTCGTCCACAGGAATATTTTAGTCGTTCACAGGCTTTCTGTAGTCGCCCACAGCTTCTCTGTGAACCAGCTTTTTTTCTTCATCCAATCTTCAAAAGAACATCGGCTCGTTTCCGAAACCGAAAGCGATGCTAATGCAGATGGGTAATGGCAAAAAGATAGAGGAAACGAAACCACCGTTTTTTGTAACGAATGAGCGGTTTCGTGTAACGAAGAGTTTTTGGGGTGGGAAAAAATTACTGAATGCGGTTAAACCGTTTCAGGAATTGCTGGCGGTAAGTTTTACCTATAAGAATAGGCTCTTCCACATCGGTATGCAACTGCACAGCGCCATCGCGAATAGATTTAACACTATCCATGTTAACCACCACACTGCGGCTTACGCGGCAAAACTTGCTGGCGGGCAGTTTTTTGGCAAAGCCACCCACGTTTACCGTGGCGGTGTGTTTAATAAATGGTTTGCCTGATGCTTCGGTATTTTTTATAAATACTTTGGTGTATAGCGCATCGGCTTTTACACAAATAAGATTTTGGGGGTCTACAGATACATACTCCCCTTCTCCGAAGAAAAGAATTGGTTTCATATAAAATAGAATTTTTAGTGTGTCCCTTTCAATGCGAAAGGACCTTAAAAATAAAACCGATTTTTTTATTGGCAAAATATTTTTGGGGGAAGAGAAAACAGATGCCGAAGCAATATTTTTAGAAGAATGATTTACTTTAACTCTTGAATAATGAAACGCATTTTAAAATACACCGCGCTTTTTCTGCTCACTGCTTTTGCATTGCTAAACATTGTTTTAGGATACTACGGGGTAAGCAGTATTTTTTTAACTATTACGATTTATGCGCTGGTTTGGTGTGCGGGTGTTTTAGTTATTCAGCAGATTTTGAAAAATGCAGCGACTGCTAAAAACTTCAAACTCGCTTTCACTACTCTCCTGCTCAGTTTATTTATAGGCGAACTTTGTTTGAAATACATTTTCAAAACCAACCTTTCTAAACAAGAAATCAACGGCAGTTTTTACAGCTTTCCTTACGGCAAACCGCAACCCGAAAATTTTATTAGAAAATATGTGTTGAAGCAACACGATACTCGATTGATAAATTACGCTGCGCATACCCACGAGATAAGAGGAAGAGATGAGTTCCAATATCTACATCACTACAACGCGCTCGGCTTGCGCGGTGCCGAACCTTCGCTTGATTCGAACAAAATAAATTGGGTCATCCTTGGCGATTCATTTACCGAAGGCAGCGGTGCACCCGAAGATTCTACCTGGACTGTGCTATTACAAAATGAACTCAACAAAAATGCAACCGACACGCTTCATCCATTTCAATGCATCAGCGGTGGTATAAGCGGCTCTGAACTTTTTTCAGAACACCTTATTTTAAAAGAACTGTTGCTGCACTATAAACCGCAACGCGTAATTGTAGCAATTAACCAAACCGATATTGATGATGTGGTAAAAGGCGGTGGCTAGGAACGATTTACCAATGTAAAGCAACCGCCCTGGTGGGCTTATGTGTATCAGTTTTCATTTATAGCCCGTGCCATTATTCAGGTGGTGCATCCGGTAAACTGGTTGCTTTTAACTGATACAGAAATGAAAGCAGAAGAAACTAAAGCACTCGAAAAAATAGAACAATGCATCACGCATGAATATGCCGCGCTTGCCGCACAGCAACATTTTAAACTAACTGTAGTGTTACATCTGGTGCTTAAGGAATTAGAGCAAAACACTTTCTCATTAACGCCCCTCTACAAAAAATTGCAACAACAACCTTCTATTCAAACCATCAATTTGTTTGAAGAATTTAAAATACAAAAACAGCAGCAGGGTTTCGAATACAAAACTTTGTATTGGCCAATAGATGGTCACAACAACTCAACGGGATACAAATTATGGGCAAGCATAGCGGCAAATAAAATTTAAACAAAGAACCCCGAAGTTTTAAAACTCCGGGGTTCTGCTATTTACAAATTTCAAATGCCTACATCCTCACCCATCGTTTCATAATCGTAGCATCCTTGGTTTTAATTTCGGCTATGTAAACACCGTTAGCAAGAGACGCAGTTGACAGTTGGCAGTTGACAGTTGACGGTAAAACAGCCATTACCAACTCACCTGTAGTGTTGTAAATATTTACCTGTTTTACTTCTTCTGCGCTTTGAATAAAGAGTTGGTCATTAGCAGGATTAGGATAAAGTTTGAAATAAGGACTCGCATCATAATTTTGTATTCCCACCGATTGTATGCTGATGATGTTGGAAAGAAGAGCACCAGCACTGCGCGCGGGTGTGCAGCTAAAAGGCACATTAGCTGCTAGACGGTAAAGAGCGGCAGGATGGTTGGCTTGGTTTACATCGGTAGCGGTGGTTTGTGTAGAAGGAACGCTAATCATTAATAACCAGTTGCCGTTGGCGGCAGCATCTATATATACATCGTAGGTGGTAACGGGAGAAACTCCGTTAATGAGATATTCCGTCCACTGCAAATTGCCGCCACCGAGCGATTGAAGATGGATGGTGTTGTGGTAAACACTCACAGCGCCTTCGGTTCCCGCGGTATCAAGCACCGATATTTTGTAGCGGTAAGCAGTAGCATTTGGATTGGCGGTGTAATCATAAAACTCGCTGAGTGAATCGCCATCAACCGCACCTACAATGGCATACACGCCTGCCGATACTTCGCGGTAGATATGGAAGCTGTCGGTAGCTTCGCGGTTTGTTTTTTCCCATTGCACTACGGGGTAGGAAGAAGTAGAATCAACGGTAACCCCACAAACAGTTTGGAGGGTAGGCGGAGGCAAACCGGCACAAGGGTTGAAAGGAAGCGAGTCGCATACCGAAGCGGAAGTGATATTCGGAAGCCCATTGACATAAGACTGAGGGAAATTGGGCACACAGGTAACACCGCTGCTGTTGAAATTAAGCGTTCTTATTTTGTTGAGATACGGAAGGCAATGCAATTGGGAACAATAAGAACAATCTAAAAGATACAGCGAATCGGGCAGCGCAGGAAGGTCGGTCAATAGACTATTATAACTGCAATTAAGATTGGTTAATGTGTTTGGCAAAGCAGGTAAAGCGGTGAGCGCATTGTGATGACACCACAAATAGGTTAATGAACTGCTCAAAACCGGCAGGGTATGTATTTGAGTATTGTAACACGAAAGCGTAGTTACATTAGGAATAGGCGGAATGGAGCGGTAAACATTGAACCCTGCATATAAATCAATGAGCGTGGATGATAATGGCGGCAAACTGTCAATACCCTGATTGCGGCAGCTTAAATGTTTCAGGTTATCGAAATACTGAATGCCCTCAATGGTATCTACATGGTCACCGCTAAAAGGAGTGGCATCAAAAACAATAGAGGTATCGTTGGCAATATAAGTAGAGGTAGTATCCATCAGCCAATTGCTTCCGCTTTGCATAAACACACTGGCGGGAACACCATGACTACTGCGCAACCAACTTTTAAATACTGAAGATACAGGTGCCCATTGCGCATTAGAGACAATAAAGGTTACACAGAAGACACAAGACAAGACAAGTGCGCGGAGTAGAGTTTTAGTCATGGCATTTTATTTTTTGATGATGAGTTCTTTCATAGTAGACCCATAGTTTTTAGTAATGGGTTTTGTGCAAACGCGAAGGAACTTGTAATAAAAAAGATAGCCGAAAGTAGAGTTTTTTTCATCATTTCTGATTAGCAACCCAAAATATAAACCTACATCTTCACCCATCTTCTTTTCACCATAGCATCTTTCGTTTTTATTTCGGCTATGTAAACTCCGTTGGCAAGAGATGCAGTTGACAGTTGGCAGTTGACAGTTGACGGTAAAACAGCCATTACCAAACTGCCAGTAGTGTTATAAATATTTACCCGCTCAATAGCTGCGCCATTAGTTTGAATAAACAGTTTATCGGTAGCCGGGTTTGGATACAAACTAATACTGCTTGTCGCCTCTACATTTGCTACACCCGTTGCTGTAATACTGATAATATTCGAAAGCACTTGCGTGCCGCCACTGCGGGCAGCTGTGCAGGTATACGACCAGTTGGCCGCTATGCGGTAAAGCGCATTCGGGTGCGTGCTAAAGTTAATGTCGGTAGCCGTATATTGATTACCCGGCACATTCACTAATAAGGTCCAGGTACCATTAGCCAAAGCGTCTATCATTACATCAAACGAACTAACCGGTGTAGTATCATTTTCAATTTCATATACATTCCAAATCAAATTACCTGTGCCCAAATATTGCAGGTGAATGGTATTGTGATAAGCACTCAATACCCCTTCATTTACACAGGTATCTTTGGCAGAAATTTTATAGCGGTAAGCCGTTACATTAGGGTTAGCCGCATAATCATGAAACTCGCTCAGACTGTCGCCATGCACAGCCCCTATTTTCTGATAGTTGTTCGTGCTTATTTCGCGATAGATGTAAAAACTGTCAGTCGCATCGCGGTCAACTTTTTCCCACACCACCACATTATGTGTAGAAGCTGAATCAACCGTTACAAAACAAATAGGCTGAAGAGGAGCCTGCGCCAGATTCACCTGAGTATTTCCCGTTGCGTGGCAAGTAGTTACCGTATCGGTCAAAGCCACATGGTAAGTAGTGCTCGCTACCGGGCTTACCGATGGATTCACCACCGAAGTATTCAATCCTCCACCGGTCCATAAATAACTGCCGTTGGTCAATGGCGTTCCGCCAAGCGTAACGCTGCCATTCGGACAAATACTAAACACCGAATCGGTAATTTGCAACGAAGGCAAAAGCGAAAAATTAACCACCGTAGAATCCGAAGCACTGCAACCGGTAGCATTGTACACATCCGTTACATAAATAGTAGTGGTAGAAGTAGGGGTAATGGAAAGCACAGCCGTAGTATCTGAAATACCTGCGGGATTACTGCTCCAAATATGCGATTCAGACCCTGCACCCGCCCTATATAAAAGCACCGCACTGCCATCGCAATGCCAGTAAGACGAAGCAAAAGGAAGTTCAGTTACAGGACCACGTTTCACCAAAACTTTGGTACCTAAATAAGAAGTTTGAGTAGCGGGGTTGGTAGAGTAAATTGCTAACTCATCGAGCGAAGTGCTACCCGAAGTCATGGCTTGCGGCACCTTAAATGTATAAGTGCCCGCTGTAGTACCGGCTATCGAATCTGTTGTTCCACTGTTCGCAAAATAGTTGGCTCCGTTTAATCTCAATTTAAAATGATTGCCAGCATTAAAAGTAAGCGAAGAAGAAAAAGTAACACTAATCAAATCGCGCTCACAAAGTGTATCAGGTGTAAATGCCGAAATTGCAAAACTGCTGGCGGGGTCATACTCCCAAAAACTTATACCGGTGCAACTATTTGAATTGCCCATAAAGCCACGGCTGCCTATGGTCATTCCGCAAATAGCCGAATGAAATTGATCGCAGGGGGTACCCGAAGGATACGGATAACCGCTGATAGACGACCAGGAATTACCCGCAGGATTATACACTGCCACCGTACCGTGGTAACCGGTCATATTATTAGGGTCGGCTACATAAATCAGGTTATTCAACACAAATGAATACACCGAGCTGTAAGTTGCAGTAGTTAAATGATGTGGTGCTTTAGTCTGCCAGCTATCGGCTAGAGGATTATACTCATACACCGAATCAAGATGAGAAGTTCCCCAATTTGCCGTAGCCAAGCCACAGTACGCCTTGCCATTTGCTACAGCCGAAAAGCCACTGTATATAGCCGAAGGCAAACTATCTTTTTGACTCCATGAATTAGTAGCAGAGTTATACGCAAAACATTTCGGGCTGGAGCCCCCATTTGCACCTCTGTCACCACCCGCAAAATAACCGGTATTACTAATGCAAAAAGCAAACACTCCCGATAAGGTATCGGGGTAATTTGCTTTAGCCGCCCAGCTATCGGTTACAGGATTATATTGATAAAAATCACTCAACCTGTTGGAAGCACTAACAGAACCGGTACCTATATACCCAAAACTATCGGTAGCAAAACCTGCGGCATCAAACCGTGCCCCACCGGGAAAGTTGGCTTTGGCAGTCCATGTGTTTGCGGCAGGGTCGTATGTATAAAAATTGTTGGTAGCTTCTCCCGTGTACATATAGCCCACAGCATTAATGCTGAAAGAAACACTGCCTTTATTGTTTGAAGGGCAGTTAACTTTTTGTTGCCAAAGCCCTTGAGCACTTGCGGCAAAACCCAAAAACAGAATGGATAGAAGTGTAAAATATTTTTTCATGGTAGGGTGTTTAAGAATGGGAAAGTAGATTAAGTATTTCGAAGGGCGAAATTTATTTGCGGGCACCAAAATCATGCTGTAAAACTGCTGTGTTCAAATGGCTTTACATTTTAAGCTAAAGCATTACTTTCGTCATCATGAAAAAATACATACTGCTTCTTTCGCTTCCCTTTATGCTGCAGGCAGCATTCGGGCAAAAACTAAACAAAGATTTAGTTTATGGACACTGGACAGCTTACTATGCCTCTAATCCTTCATTTGCTATGCACACTGACAGCACTGCAGAATACGTAGGGCGAATGGTAAAAACTCCTATTGCACAGGCACCTTCGCATCTCCTAAGCGCTGAAGATTCTATCAAACTTGTAAAACAAAACGAATTGCTCAGCAAATGGGTTGATTCCAGTTTTATTGAGTTAGATAAAACAGGAAAATTTAAAGGAGAAATTTACTTTACCGATGAAGGCGACAGACCCCATCGCGAAAACGGCAACTTTGCCTGGTCGGGTAGCCAGCTCCTTTTAAATGGAAAAGATCAAACTGTGTTGTCAGTAAAATCTTTAACGGCTAAAGACCTGGTGGTTATCATTAACGAAGGCGGCAAACCCGAAGAAGTAACAACGCTTAAATTCAAAAGGAAGTAACCAACATTTTTGCTCCACCAAAAAGTTTGTCAAAGCAGGGTATCCGTTTCGGGACCCTGCTTTTTTGTTTTCAACTCTTCCTTTCTTACTCCTAAACTTCTTTCCTAAAAATTAAATTTGCTGAATGAAGGTTCCGCAGAACAATACCGGTGATTTTTTAAAGCAAATAAAAGAGCAGGGCTTTTGTGTGGTAGAAAATGTATTGGATAGCACCATGGTTACCAAACTTCGTGAACAGTCGCAAATAGCTATTGATAAAGAAGCCGCCTACCACGGCAACAAAACCTATGGTTTATATGGAGGTGTGCAGGCTTGCCCTATGTATGGCGGGGCTTTTCTCGAAGCGCTGGAGAACAGAAGCCTGATGGAACCCATGACCGAAGTAATGGGCGAGGGAAATATCATTTGGACCTACATTACCACCTCCATGCCGCCCGATGATAAAAATTTTTCTACCCGCATGCATGTTGACCGGCCCCGTTTGTTTCCTAACTATTGCGAAAGCATAGGTGCCCTCATTCTGCTCGATGATTTTACCGAACAAAACGGAGGCACCTGGTACCTGCCCGGCTCGCATAACCGCATAGATGTTCCTACCGAAGAAGAATTTTATGCCAAAGCCATTCGCCTACAGGCAAAAGCCGGAAGCGTGTTTTACTTTAACCTGCGCCTTTGGCATGCGGGCGGTTACAACGCCACAAAACAATGGCGGCACGCCCTCATCATTGCCGTTATGCGCCCTTACATAAAGCCCAAATTTGATTTTGTAAAAATGCTTTCCCTTCATGGCATCAATGCCGATGAACTAAGCAATTATGTAAAACAGAAATTGGGTTTCTTTGCCATACCGCCCGCCACCTTAGATGAATTTTGGAAAGAAGATAAAAAAACCTACCTCGAAATAAGCGAGTGGGAAATTGCAAAAAGAGAATTGGAAAACTAAAACCCGGAAGTGAAATATTCTCTCAACAAAACCGAAATTGATTTAGCACTTCACCAGCCGACAATGAGTGATGCAGCTGTTGAATTTGGGCATACCGATTTGATGAGTGAAAACCTAAAGTGGTATGGCAGAGGTTACACGCCTATACGTATGTCTTCTGCGTTTGTAAAAAACATTCAAACCAAAACAGCAGCGTATATTGAGCAATGCACACAAGATGTTTTAGGTATTGATTTAAAATCGCTTACTGCTTATCACCAACAGGTATTGACCGATGAAGAGCACCTAAAAGTAGTTAAACGCATGGGCAAATTGATTGCCCCCGGGCAATTGGGTATTGATGTAAAAGCACTGGCGCAAAAAGTAAAACAGCATTGCAAACTTGACTATGAACTTGGCTGCCGTAATGTATGCGACATTCGCATTTTTCGTCCATGGCGGGGACGAGCGATGGACAACAATCCTCTGCACCGTGATACCTGGTTGCCTATTCTCAACAACTGCATCAATGTTTACATTCCTGTCGCAGGTAATACACGCTTGAGTTCGCTTAGTGTAATACCCGGCAGCCATTTATGGAAACGCGAAGAAGTAGAGCGCACAGCCACCAACGCACTCATCAATGGTGTGCAATACGGTTTGCCATCCGTTACCGGAATAAAAAGAAAGTTCAAAGTCATTCGCCCTGCACTTGCCCAAAACGAAGTCTTACTTTTTTCATCGAACATGATTCATGGCGGTGCCGTTAATTTGAATAAAGATACTACAAGAGTGAGTATTGAAATACGATTTTGGGATGTAAAGACAATAGCAAAAACGGCCTTCTGATTTTCCAACATTCTTTTGTCTCAACGTCCTTTTTATAAATTCGTGTAAAAGAAAAGATATGAAACCCGCAGGCATTACTCAAAAGCAGTGGCTCCAATACAACTTCTATTTCATTCTCGAACATTTTATCGGTTTAAAACTTTCCGAAAAATATTTGAAGCCACGCAAACTCAAATTGTTTCACGAAGCACTTAATAACAATCCAGGTATTCGCGAAAGAGCGCAGAACATCAATATAAAAGATATAGAGCGCACCAGCTTTGAGCAAATAAAAGACCAGCGCGAAATATTATTGCAAACTCCGCTCGTGTTTCGCGGGGCAGCCAAAGAATGGGAGGCGGTGAAACTCTGGAGCAAAGAATTTTTCAGAGACCAGCATGGCGACACACCGGTAACTATTATTGATAACCCGGGCTTGGTGGATAAAGACAAAGAGAATGTGTTCAAGCACACCAACTTTGCCGAGTATTTTAAAGAAGTAGAAAAAGACAAATCGAAATACCTGCGCTTTTCACGCGTGCTTGATAACAACCCCCAACTGCTCAAATACTTAAATATGGATTGGCTGCGGCAATTTAAAGCCAACCTAAGTGTAGGTGACCAAACCTTTTTATTCATAGGCGAAGGCGATACCAAAACACCTATGCACGCAGCACTATCGCATACCATCTTCGTTCAGATAAAAGGAAAAAAACGCTGGATAATCTGCGCACCCAACGAGCGTTTCTTCACCGACCCTGTTGCCGGTCGTCTGCTGTATTACTATACTAATGGCGACATTACCAATAACAACGACCCTAACTATACGTTAATGCCTTACGTTAGAAAATACGATGTAATTTTAGATGAAGGCGATGTGCTTTGGCTGCCTTCTTACTTTTGGCACCACGTAGAAAATGTAACGCCAACTATTGGAGTGGCATTCAAATATCAAAACTTAGCAGAGAGCTGGAAGATAACCAAGACCATGTTTATTTTAAATTTTCTGGCTACTAAACCTACTATCCTGCGCTCCTACATTTACAACCTGCTCAACAAACAGGATTATATTTATAACACCAAGAGCGCCAAGTTTCATTGAGGAAGAAAAGGAGTTTAAGATTTATGCTCCCGAAAAATAATCTAGATTTGTTGTGGACATTAAAACGAAGAAAGTATGAAACCTGCTAACGTAAAAACCATAGATTGGTATCAATACAATGCGCTCTTTTTTATGGAGCATATTTTGGGTTATCCAAGGTTCAAAAAATATTTTGGCGAGCGTCAAAAGAAGCTTTACGAAAAAATTGACAAGTATTTAGCCGGCACAGAAACTACTAAAACATTCGAAGTAGATATAGTAGATAACAACCTTACCGAAGAAGAATTTATCAAGCAGTGCTATAACCCTGTACTGCCTAAAGTATTTAAGGGTGCGGCTAAAGATTGGGAAGCAGTAAAAAAATGGAACCTCGATTACTTTGAAAAGGAACACGGACACTACCAAATATTAATGATAGACAACGTAGGTCTTGCCGATGACCAGCAATTTGAAAGCACTACCTTTGGCAAGTACATTCAGGAGTTGCGTCAGGGTTCGCGCAAATATTTGAAGTTTTCAAACGTGGTGAACGAACACGAAAACCTCAAAACCCATTTCGATTTAAAGTGGCTGCGCAAACTCAATAAACTACCCTTTGGCTGGGGCGAAGACTTAAAAATGTTTATGGGTATTGGCGGCACAGTTACACCGTTGCATGTTGGGTTTAGTCCGGTTTTGTTTGTACAAGTTATGGGGCAAAAGAAATGGACGTTCTATCCATCTACCGATCGTATGTTTTTAGATGCCCGCACCGAGCGCACTTCGTACATGTTCAGCAATGCAGATCCATACAACAGAAACAATCCTGATTATCCATTGCAAAAGTATGCACAACAATATCAGGTAACGCTTGACCCGGGCGATGTGCTTTGGTTTCCATCTTTTACCTGGCACCATGTAGAGAATCTTTCTACGACCATTGGTATTCGTTATGGAAGAAGCACCCTTGGTTGTGCATGGAAATCATCGAAGATGATGACTATACTTATTTTCCTGGCTACAAAGCCATCTGCATTAGAGCACTTCATTACTTCCTATCGGGAGAAGAAAAATATTCTCACCTTTATGAAAAGCCAGGAGCAATTGAACAATTCTCCGATAGAAAAAATAAATCCGCTGAAGAGCGCAGCTAATGCAGGATAAGTAAATCTGCAACTTAATAGCGTTACGGTAAAAAAATACCGGTGCGGTTTCGGTAAGACATGGCAAAACATAAACAAAACAAAAGTGCAAGTACAGTAACTCTATCAAAAGGTCTACCCTTTTGGCAACACAGGCACTTTTTTAAGGGGCTTGTGCTGTTGTTTGCCTTTCTTCTGTTTGTCAATTCCATTCCTAATGATTCCAACTTGGATGATGAGTTGGTAACGATTAACCACCGGCTTACATCAAAGGGAATTGATGCCATACCCGAAATTTTTACTTCCCCTTATTATCAAGATGCTCAGGGGTACTCCTATGAATACCGTCCGGTAGTGCTGGCTTCGTTTGCTATAGAACATCAGTTCTTTGGCGACAACCCGCATGTAGGTCATTTCTTCAATGTTGTTTTATATGCACTTTGCTGTTTGGTGCTTTATCTTGTATTGCTTCGGTTATTTAAAAACCAATCGCACATTATTCCCTTAGCTATTACCTTGCTATTTATAGCGCATCCTGCGCATACTGAAGTAGTATGCAGCATCAAAAACCGCGATGAAATACTCGGGCTGTTGTTTTGTTTTCTCTCACTACTCAGTGCTTTAATAGCTATTCAGAACTCCAAAAGATGGCTTCTGATTTTAGTACCAGTGTTCTTTGCATTGGCACTCATGAGTAAGGTTACGGTTATCTCATTTGTCATTCTCACTCCATTGGCAATTATTTTGTTTACCGATGCTGGATTTAGAACTATCCTGTTGACTACGCTTCTGCTTCAAATTCCGAGTTATTTTCTGCTCAACCTAAGCAGTGGATTTGAAAGAGCAATGGCGCAGCTGGGTATAACAACAGTCGTAATAATATTTTACGGGTTAACACATTTAAGGGCTGTTCTCAGTTCTTTAAAAAACCTATTCGTTTATATAGTTGAAGCATTATTTACGAAGAAAGCATCTGTCATTTCTGAAGACAACTCAACTAACAGCGAATATGGATTCAAAGATATATTCAAAGGGATAATACCTACCAAAGATTTATTTGGGTTTCGTCCGCTTCTGCTTACCAGAGCTTTGGCCAGCCTTTATTTGTTTTTAATGCATCAGCGTTATTCGTTGTACGCTTCGTTATCTTTAGCCCTATTGCTTCTTTTAGCCTGGAAAGGAGACAAAAAATCTCTTGGCGGGCTGGCGTAATGATGAGTCTTTCACTTGCTCTAAATCTGTACAATTTCTCTATAGGCGTTGAGCATTTGGGAATAAATAGTAATGGGTCCATTCTCCAACGTAATATTGGTCAACGGCACCCAACAATTTAGGGCTACGTGTTTTGTTTCATCCACAATAGTCCAGTCTTGATGCGCGGCAAGTTCGCTATTGGCGCCCGGAACTTTGTATAAAAATGCGGCACCAAAAGGAGTGTAGTTAGTAAAAATTTCTTGGTAAGCGCGGTCAAAATTTTTTACAATGTCATTACTCGCTTTCTTTTTGTAATCAATATCGCTACTATAACTGCCGCTGAAAAAACCACCATCCTTAATGTTTGGGTGCAATTCATCAAAAAGCAAATTGAGTTGCGCTACTTCATCTTTAGAAATAAACGGCAATACGATAAATCCTTGTTTATCGAAGAGCAATTGGTGTTCATCGTTCAAAAAAATTCTTTTGCTCATTCTTGGAGAAAAGATTTTAACCGCTGCAAAATGTTTTTCTTTTCAGGTGTAGTCGAAACGGTTTTTGGTTCTTCTGCTTTCTGCAAAACAGGTTTTGCTTTTTCAATTAAAGCTCGCGCGTTCGATTTTTCAAAATGAGCTTCAAAATAATTTTTATCCGCAAGCGGAAAATTATAATCTACCACACCTAACGATTTTCCCACCTTTGGTCGGTCTTTAATGTTCTCGCCAAACTGCTCAAAGTTGGTCATGAAATTATCGTCCTGCGCAAACGCTTCTACTTGGTTCGCATTGTTTTTATCCCAATAATAAGTTCTGAACTCTGAGCTTTGATGGGTGAAATAAGTGTTGGTTACAATTCTGATTCCATTCGAAAAATTAGGTGGCGAATAATGAATAATGCTTTGGTCGAAGAAAACCGCTTCGCCCGCTTTAATGATAACCGGTTGCATATAATCAATCATGTCATCCATCACTGGGCTGAAAAATTCGGGAATACTACTGCCACGATACGTTGGGAAAATTCGATGGCTACCTGGCAACACAAACAATGTTCCGTTTTCAATAGTCAAATCAATCAACGGCACCCAAATATTTATACCTGTAAAACGGCTTTCATCCACCAAACTTATATCTTGGTGCACACACATGCCACTTTCGGGTCCAGGGCTTTTGACGATGAAAGAACCGCACACCACTTTTATATCACAACAATATTTTTCGATACTGCGATTGCCAATGCGTTTTATTTCTGAATCGGCTTCGTTTCTATAATTTTTGTCGTTCGAAAATGTGCTGGGGAAAAACCCTTTTTCGTCTTTGGGGTGCAAGCGATGATACAAAGCATCTAACTCATTTATTTCTTGGATATCATAAAAAGGCAAAATGATAAAACCATTTTTCTCAAAGTCGCGCTGATGATTTTCATCGCGAAATACTTTCAACATTTTATCGGGAAACTGAAACATGAGATTCGGTCAAAATTGAAGCTATTTTTTGTTCTAAGCAGTCGTTAATTTCTTTTTGATTTCGCGGGCAATATTCAATGGCGTATATTTTTGAAAAAAACTTCGCTGATCATTCCACACCAAAGGTGTTGGCTTTTCTTCTTCGCGCTTTACTTCTTCCACTACGTCTTCTTGTTTTTGCTCAACGGTTTGTCGCGCATTGATATAACCAAAAAGCTTTGCCAACTTTTCCGTCATCGGAATATTGTATTCGTTACCTGCCGCTTTTATCATCTCAATCAATTCATCGACCGTGTAATCGGGAAAACTATACCACTCTTCCACAGGCTCACCATACCCTTCAATCAACTTACCTTCGCTAAACATGCGCGAGAGCGTGGCGTTTTCATACTTCAAATAAAAATCCTCATCCACGTTGTAGCGCAACATCGTTTTGAATGTGCCATCGGGCTTCGTGTGATAATGCACAAATTGCGCATCTTTTTGTGTAACGCCCACGCCCACTGCCAATCGCAATCCATCGGAAGTATTCGGAGGCGAAGCGTGAAAAGTTCTATTATCAAACATCAAAACTTCACCCGCTTTCATTTCAATGGTATGCAGATATGGAAAAATGCTGAACATGTGACTGCTCAACGGCACTGGTGTTTGTGTTGATGGCGATGGACGTTTGTTCTGCATGAACTGATGACTCCCTCGAATAACACCCATGCAACCGTTATCTAAATTCGTATCTACGAGTGTAATCCAACAAGTGATAGACGCGAAACCTTCTTCCTCTCTGTCCACAAAACTCCAATCCTGATGCGCAGGCACCACACCTTTCGGGTTTATTTCTTTCACTACATAGCTTGCTACAAATGGTTTAAAGTCTTTTAAGTGCTCACTCAGTTTTGGCAAAGCCACACCCCAAATTTTCGCTCTGATATTGCGACACATCTCTTTATCTTTTTGATCCATGCTTACGTGAAAACCTAAGCCATTTTCATCTTTCAAATTCAGTGCTTCGTAATAATTTTTTAAGTCAAGCACTTCACTTTCGTTGAGCAATGGATAAACCACATAGCCTTCGCGTTCGAAAAACTTTTGTTTTTCTTCTTCTTGAAAAATGGGAGGCATTTTAAAATTGCTCATGGTTTTCCTGTGTTGAAATTGTTGTTGCATCGCTTTGTATTCTGACGCGGCAACATATTTTTGTTTATAAATAAATTTCTCTTGCAGCATTCCGCTCTGTGGTCGTTGCCCAATTTGGGTGTTGTAGTTTTGAAAAAAGTTTTCGTCCACTAAATATTTTTCTGTTTCTCCGTTTTCGTTTTGATGATAGAACTGCAATTGTGCTTTTGCATCTATCAAACCAAACGTTGCGGCAAGTCTTGGTGTAGCAGAATTATTTGCAGGCGAAGCGTGTAGCAATGCGTGCGAAAAAATAAATGCATATCCCGCTTTCATCGGTAGCAATTGCAAATCGTTTCGCATTTCTGCTCCCACATTTTTAAACGGACTTTGCATAGAAGGCGAGCGCAATGCAGAACTAAAGTTATGACTGCCTGGTATCACTTGTATCGCCCCATTTTTTGCATCCACATCTTGCAACGGCACCCAAATAGTAATCGAATCAAATTGCGTTTCATCAACCACCGTCCAATCTTGATTAATGGGCATTTCGCTTTGCGCGCCCGGTTGTTTGGTCAAAAAGCAAGCACCGAGAGATTTTATTGGATTGAAAACAGATTCAACCTTTGGCGCAAAAACAGTTGCAATGGTATCGCTAAACTGTTTTCGTTTTTTTCATCGGCATTAAAACTGGTGGAGTAAAAGCCGTTGCCACTATTTTCATTTGAAGAGGAATAAAAATCATTCAACTCCTTGACTTTTTCCTCTGACAAAAACGGCACGACAACAAAACCATTTAGGTCAAATTGTTTTTGCAGTTCGGCATTTTCAAAAATCGCAGTTCTCATGTTTTTCTTCATTAGGCATAATCAACCATACTGTCTTCCACGCGGCTAAAATACCAAGTGCCCGCTAGCATAACGAGCAATAGGATTGAAATTGAAATCCAGTAAAATGGTTCAGGAAACGGTTCGCCTAACAAAGCAAAACGATAACCACGAATAATTCCGGCCATAGGATTGGCATAGACAAAGGCTTCGTAGCCTGCAGGAATAATAGTGGTTGGAAAAAAAACAGGCGTAACCCAAACGCCAATGCCAATGATGGTGGGCAAAATTTGATTCAAGTCGCGGAAGCGAATGCTCAGCGCGTTCATCCAAATAGCTACCGTATAACCGCAAATAATATTCAGCAAAATAAAAAGTGGTAGCGTGAATAGATTGGTAGCAAAACCTACGCGTTCATACGCCATAAGCAAGAACAAAATCACGAAAGAAATTCCTGCTTCCACACAAGCAATAATAATTTTGGAGAGCGGTAAAATGAGTTTTGGGAAATACATTTTGCGAATCAAGTTTTGTTTTTGCACAATAGCACTTGAGGCATTGTTGGTGATGTTGGAAAACAAATTCCACGCAATCATTCCGGTGAAAGCAAATAAATAATAAGGCGTTTGTGTAGCAACGTGCAAAAAGAATTTGAAGATAACGGTGAATATGGTGAGCATTACGAGGGGACGTATAACCGTCCATAAAATTCCAAAGTAGGTTTGCGCATACAAGGTTTTTAATTCCTGTTGCGCAAAAACCCAAATCAAACTTCTATACTTGATTAGCTCTTTGGCGTACTCGCTTATCGTTAAAGGTTCAGCCGTAATAATTTTTACTTGCGCCATAAATTAGTTTGCGGCATTAGTAAAACCTAAAAATGATTTGAGTTTATGGGAGAATGAAGCAGGAGCGGCTTCATCAAATCGTGGCGCGAAAATATTTTCACCAAACTCATTTTTGTTTATAGCAAACGGCTGATAGCTGAATGACCTCAACACTTTTACATTCTCGGGTTTTTTCCAAGGATTGAATTGCATGTAAAAATTGGTATCCACTTCCAACACTTGCACCTTATCGGGATTGGTAGCTGAATACATGTGATAGTGAATTGATTTTTCTTCGGAAGGCACTAAAATCAATTGAATAGCCAAACGTAAATTATTGGTTTTGTTCAACGCAGAATAATGAATAATGCTATCTTCTAACACCACCGATTCCCCTGCTTTAATATTCATCGGTTTCAAATGATGGTTAATGATATCATGCTTAATACCTTCGTGTTCCCAAGGAATCATGGGCCCGCGAATTTCTCCAAAAAGCGTATGGATTCCCCGCACCACCTGCAATGTTCCGTTAGTTTCGTTGCTATTCACCAACGGAAACCAAATAGAAACCGAAATGCATGTGCGCTCATCTACGAACGCGCAGTTTTGATGCAGGGGCACTTCACCAGTATCTGTGTTTTTGAGAATATCGTTGGCGATGCAGGGGCGATAATCTGCCAGCCATTTTTTAACATGCGGCTGAAAATATTTTGTGATTATATCGTAAACGGCTTGTTTAAATTCAGGGTTTTTGTCAATGAACGTGAAGTCGTAGGTAATAGGAATGCCAATGCCTATTTCATCGGCAGTAATGTTTCCACTGCTCTTGAGTAGCAAATCGAAAAATCCTTTTTTCAAATCGGCTACTTCTTGCGCATTCAAAAAAGGAATAGTTACGTATCCATCTTTTTGAAATTGTTGCTCCAAATCTTCATCGTTCATTACCGCTCTCATGCGCAAACTATTTTCGTCAAATTTAATTGGATTGAATGAAATATAGAGATGAAGTTTGTCAACGTGAAATTAGTTGTTTCTATAAAACAAATATCCCTCTCTTTCAAATTTTGAAGAGAGGGTTTTGTTTTTGTGTTTTGGGACGGAATTCCTGCCTGACTGCATCAAGGTCGGCATCGTAATACTAACTCAAACACAAAGGATAGAATTCTTCATAAGTTGAACGGCTATTTCGATCGGTGTAGGCTACCAGCTTTTCATTATCGCTTAGTTGGTTTAGGAGCACCAGGCGGCTTTCATTCATGGTAATGGTCTTACCTTCATGCACCGCCAGATTTAAAGCTTCGCTGCTAAAGCCGCCATAATAATTATTTTAGGCGGTGGTAATGGGCCGTCAGGCTCAGAATATGCGCCTCGGTAAAATCTTTCAACTGCTCGCGACTTAACCGAACACTTAAAAATCGAACTCTAAAGTACTTCATTAATTCAATCATGGCTTTTGTTTTATGGTTTATGAATAATAGGATACAGACTACTAATTGTATTTTTCTGTAAAGCTTTTTCTACCTGTGTTTTTTCAAATAACGATGAGCAATACTAATGCGCAGTGATTACATTGAAAAGGTATAAATAACGAAGAGCCCATTTGGTGTCATGAGTACTCGGCAGCTTGTAACGAACAGGCCTTTTACTGTCATGAA
Source organism: Bacteroidota bacterium (assembly GCA_947478005.1). GTDB lineage: Bacteria > Bacteroidota > Bacteroidia > Chitinophagales > LD1 > Bog-950. The sequence goes on from CANJVG010000028.1 coordinate 18,144, forward strand.
CTGATGAAACACGGTAAAGAAACTGTGTTTCGGCAGCTAAAAAGAAGAGGTAAAGGTGGTTAAGTACAATTCTTGAGTTTGTCCATCAAGACCTTGTGCCTGCCAGCGCTTACTTTCAGGTTTACTTCGCAGTTGTATTTGAGCAAAATCCAACCTTTATTGCTAACAGCACCTACAAAGTCGATGGCAACGATCGTAGAGCGGTTGATGCGATGAAAATCGACTCCGTCCAACTCCACTTCAAATTATTTAAGCAATTTGCTAGCAAATTTTACAATAAGCTTTTCCGGATTTTTCAAATCATACAAATGCAGATAGGTATATCGCTCTTTGGCGACTAAGTAAATAATGTCTTCGCGATTGGGTTTAAGGGTGTTCCCTTTTTCTTTGATAATAATTTTTGCCATCACAAATGTTGTTTGTTTAAAAATCGCAGGCTAAAAGTAGTACATGTGTTTGGGGTTTTAAAATGGGTTAAAAATGACCGTTCGGGCAGGAGGTCTTTACCCATAAAAAAAGAATCCTGATTTTTGTTGCGCGTTTGGAGCCTGGTATCTTAGGTGTCGTTTGAATTCCTATTTTAGTCTTGCTTCTAGTTTCTAAAAAGAGATGGAGTTTATGAAAACAGCGGTATTGTCGATTGCTATTCTATTTTTTTGCGCCAGCCTTTTTGCGCAGGATGTTCCCTTAGTGGTCTTCGTGTCACGCCCGGTTTCAACTGTGCTTCAGTTTCCGATGGAGAGCGACCAATGGTCCAACTCGCCCTTGATGAAAAACAAACCCATGGACCCTATGTCTACTGTGGTGCTGCCACCCGCTGTCCCCCCTAAGCGAGAGCCATTACCACCATCTATACTCGCTGTTGACACGGTATGGCTTGAAAACAATACGCCAATTACTGCCACCGGAGTTTTTGATTATGACAGTTCTAAAACGGATAATGGATTAACCCTGCTCGATCAGGCTACAAGAAGTTGTTTAGTGGATATGAATGGAAAAATATTAAAAAAACTTCCCTTCGGCTTTCCCACTGTTTTCCCCGATGGCAGCATGGTTGGTCAAATGGGGGCTTACTTGGTGAAATATGATGCGGATATGAATCTTCTTTGGAAAATAATGGCCGGTGCTCATCATGAAATTACAACCGATGCAAATGGGGCTATCTATCTATTGTCAAGCGATTCCCATGAATATATGGGTTTGAATATACGGTTTGATGAACTAAAGATTTTCTCTGCAGATGGTGATTTAATATACACATGGACTGTCTACGACCACCTCAAGGAATTTTTCGCTATCATTTCAAAGTCTACATTCGTCAGTGGACTATATAACCAATATGATTCTACAAAAGGAATAGAAGAGTATATTGCCCAAGACCCCAGCCTTTTTTTTAACCACGAGACTGGCGATACGACATGTAATTTTGAATTAACTCATTTTAATTCCATTCAGGTACTTCCCGACAACGATGTTGCGAGAAAGATACCGGCCTTTAAAAAGGGTAATCTTCTTTTGAGTTTTAATCCTTACGCATGCTATGGCATTTTAGATACGTCAACCCACAAAATTGAGTGGGTGGGTTACTTGCCGGAAAGAACAACTTTGCATACGCCTATTTTAACAGCTACCGGCACCATTCTGATTTTCCAAAACAGTACACCGAGCAGAAAATCTCAATCGCAAGATGACCAGCCGTGTATGAAATACTTGAATAAACATATTTCTTCCAAAAGAATGAGTCGGAATCCGCCCTCCCGAAATTGGGTGAGTGTTAGCGAGTATAACCCTTTGACAGGCTCCAAAGTGTGGGAATATACAGCCGATCCAAAAGAATCTTTGCATGCAGACGGCCTGGGTAGTGCCCAACGCTTATGGAATGGCAATACGTTAGTTTGTGTAGCGACCGAACTGCATGGAAAAGGTGGCCGTATTTTCGAGGTAACTCCTGAAAAGAAAATAGTCTGGTCGTATATATCTCCCGAAATTGATCACGAGCACAAATTTCCTTGTTGCTTCTATAGAGCTAAGCGCGTTAGTTACGATATAGCCGAGAAGGTCGTTCCGGGTTTTAAGCATTAAAGTTGGCTTTGTAAAAAAGCATATACGTAGTAGGTCATCTTTTTCCCCATTTGTATTACTATTAAGTTTACATTTGGCGGAAAGATTTTTTTGAATAATAGTTACTTAACGCAACCCAACTGCCTATGCAATTCAAACTTTACACTGTTAAAGCAAGCTGTCTTCTCTCTTTTCAAAAAATTCTTTTAGGGCTGCTGTTTATTATCATTTCCCAGTTTACTTACGCCACTGCCGATTCAATAGTGGTTGAACCTGTAAGACCTTATGTAAAGTATTTCAACCCCTCAAAGATGGATGTCCTCACTACTTTTAAAGAAAAATACAGCAACTCCAATTTCTTTTTCTGGAGCAAAAGTCTGAAGATGGGTTTTGGCTTTGTGTTCAAAGATGTGGCCTTTTCGCACTATGGGGGCGCCTGGTTTCGTCCGCTTTCGTTTACCAAATACAAAGGCGATTTAATTATTGGTGCCAACTATTCCATGCCTAATGCCGAGATTAAACAGTATGATATTCAAATAGAGCATCGCCATGAATTTGGTTTAAGTTATGGTGGCGGGGTTTATAATTCTGCACAAGTTCCTACGCTTAAAACGATTAACTACTGGGGCAAGGTTTCGTTCCGCAAAACCATTAAGAAGTTCTCGTTTATAGTTACCGCGCAGGTTACTCCGCTTACCAATGGTAGCAAAAACATGGCTGACCATATTCGTCCGGGTTTTTATGCCGCAGTATACCATCCCATTTTTATGGCTGCTGGTGGTTACTCATATGCCCAGTTTAGAAGTTGTATTGCTGTAATGTCGCCCAAAGAGGGCGCTAAATACCGCCCCGTTTTCGAAGCTCTTTATATAGATAACAATGCCGGAAGTTATACTGGTCTGCAATATGTTCTTGTCGATTTCACGTTGGGTTATGATGGAGGGTTTTTGAGTCATGCCGCGCGTTTGGGACGGGCCATGAGCCCCACCGGTTTAGAATTCGGCAATCCACTTGGCTTTCTTAGTAATCCGGTAACCGTAGCTAATTGGAACCGCAAACTAAACAGTTGGGAAATGGGCCGCATGCTCAACTTTCGTTTAGAAAACTACCGAACGCCAGTTAAAGATAAGATAACAGGAAGTGTTATCGGCCACGATTTTAACGGTTATGCCCAATTTGTTATAAACCCTTTCCAGTTTGATAAAAAACATAACGCCCTCGACCCGTTCTTTATAGGAGCCGAATACCTTTACATATATAAATACCTTCCTACTAAAAATTTAACCAGCCAGGGTGGTATACTCGCTGGCTATTTCTATAATATTAAAGCCTTCACTTTGTCTGCCGGTTTGGAGTATGTGATTAAAACCAATCAACCTATCATAAACTTGGGCATGATTTATCTTCCACAATAATCGTTCAGCTATTTCTAAAAAAATAAGCCATGAAAAAATCAATCATCTGCATCTTCGCGCTTTTGCTGTTCTCTGTCAGCAGTTCTTTTAGTCAGGAAAAACCGACTAAACTATATTGGTTTATACCCGATGGTTTGCGTGCCGAACCCGATTTGTTTAAGTTGTTCGACTGGGCGGAAAAAGGCTACCTGCCCAACATAAAATATATGATGGACCATGGTGCTCATGGTTATTCTACACCTGTATTCCCCACCCACACTCCGGTAAACTTTGCAGCCCTGCTTACAGGGGCTACACCTAAAGTAAATGGAGTAGCTGACGGACCGATGCACACCGAAGGTTTTCCGCTTTCGAAAGTATCGGTAGGTGGTTTTCGTTCCAGCGCGCGCAGAGTGCCAGCGGTTTGGTCTATTATGGAAAAAGCAGATAAAAACACGGTGGTGCTTTCGGTGCCGGGCTCTACTCCCCCCGAAATAACCAGAGGAATGGTGGTGCGCGGAAGATGGGGCGGCTGGGGTGCCGAAACCTATTCCTTGGTTTTTGAAAAGCAAACCAATAATAAAAGACAGTTTGAACAGGGAAGAAGCGTTCGTCTTTTCTTCAACGGTCCTAAGCTGGCTCAATACGTAGGCACCTCAGAGCCAAAAGATTGGAATTTGGATGTGAAGACCTATAGCCCCGCTACTGAAATTTCCCTTACTGCCTATGGAAGCACCCTGTTTGGATATGTCTATGATAGCACCAATGACAGCCTTGTAAATTATGACCATATTGTTTTCTCGATTAATAAATCACAAATAATAGCTGACCTGAAACAAGGAGAATGGGGTAATTGGATTCCATGGGGCGTAAATTTTGATAATGTTCCCGTTCCAACAGCTCTCATGCCGGGGCTTATTAAGCTTGATGCCGATGGTTATTTCCGCATCCGGATTCTTTACAATAATCTTAACCGATCGCTCACCATGCCCGAAGAGGCATCGAAAGAATTGAGCGACAGTGTGGGTCCGCTGGTTGATTACCCGGATAACTATCCACCACAACTCATTTTCTACAAAGAAGACAAGCCGATTTTTCAAGATGAAATGAAAATGTCTTTCGACTGGCACAAAAAGGCGATTGGATTTGTGATGAACAGATATCATCCCGATGTAGTAATTCATGATATTTATACCCCTAATCAAATGCTTACCAGCCGTTGGTGGTTAGGGTATGTTGACCCTGCCAGCGAGCGGTATAAGAATGTAGATGCCAAGGAGCATGATAAACTTTGGAATGAGGTAAAAGGTATGTATCTGCAAGTAGATAGTATGGTGGGGCAAATATTGGCCAATGTAGATTCCAACACCTTGGTTGTTTTTAGTTCCGACCATGGTGCCTGTCCGTTGAACACATCTATAATGGTGAATAATCTGTTTGCCAAAAACGGTTATCTCAAATTCAATCTCGATACAGTGACCGGTGAACCGATTATTGACTATGCTCATTCCAAAGCTATTTACTTAAAAATGGACGGGGTATTTCTTAACCCGGCAGGCTTAGACGGAAACTGGAAACGAGGTTCAGGTCCTGAATATGAAAAGTTAAGAGATGACATTAAAAAGCTCCTTACTGATTTGAAGACTGAAAAAGGAGAACATCCGATTACCTCAGTTACCAAATGGGAAGATGCCGAGCAGTTTCTTGACCTACCCAAGGATAGAGTGGGGGACCTTATCATATCAAATAAACCCGGCTTCGGTTTCTATGAAGAGTTTACTGAAAAGATGGAATTATTCAGCACCCCACTTATCACCGGCTACAAACAGGCTATCTTAGGCAAGGATGTGAAGGCCATGTGGACGCCATTTGTAATTATGGGTAAAGGAGTAAAGCAAGGCGTAACGCTCGATAAGAACATCAGCCATATAGATCAGTTGCCGACCATTCTTAAGTTAATGGACATGGAAATTCCATCGTATGTAGAAGGGAAGGCAATAGACCAGGTTTTTAAATGAGAAATGTTGCGGGGGGTGGCATATCTTCCAGCCTATTTCGCGCTTAAATTAGAGATAGAATTAAACGATGGGTCACAAATCACGCAGTCTATTTTTCCTTGGTTTGCTTTTATGTATTTCTAGCTTGGCATCAGCTCAAAAGGATAGCGCTGCCTTGCCTTTTGCTATTAATTATTCCGGCTCCTTAAAACTAGTGAGCAGTACACAAATGGTAAAGTATGATTATTCCGAATTCAGTTCGGGGGAAGATATTTGGCAGGTGAAGCAGTATCGAAACTGCGCAAAAGAAAAGGCTCATAAAATCGTTGATGACCGGAAGTTTTTCCTGTTAGCTATGTTCAAAGATCAGCCTTCTCCCTATCCGGGTGTGCTTTCTAATAGCATCGGTTGTCCAAAGGAATTTCAGCCCATTGTAAAGGAAGACACTGTGGCGGTGCAATTAAGTTTTAAATTATTGGCCACCAGCAATCTGATTTACGGCAATTGTAACCCGCCAGATAATTATTATTACAGCACCTACCTGCTGTTTTTCTGCCCCGCAAAAAACGATTTTTTTGAAGTCAAGTTTTATACGCCTATTAAAAATCCTTCAAAAAATTACGAAGGTTTAGCCGCTTCGCTAAAATGTAAAGACTGAGTAGCTTTACGTTTGTTAGTGTAAGTATGAAAACCGTTCAATAGCAACCGAATAATTAATATTTCAGTATTGCTCTTTATCATTTAAGCCCCCATGAAACCAACCGACAGACGGTTATTTTTCTTTCGAAACATAATGGTTTTAATCGTGGTGATAATCCTGGAAGCTGCGAGCTACACCGCCATGTGCTTCAATAGCCGCTCGTTCGATTGGCTTAGCAACAAAAATTATTTCAGGGTTCGCGCTATGCTCATGGGCAATAAGGAGGGCGACCAACTGCCGCGCTACCTTACTCTTCCCTATTTGGGCTATTTACCTGACCTGAAGGTGAAAAAATAGTTTACCTGCGACCACCACATGAAGCTTATTATGGTAAACTAGATCCGTTTTATGTGGGAAAGCATTTCCGGAATTGGCACCGATTACGAGAAACTGGGAAGGCATACGCGATGAAATTCTGGCGTTTGAAAAGGAACATGGTCATCTCAACATCATGAACTCTCTGTCACCTGCTCAAGTTGAAGGCGCAGGCAAATGGAACCTGATCTACCTCATGAGTTTTCGCTGGAAATTTCACCAAAACATTAGACGCTTTCCGTTTACCTAGAGTGTGATAGAGCAGATACCCAATTGTGTGTTTGCAGGGATAAGCATTCTGCCTCCGCATACTGAAATCAAACCGCACTTTGGCGATACCAATCACCTCGGGCTGGTAATTCCGGCTTCTTACCCGGAAATTGCGATTCATTTGGGAGAGGAAGAACGAGGTTGGAAAGAGGGGGAGCTTTTATGTTTTATCAATGTAACCAAACACTGGGTTTGGAACCGTACTTCACACAGACGCTATGTACTCATGTTCGATTTTATACCAATGGTTTTGGAACATCGCACCTCAGAAATATGAAGCAATGCCTTGGGTAGCCAGAGTTTGATTTTCTTTTACAAGCGATTTGCGTTTGTTCGTGCTTTGCCCGATTTCGTTCATTCGTTTTTGTGCAAAGCATTTGCCTTGGTATGGAAAATCTATCTGCCAATTCAGCGCAGGCTTAAATTTTTATAGCTAAAATCCTTTTCGGTCAAGTAGCGTTCCCGCAAATTCTCCGGGAGTAGCAAAATCAAATTTTCTTTCTGCAAACTTGCACCTCTTTTTTTAATACAATCAATTCTGTTTCCGCAATATGGGCAAGGACAAAACTTTCAAAATAAATTCCATCAGCACTTTCCTCAACGTGTTTCAAAACCCTCATTTCACCAATCCGAAATTGGTGAATCATTTAAAAGAGGAAATTGAACTGAAAGGCTTGTGGAGAAAAGAAGTTTTTAAAAATGAGAAACCACTCATTCTCGAGCTGGCCTGCGGCAAAGGTGATTATACGATTGCACTCGCACAAAAATATCCCGACATCAATTTTATAGGTATAGATGCCAAAGGAGCTCGGATTTTTACGGGAGCAAAGCAGGCTTTGGAAAAGAACCTTGGCAATGTAGCTTTCGTTCGTCTTCGCATTGAAAACATTCTGAACTTTTTTGAAGCAGGAGAGGTGGATGAAATCTGGATTACGTTCCCCGATCCTTTTCCGAAGAAGGGGGATGCGAAAAGAAGATTGAGTGCTAAACGTTTTTTAGAACGCTATCAAACCATTTGCAAGAAAGGAGCTGTCGTTCATTTCAAAACTGATGATTTGCCTTTGTTCCATTCCACCAAAGAAAGCGTGGATGAGTTTGGCCTGAAGACCCTTTATTACAAAGAAGATATTTATGCTTCGCCATTAGATTTTGAAGAACTGAACATTCAAACCTACTACGAAAAAAGCCACCTGGCAGACGGACGAACAATTAACTACCTTAAATTTCAGTTATGAAAAAGAAGGTAGCTGCTAAACTGAAACCCATCACAGTAAAGAAAAAAGAAAAAAGCAAATCCAAGCCTCCTGTTCAGGAGCGTAAAGCAAGCTACTCATTCTTCGAAAATGTTTACGAAGTGGCGCGACTGATTCCCAAAGGAAGAGTAACGAGCTATGGAGCCATTGCCAATTATCTCGGTTCAGGTAAATCGGCCCGCATGGTAGGTTATGCTATGAACTTGGCCCACGCACAGGTGCTGGCAGTGCCCGCGCAACGCGTGGTAAACCGAAACGGCATGCTGACCGGCAAGCACCATTTCGGAACACCTGATTTAATGCAACAGCTATTGGAAAAAGAAGGTGTGAAAGTGCAGGATGATACCGTGGTAGATTTCGAAAAGATTTTCTGGAATCCGGCTACGGAATTATCGATGTAATCAACTTGCAGAACTGCTTTTTCAGCTCCCGCTATTTATTTCTTTATCAGCATCAGCCGCTTCGAAACAAGCTTTCCATTCAGATTAATCTGGAACATGTAGATGCCGCTTTCGCGCGAAGTTAAATCCAGGGTTGTGTGATTGGTTAGTGCTTCGTTTTGATTGCTGAAAATAACACGACCCAATTCATCATACACTTTCACCGAAGCTCCAAACAAAGATTTGCCTTCTAAATAAACTTCAAACACACCGGTTGACGGATTGGGAATTACCTGCAGGCTTTCGGGCAGGATATCGGACAGCGCGCTGATTAAAGTATCTTCCTGATGTTGTGCAATATGCACACAGCCATTGGTAATCAGGCCGGGTACTTCTTCATAATCGGCATTTACTACAGCTACAATATTCGAAATGCAAATCTGTGTATCGGTCAGTGAATTGAAATACACCCGTAGAAAATTCAAAGGAGCCAACTGTTTGAAAAGAGAATTTTCATCCGGTGAAATACCCACCACATGGCCTGTGGAGGACCAGCGAACATCAGGCGTATAATTACCCAGCGCGAGGTTCTTTGCCGAATCTACTATCAAACCGTGCAGTTTAAATTCATAAGCCAATAGCTGGCAATGAGGATTGAGCACACTCAAATCAATATAGTGGTGTACTAAATCCGTATCGGCAATGCTGAAGGTAACCTCATCAAACGGGTTATAGATATTGAAAGGGAAATCGCAGTGCTTGTGTGTGGTTTGGGTGTTACCCGGATGGTGATGACTGTTCGCATTAAATCGCAGGCAGCCGTTTAATCGGGCCGCATCAGTCACTGTCATCAGGCTGTCGCCATTTAAGTCGTTGCAGGTAGAAAAAGCGAGCGTGTCTTCTTTCAGTCCGTTAAGGTAAAGGTTCATGTCTACACTATCTGCCAACGCATTTGCATTGATATCTCCACGCTTGGCCGAACCGTTGCAAACCAGATTGCAATCGCGCGAAGCATTGCCGAAAGTATCGCCTACACAATCGGTGTAGGGAACACAATCGGGCAGAATGGTGAACGTCTTGAAACCTCCGTTGTCGTAATGTAAATTGAAGCAAACCTGTGACCAGTTGTTGGCGTATGTCTTTTCATAATGTCCGAGTTTGTCGGGCGACTGGTCCCAATTAACGCGCACCACCAGGGTATAGTTGCCGGTGTCAATATCCGTTACATCTATCCACTGGCAATCTAATCCGGCATTGTAAATATCTCCGCAGCCTACCGAAATACCCATGTTGCCGCAACCGAATTTGGCCACACCACCACCACTGCATTCTAAATCGAGCACACAAAATCCATTCTTAAAGCCCTGTTGCAGCGGCTGATTGTTTTGGTCATAAACCAGATATTCGGCATAGCCCGAATAATGCCAGTGACCATGACAGGCATCGTACACAAATTGTCCGCCCGAAGTATCAGGCGCTCCGATAAAATAATCCTGATTGCCTACATTGCGGATATGTGTGCTGAAACGAATCAACCTTCTAACTCCATATCCCTGCAAACATCCTTCACTGATGTAACAATTGGTTTGCGCCACGCTCAGGTTATCGACAAACATGGAAGTTTCCAATTCATTGCCATCCACCGCCAAATCGGGTGCAGCACAAAGCGGGCTTGGCGGATATATACAACTGCTGTCGCCAATAGTGGCTAATGGATTATAGTTACACGAAAGCGGGTCGGTGCAGCCTGTTATGGGGCCATGAAATTTTATCTGCCAGGTGATAGTACGATTGCGGCAACTGGTATCAAAATCACCAATGCGGATGTAATAAGTACTGCCCGCCACCATAGCCGCAGTAATGCGCGATTGAAGATTTAAGGAGCATCCGTCATCATCATAAAAAGTAGTTCCTGCATTTCCTTCCTGCACGTTGATGCCGGTGCAATGGTCATAAACATAAATCTTGGTGTCGCAATTATTGCTGAAAGCACAGGTGCTTATTTCATAGGTGCCGCTCGAATCAACCGTAAACTGATACCAGGTTTCGGGTGCGGGAGCCGTCATGGTATCCACCGTGGCAATAAAAGGATTGGCACAGTTCTGACCCTGCGGGCAATTGAAATAAGAAGTTTCGGAGTAAGCAAATGATCCGCCAGCGGCCACTGCCGCACCATTTAATTTAACCGAGTAAGAACCATTGCCATAACCACAGCAAATGCCATCGCCATAAGTATCGAAGATGGTAAATTTCAGGCAGTGATTGTTGGGCACACAAACCGTATCGCTGTTAGCCCTGCCGGTATCTATCAGCGCATTGGTGATCCCATCGCGCAGGCTCCAGCTTGTTTCTGAAGGTACATTGTCGGCCAAAATAGTGATGATTACTTCCGATTGTCCGCTGCCACAGGAGGCGTAGGAAATTAGACAGCTTGGTAAAATAAAAAGGAAAAGAAGTAAAGCTTTGGTCATGCTGTTGGGTTAGATGCAGGGAAGTAAAAGTAATAGCAAAAAGCAAACGGAAAAGAGGGAGAGGAGCAAGGCTCTTTTTTCAGGGCGCTGTGGCGGGCTTAAAACCGAATTTGTTTCTCGAAAATGGAAATAAGCGATGCATGCGGCTTTGTTTTTTAGGGCATAGGGTGCCTGAAATGAATAATTTCTTTCCCAGGAATTGCGCGAATTGTCACGAATTAGTGCTGCATTGTTCGTCTTTAATTCGTGCAATTCGTGGCATGACATCTCTCTATTTCTTTTTATAAAGAAATGGTTTTTTGTTGATTCAATAGTTGTATGGGTAGAAGCAAAACGGGTTTAGGAGAACAACAATTTTTTGTAGAAAAATATAAACCCGGCTTTCGAAGATTCAAAACCCGGGTTCGAGAGAATGAATTGTTAGCAGGATAAACCAAATGCAGGTTCCGAAGGAGCAAAAGTATCTTAGGATGACGCAATTTTTCCCTTGTAAGCGTCAAATGAAATTAAGGATGTGTCATACTATGTTAATAATGTGTTATTATATGTTACTAATGAGTCTTATTAGGTTAATAGTAATTCAATAAACATTAAAAACACGTTTAATTATGTTAGCTTTGTGTCTAAATAAATTAAAATTGCGTCAAAAAGTATTACTTTTGTGCCTACCTAGAATCAGTCGGGGGCTTTTGACAGGGCTTTTATAGGTTTTTGAAGAAAAATAACTGCTAAAAACAAAATTTATGGCACCAAGAAACAAAAACACAAGCAATCAATCTAAAACATGGGAGCCGCCCATGCCCAGCCTTGCTTCGAAACCGTATAAAATTGGATCGGTAATAAAACAGGTATCGGAGGAAAAACACATCAGCCCGATGGAATTGGAGAGGCGTTTGGGTTTAACCCACCGCAATATCTATCGCATTTTCAAAAGCAAGCAAATGGCTGTGCCCATGTTGATGCGAATGAGCGAGGCGCTGGGGGTCAATCTGTTTTTAGAATATTGCCCGAATGTGCCACCCGTGGCCGAGCCGCTGCAAATAGAAAACGAACGACTGAAACAGGAAAATGAGCAACTGAAAAAGCAACTGCGGGAGCTAAGCCCGCTGGTGGATGAAAACAAAGTGCTGAAAGGACAACTGGATATTTTGCGCGAGGTGTTGAAGGCGAAGTAAACGAACTATTCCTTCACCAATTTCAACGAATAGCTCGATTGGTCGGCTGCCAGAAGGCGCAAAACATAAACCCCCTTGGCGGTAACCGAATTTAAATCAAGATTCAGCGAATTGTTGGAAGACAAAACATGGTTGAAGCCCATTACTTCTCTACCCGCTATATCGAAAACCGAAACAGAATAGATGCCCTCTGGCATTCCGCTAATATTAATGGAGGAGTTGAAAGGATTGGGGAAGATGGAGATGGATTTGGCAGAACTTAGGTTGGTGCCGATGCCGGTGTTAAGGCAACCGGTTACCGAACCTGCACCTATCCATAAACTATCGCGGTGTGCCACAGAACTATTGAGGCAGGCAAGCATTATGGCTTTTTGCCCTTCGGTAAACATGTTTGAGCAATAAGAGAACTCCATAAAGTTCTGATAATTTTCAACCACATGCGGAGTGCAGATGATTGCTTTTCTATAAACGGAATCAATTACAAATAATGGGTTGGCAGCATACAAAGAATCAATTTGCGAGTACAAAATAGTTCGTGATTGGCCTGATGAATCTTTATACGTTAATGTTGCAGAAGGGCAATGATCCCATCCTTTTGTAAGGGGTGTGTCGTTTACTCCATCATCGCCACAAGCTACCCCGGGGTTATTGCCACCCCATGGATGAAGAAGATTTAAGTAATGACCTGCTTCGTGCGTCAATGTTCGTGATGTGATTGATGAAGAAGTTCCTATATGACCTACATAATTATTGAGAATAACTATTCCGTCTTTTTCAGGAAAACTATCTGCTGTTGCGAGGGAAGGGCCAATGTGTAAGGAAGTGTCAGAGTATCCTGCCATAGTGTGAGCTCCCATTTGCCTTACCGTCCAAATGTTTAGGTAGCGAGATGGATTCCATTGGTTTATCTTTTGACTATCTACATTTTGAGAGTTAGTAAGTGGTGTAAAGATGCGGTCTATACAAATCAGTCGAAACTCTATACCCACATTAGCCGCAATACTTCTAAAAGGCGCGATAATGTTTGCAGTGTCGGCATTGCGTTTATTGTAATCGTCATTTAAAATGCGCAAACCGTCCTGTATCTGTGCATCCGAAATGTTTTCTGCACCGCCCAGATGCAGCACATGAACTACTACCGGTATAACATACGGCTGAGCCTGGATAAAGAGAGTACTGCATAAAACAACAGCTACTAAAAACGAGCGGGTCAAAAATGATTTCATAGGCTTTAATTTCTTGTTGGTGAAATTAAAGAAAAATAAAACAGGAATAATGAAAATGTTTCCGGAGGAAAAATTAATCCTCCATCATTCGGTTGGCCTGGTGCTTATAGAGCTGCCAATAAGAAATAATCAGCCGCACCTGAAAGGCGAGAATCAAAATCAAACTGGCCGAGCCGAATAAAACCACCTCGGTAGTCATGTACTTAAACAATTCGTTCTTCAAATCTTCAAACAAAATCACCTTCGGAAAACCGAGGTCTTCGGTAAAAAAATTATCGAGCTTCAGCATTATTTTTTGAAGCGAATACAGTAGGTAAAAAAACAAGGGAATGTTGAGTGTAAACAGCGCAAACCGCAAAGCTGAGCTATGCAAAAAAGGCAATGACCGCAACGTTACGCTCCACCGGAAATAAGTAAGCGATACAAAGATGAAAGTGGCATTTATCTTCCAGTAAAAATAGTCGAGCTTAGAAGTTACAGGATATAGAATGGCAAAAGTAACCAGTGCGGTAATGCTTATCCAAAGCAGTTCCTTAACAAAGTGAAGAATTTTTTCGGTCATAAGGCCTTAGCGGGCAAGATTAATTGTGGCGGTAATAATCCTCAATTTTTATGGCTCCGCTCAATACTTTATTAAACAAAGCCGTATCCTTCAGTCCCAAATGAACTGCCCGCTGATACATTTCAAGGCTCTTTTTCTCTTCATTTTGCTTATGATAAATGAAAGAAAGACCTTCGCATATTGCCGTCAAAGAATCTCCGTGTGCAAAACTTGAATCGGCATAGGCAAAACTTTTTGCCGACTCATTCTTTTTCATGTAAAGCATCGATAGAT
>CANJVG010000029.1 GCA_947478005.1 Bacteroidota bacterium
AAGATTTCCTGCGCTACCGATTCTTTCTGAATGCAATAGGCTGCTGGTAACCTGACCTCTGGAAGCGCGATGCTGATGGGTTACGGTTGGATTAGGTTGGTTGTGAAGAACAACAGGACTTTCTTTGATCATGGTCTTGTGCGGATTGAACGTAGTACGCGTAACTTGCGCCTCTGCGGACAAAGCCGAACCAACCACTACCAAACTGAGTAAAAGGTTTTTCATTTTGCTAGCTGTTTATATTTTTTGTTTTGAAATTTAGAGCGCCAAAAATAACCGAATTATTAATTCGATAATGATTAGGAAAAATTAATTGTCATAGAATTGTAAAAATTGCAAGGTTGCTGCTGAATCTATCCTTTTCTCAATAGCAGTAAGGGATTCAGGGGTGTGAAAGCGGTGGTCGGTGACGGTCTTTTCGAGGATGTTTTGTTTGTAGGAAATAATGATGGAAGGTAAATCAGATGGAACCCTGCCGGAGTCGGGATAGGACTTGGATAGATTGAAGAAATCTGCAGCAGTGAACGCAGTTTTCAGATTTTCGATGTCTTGTGTTGAAAGTTTGCGGTAGGCGCTGCCTTCTTTCTCTACAAATTTCTTTCCGCTGTAGAGCAGGAGGCCATCGTCATAGATTTTGATTTCGTAGATGGGGCAGCGGCCGTAGCAGGGGGTGCGCTCCATGGTGATAATGAGGTTTCCTTTGGGATTTTTGGGGTCAAGTTTGGTGGTTTGGCAGGCGGTGGTGGCTGCAATAGCCAGAAGGGTGACGATTGTGGTGAAGAGTTTGATGGTTTGTGTCATTGTTTGAAATGGTTTGAACGAGTTTGAAGTGGTTTGATTCATTGTTTGAAGGGGGGTGAGGAGATTCACCGCAGATTTCGCGGATTCACACAGATTAGTTTTGCCTTTCTTCGAACAAAAGATGGATTGGTTTTAAATCCCTGGGTTCTTTCTTGCTGCTTCTAAGAAATCGCGGACGGCTGATACGCTGACTGTTTTTTCTTCGAAGTGAAGTTTGGCTTTTGTTACTTCTTCATCGTTGGCCTGCATGCTGGCGAGGATGTTGGTGAGGTGCATTTTCATGTGGCCGGCCTGAATGCCGATGGTGGTGAGCGAACGAAGGGCGGCAAAGTTCTGGGCGAGGCCAACGCAGACAATTATTTCCATTAACTGTTTGGCATTGGGGCTGCCGAGTAGCTCGAGGGAGCGTTTTGCGAGGGGATGAAGGGATGTGAGGCCGCCAACGGTGCCGATGGCTATGGGAAAATTCATCCAGAAGCGGAAGATGCCATCTTTTACTTCGCATTCGCTCAGGCTTCGGTACACGCCATCGCGGCTGGCGTAGGTGTGGGCGCAGCCTTCTACGGCACGGAAGTCGTTGCCGGTGGCTAGGACTACGGCATCGATGCCGTTCATGATGCCTTTGTTGTGGGTGGTGGCGCGGTAAGGGTCTATGCGGGCAATCTTGACGGCACGCTCGAATTTTTTGGCAAATTCTTCGGCAGTCATCTGGCCATTGTCGAAGGTGCCGAGGTCTTTTACAGGACAACTTACCTCGGCATGGACCAAACAATCCGGTGTGTAGTTGGAAAGGATGCACATGATGATTTCGATGGGTTTTTCTTCCCCCGAAAATGTATTGCTCTCTTGTATTTTTTCGCGAAGCAGGATGCCGAATTCCTCTAAACAGGAGTTGATGAAGTTGGCGCCCATGGAGTCGACTGTTTCGAAGTAGGCGCGCAGTTGAAAGTAGTCGGGTTCGAGATGAGTGAAGTCGATGAGCTCCATATCGACCACGCCTCCTCCCCTGCCTTCCATATTGGCGGTGATGCTTTTGACTCCGGTCTTCAGTTCTTCCTTGATGGTGCTGAAAAAGGTGAACAGTTTGTTTTTATCGCCCCGATAAACGAAGTGAACCTGGCCCACCTTGCGGGTGCTGATGACTTCGGCTTTGAATCCACCGCGGCTTAACCAGAATTTGGCTGAGTTGGAGGCGGCAGCCACGACTGAACTTTCTTCGATAACCATGGGCACGGCATACATGCGGCCGTTGATTTTGAAATTGGGGGCGATGCCGAAGGGAACGGGGAAATTGGTGAGGGTGTTTTCGCTGAATCCGTCCAGCAATTTCTGGGCCTCGATGTTGTCGTGCCAGTATTCGGCAAATTCTTTGACTATCTCGACCGGATTGGCGTAGAGGAAGTTCTTGGCGAGCCAGGCTATCTTCTCGCGCTTGCCCATTTTGGAAAATCCCGCTATCTCTTTTTCGTCTTCTGCCATTTGGGCGGTAAAAATAGTTTATCAGTTGGAATTTGTTGGTGATGAAACCAACAAGGCCGCAAATGAAATCTTTTTTTGAGATGGAGATGATGAAAAAAATCAGGGAGAGGAGAGCGGGACAGGGGGGGGGTTTAACGGAAGGCGGAATGAAAGACTATGAAATATTCGATTGCGGTGGGTGATAAATCGGTGAAATGGGAAAAGGAGGGGGTGAAATTGGGTGAGGTTTGAGGGATGGTCTGACCGAGGTCAGACTGCAGTTCTGCACGAGCGGGGTTTAAACGAAAACAGGCAATGTTTTGCCCTTGAATGTCGCTGAATAGGCCATTATGGTCGGTTAACTAAACTTTTTGGCAGTTAGAGTTGGCCGATTAGAAAACAATTTTTAGATTCGTGGAGCGAAAGGCACCAGCGGGTGCCGATGAATGTTAGGAAGCGATAGTGAATTGAAGTGAGAGACCAGGGCTCTTGCTTCTGTTTGAAAGTAACAGGTGTTATCTATTTAATCATTATAAAAAACAAAATCACAAGCTATGGCACGTTTAATTTTTCAGGAGAGTTTTCTCGCACAACGCAAATTATTTGTTGACATTTACACCAAGAATGATACAGATGGCAGCACCAGCGCTATCAAGCCGTATCTGGAAGAGAATGATATTGATATGGATGATGATAAGGCGGATGGTGTAGAGGCCGACACGCATGATGCGGCACAGGCCGCACTAAGCCGGGAGGCGGAGCACCATACGGGTGTGAGGAATGAGAAGTTTGGTCCGGCATATGAGAATATGAAGGGCGGGTTTCAGTTTTTGAAACGGTTGTTTAAGAAGGATATATTGAAGGTGGGGTTGTGGGGGGTGCATATTACTCCTGAAGGAAAGTTGCTTTATCCAAAGGATTTTGATGAGCAGGTGGAGTTGTTTTATCTTTACTATAATAAGCATAAATCGTTTACGGCACCTCCGAGTCCGCTGGAGCCTTATTTGACGGCTAACGTGATTGATATAGAGGCGGACAAGCTGGCGGTGGATGCGGCTGTGGTGGCGAATGATAAAGGAAAGGAGAAGGCGAAGAAGGCGGAGAAGGAGACGGAGCTAAGGAATGATTTGTGGTTGCCGGTGGTGGGACATATGACGGGGATTGGGCAGTTTATGATGAAGTTGTATGCCAAACAGCCGAGTAACCTGGGGGATTGGGGTTATATAGTGGATGAAAGCCCTCAGGCGCCAAAGCTGGTGAAGTCGAAGGTGAAACTAGCGCAATCTGTTACTGTTGGTTCGGTAATCGTTGGCGGTACATTTACTAATTTGGGACCAACGGAGCTGCATGTGTATAAGGGAAAGACAGCCGAGGGAAGTCCGAAGGTGGTTCCGGCCAATGGATTGTTAGGAATTGAGAAAGGGTTCAGTATAATTACTGTAGTGAACCCTTCTACCCTTCAGACGGGCAATTTTAAGGTGTTGCGCCACAAGTAAATGTTTGGAAACTGTCGAAACGAGGGCAAAATTTTGCCAGTCGAGGGCAAGAAAATTACAAACGAGGGCAAAACAGTTAGAAACAAGGGCAAAGAAATGGCAAACGAGGGCAAAATTCCTGGAAACGAGGGCAAAAGAATGATAGTCGAGGGCAGAATTTAGGCAAACGAGGGCATATTTTTTTAAGACGAGGGCAAAAGTTTTCGAAACGAGGCCAAAAACCTTCTGCTACTGTTGAAAGTGGTGGGAGGTTTTTTAGTTTTAATCTTTCAAATCAATTCATGAAATATAAAACCCTTCTTTTTACTGCGTTATGCTTTGTGAGTTTGCAGATGGTTGGGCAAAAGTATTTGCCGGTGAGGTGTTTGATTACTTATCCTGACACAAACAGTCTTGAAAAAGATAGAAACACAAACAAAAACTGGATTGAGCATTTGTGGTATTATGACAAGCAGGACAGAGTAATAACTGATTCGATTTATTCTCCTGAACATAACTTCGGTTATGCTGAATATACAAAACATTATCGCTACGGTAACGGGGCCATCTTTATTGATGGCGGCAGAGGGGCCAGTACGATTCAACTAAAAAATAATAAAGGATGGATTACTGATAGCTATTACAACTCGCCTCTCAATTTTGGCTTTACAAAAACCATTTATAATAGCGATGGAACACCACAAAGTATAACAGACCATACTACAAATTATTCAAAAGACACGTTCGATATTGATAGGGTTTACGATAGCCTTAATTACGTAAACAGCAACCTGATTTATTTTAGGACTACAGTAAAATGGCAGGTGCATAAAGAAAAATCTTACGGTACTATTTTCTCTTTTTATCGGGATACCTTCTACAAATACAAGCCGGACATGAATAAAGAAAACAGAGAGAAAATATTTCGTGCGTCAATTGACCCAATAGGGGTACTTCATTACAATAAGGACTTAGTTAAAACTATGCGCTTCTTAAACACTAACGAGAATTATACTTATGATTATGAATTTGATGATAACGGTAACATCACCTGCATAAACGAAGTTAGAATCGATGCAAGAGGAATAAAATTTTACCAGAAAGCTAGATTCGAATACTCCTGCAAAGAAATTTCTGAATACCCTCTCCCCACCCTCTTGCAAAACAGCAGATGATTTTTTAGTTTTATGCCGCAAAGGCCGAAATTGATTTCGAAACAAGCACAAGATTTTTTCATTAAACCACAATTAAACTATGGAAAGAAGAACCGTAAAATTTTATAAAGGCGAAAAATACATCCCAACGGTGGATGAATTGCTGAAGCACATCAAAGACGGGGCAACGCTGGAGGAATTGTGGTTACATTACGGGTTAGATAGGTACGCTCTTGGAAGAATATTGGCGCAGAAGGAGGCGGAATACAAAGCTACTAAGCGATTTGTGAAATATGAAGCAAGGCTGAAGGCAGAACCCGAGTTGATGGCGAAATTGGAGGCGTTTATGGCGCTGGTCGAAAAACAAAAAGGCATTCCAACTATACATGGTGTCAGAAGCTTGCTGTTTTATAATCGATCCATGTATGGCTATTTTGTAGAAAAGGCCAAGGCCAAGGGATATGAATTGCCGGGGGAGGAAGAAAGCGAAGAAATTGTCTAAAACAAAGACCGCTTTAGCAACAAAAAACAGTTAAACAGGAGGCAAAAAGAAGAATAGGTTTCTTTCTTTTTTCAAAGACGAAATATTTCTACAATTGCGTTTCGAAAACCCCTATAACAATGAATAAAGTGAATGAAAATGAAAGCCCCGAGCCGGCTTTGACCCGCAAACGACTGATAGCCGAATTGAAATATGGCGAAACAAATGAGGAGTTGGCGGCTAAATACAATGTGACGATGGAGAAGATTGAAGAACTGTTTGAACTCGGCAGAGGAAAACTGGTAAGCGTGACCAAAAAAAAGAAGGCACATAAAACAATAACCGAGTATGCCGTGTTTTTGACGCAGATAAAAGCCTTGGGGTATATACCAATGCACGAAGAGGTGGATAAGAAATTGGTTTTGTCGAACAATACATACCATACTCTACGCAAAATGGCCCTGGAGCAAGGTTATGTGACGAAAAGAACTTTCGGGGTCCTGAAAAGAAAGGAGGAGCGCGAAAAACAAGCGACCTCTCAGCTCGTTGCCGGTTAATACTATAAGGTTGCACACCGTTTTTTTTGCGCTTGCGGCAAATATTGGCGCGGCATCCAAAATCTTCTGCTTATTTTGAACTGCAAAGATGATAGAGACCCTACGACATATTGATGCTGCTGTGTTTCATTTCATCAATGAGGACATCGCCAACCCGGTACTCGATGTTTTATGTAAAGTGCTGCGCGGAAAGGTGTTTCTGGCCATCTTTTATTCAGCTGTTGCGGTGCGGTTATTTCAGCTTTACCCCAAAAAATTTATAGGCATTGCCGCAGCAGGGGCCATCACCTTTTTGTTGACAGACCAAATATCGGCTCATGTGATAAAACACTTCGTTCATCGAATCCGTCCGTGCAACAATCCGGAGATTGGCGCCCGTTTGCTGCTCGACTACTGCGGTTCGGGGTTTAGTTTTGTGTCGGCCCATGCGGCTAACAGTTTTGGTATGGCAACGTACCTGATTTTGGTGATAAAAGCCGACAGAAGAACCACCCTTATCCTGATAACATGGGCAACGCTGGTTAGTTTTTCGCAGGTTTATGTAGGGGTTCACTTTCCGGCCGATGTAATCGGGGGCGCTTTGGTAGGAAGTTTAATTGGAGGCGCTACTGCGTTGCTGGCGAAGAAGTATGTGGTAAAAAATATTTGAAATGAAATCTTTGTTCTGCCACGAATTGCACGAATTAAACACGAATTATTTCAAACCAATTCGTGAAAATCTGTGTAATTGGTGGCTTCTTATTCCTCTTTATTCAATCCAAAATCAACCATCTAAAATCTAAAATCAATTATGGAGTTTATCAAAGTAAATCCGCAGCACGAAAAGCACATTGCCCTCATAGAGTTGAACAGACCCAAAGAACTGAACGCACTCAACCGACAGTTGATGTTGGAAATACGCGATGCACTGCGCGAACTGGATGAAGATGACAACGTAAGGGTGATAATATTGACCGGTGGCACAAAAGTATTTGCAGCCGGTGCCGATATAAAGCAAATGGCCAATGCCACTGCGATAGATATGCTGAACATTGACCAATTCAGCACCTGGGACCAGATAAAGAAAACCAGAAAACCGATTATAGCGGCCGTTAGTGGCTTCGCCCTCGGTGGCGGCTGCGAATTGGCGATGACCTGCGACATGATAATGGCCAGCGAAACCGCGCGCTTTGGTCAGCCGGAAATAAAAATAGGAACAATGCCGGGCGCAGGGGGCACACAGAGGCTTACGCGCGCTGTGGGCAAGGTGATGGCCATGGAATTGGTGCTTACGGGCAAATTTATTTCGGCAGAAGAAGCGCTCGAAGCGGGCTTAATCAATAGAATAGTGCCGGTTGAATTGCTGATGGATGAAACCCTGAAGCTGGCAAGAGAAATAGCAAAGCAAAGCCCGGTGGCGGTGAAGCTCGCAAAGGAAGCCGTGAACAATGCATTCAACTCAACCTTAGATGAAGGACTGGTTTTTGAAAGAAAGAACTTCTACTTGACCTTTGCATCGGAAGATCAGAAAGAAGGAATGGCAGCTTTTGTAGAAAAGAGAACACCGGAGTTTAAAGGGAAGTAGAAGAGTAAATCGGGATTCGGGCTGTTCACTACTCGCCACTCACCACTCGCCCTTTACCAAACAAGAAACCCCTCTGCTTTCGCAAGAGGGGCCTCATTTGAACCACCATGCTCTTCCTAATATGCTAGTGTGTGTGCATATTTTTCGGGCACCGCTGAGGCACCCCATATTTTTGTGGTTTATCTATTGTCTTTGTTAATCCTGTTTCGTAATCACACTCCATTTGCCTTCAATGTCGCCAAGCTGGCTCGTCATAGCCCCGGCTTTTTCGCGAATGCAATTTAAACCCACCCGCAACGCACTCAATTCATCCATCAAACTATCGTTGCCGTTCGACAAATCAATCGAATTGTCCAGGCTGTTGGCCCGCAGCTCCTGCGATTTTTGCAAATAGTCGGCACATTTATCGGTATGAGCGCGATGCTCAAAAAACAATTGCATAGTTTGATATTTAAAATCCTCCAACTGGTTCACAAATTCTCTAACTCCATGCAAAGTGCGATTAAAACTTTCGGGCGCTCCCGGAATCTTTGCCTCTTCTAAATACTGGTCAATAGCCGATGCATTCTTTTCTATAAATTTATGCGGCATGGAATACAGCGCTCTCATTTCGCTGTTTATCTGCTTGCATTCTTCTACAAATTCAAGGTGCATTTTGAAGAAGCGTTCGGTGTTATTTTCTGATTGCAGCATAAGTTGTTGTTTTACACTTGCAATATAAATCCACCTGAGCGACTTGTCAACGTTTCCGTTCTTGTTTCAAACAACCTGCGCTTTGTAGAATCAACTTTTCTTTTCGCGATTCTTTTTTATGCGCGGCCTATTTGCAGCCCCTCGCCTATTGTTTAACGAACAGGCAGGTCCAATTTGATGACCTCCCATCTTTCTTCCAATTGGTCGAGCCACTGAATTGTTTTATCCGCCTTCTCCTTAATTGCTTTCAATCCTTTCATCAAATCGCTCACATCTGCCGCTAGTTCTGAATATTCTAAGTCCGAAATTTCTTCTCCCTTCAACTCCAATGCTTCAACATGGCGCATATACACCTCGGTTCTATCAATATGAACTTTGTGTTCGTCAAATAAGCAAATGGTATGCAGCGTTAGCCCGTCCAGTTGATTGATGAAGTCCAACACCGCACGCAAACCTGGTTTTGAATCCTGAGGAGATTGCGGTATAGCATATTGATTGGCGATCGTATCCATTACCCGACCCGCATCATCGGCAAACTGCTTAGGCATCATGTATAAATCGGTAACGTATTCGTTGATTAATTTGTAAGCCCCAATAAAGTTGCTGTGCGTAAGGCTGTAGTTTTCGAAATCGGGAGAATAAGCTGGCATGGTAAGGTTGTTTGATAGTTCTTACGCCCTCAGAACCATAAAGTTTGCTTTTGTGAATTGTCCTTAACAATGTGCATTTTGTGGGATATCGTGATTCTAATGTGTGGATGATGAAAAGTAGGATTTGTATTTCGGCAATATCTCGCATATTTGCCTCCTTATGTTTGAATTAATAAAAGAATTCCCTGAACAACTTACCAAAGCACTTGAAATAGGGGAAAGTGCAGTTCTGAAAACAAAGTATAGCACCGAAATTAAAAATGTGGTAGTGTCCGGTTTAGGCGCTTCAGGTTTTGGCGGCAATATTCTTTCCGAGCTTTTTCGCGAGGAACTGAAAGTGCCGGTAGTAGTGAATAAAGGATACTTCCTGCCTGCTTTTGTTGACTCATCCACTTTGCTTATTCTTTCTTCTTATTCGGGCAATACTGAAGAAACCATGTCGTGTGCTCACCAAGCCCTGCGCCAAGGCCTGCACCCGGTGTGCATTACCTCCGGTGGAAGACTGGAAGAGTTCGCTTTGCAAAATAATTTGGACTTAATAAAAATACCATCCGGTTTTCCTCCACGCACTTGTCTGGGTTATTCAACCACCCAGTTGTTTTTTGTGTTGGGACACTATGGTCTAATACCAAATACCTTCAAACAATCCATAAAAGACGTGGTTTCGTTGCTGCAAAAAGAACAAAACAAAATAATGGAGGATACGGAATTTCTGGCCGCCAAACTGGTTAAGAAAATTATTGTGCTGTATGCAGAAGATAAGTATGAAAGCATCTTGCTTCGCCTGAAACAACAAATAAATGAAAACTCAAAGTTGCATTGCTGGTTTAATGTAATACCCGAAATGAACCATAATGAGTTAGTAGGATGGCGTGAAGAGAATGATTCGCTTGCTGTTTTGCTACTGAGAGCTGATGATGAATACCCTCGCAATACTCACCGAATAGTTTTCAAGAAAGATGTAATTGTAAAGCTATCAAGAAACGTGTATGAAATTGATGCTAAGGGTGCCGACACGTTTGCCAAGCATTTTTACTTCATTCATTTTGGCGATTGGCTCTCTTATCACCTGGCACTCATACAAGGTTACGACCCAATGGAAATAGACGTGCTCAACAAATTAAAAGGGCACATGGGTGCTATCAAGTAGTTAGTAATTAGTAGTAAGTAGTCAGACAACAGCTGCCCTCCATTAAATAGTTTGAAGTTAAGTGGTGTTCAATTCGTTGAACTTTTAGCTTTTGACTTTATACATTAAACCGTTATTATGAAAAAAGAAATTGAAGAAGATGATGAAGTAACTCTTCCCGAAGCAGAGGCTACCGATGAGTTGGTGGGGCAGGTAAAACTGACGGTAGATAAAGGACAAGCCACGATAAGAATTGATAAATTCATTCACACCTCTATTGGTAATAGTATAAGCCGCACCAAAATTCAAAATGCTGCCGATGCAGGAAGCATTTTGGTAAACGGCAAGCCCGTAAAATCGAACTATAAAATCCGCCCTTTAGACGAAATTGTATTAGTGTTTCCCAAACACGAACACAATTATGATTTAGTAGCGGAAGACATTCCAATTGACATAGTATATGAAGACGATGATGTAATTGTAATTAATAAAGCTCCTGAAATTGTCGTGCATCCTGGATTAGGAAATTACAGAGGCACCTTGATTAATGCAGTTCTCTGGCATTTCAAAAGCCTGCCTAAAGGGAAAGAAGAGTTTCGTCCCGGGTTAGTGCATCGATTAGATAAAGGAACGAGCGGATTAATTGTCCTCGCCAAGACAGACCATGCTTTATCACATTTGGCTAAACAGTTTTTTAACCGCACTACCAAAAGAAAATACGTTGCCTTGGTATGGGGCGATGTGGCGGAAGAAGAAGGAACGGTTGAGGTTAACATTGGTCGACATTCTCGCGAGCGCATGCAGTTTGATACTTATCCCGATGGAGACTTCGGCAAACATGCTATTACTCACTATAAAGTAATAGAACGATTGAACTATGTAACTCTGGTTGAATGTAAATTAGAGACCGGTCGCACACATCAGATACGCGTACACATGAAATACATTGGCCACACTTTATTTAATGATACCCGCTATGAAGGGAACAGAATTCTAAAAGGAACTGTTTATGCCAAATACAAGCAGTTTATTGACAACTGTTTCACCTTATTGCCCCGCCAGGCACTACACGCTGCAACTCTGGGTTTTGAGCACCCGGTTACCGGAAAAGAAATGTTTTTCGAGTCTCCTCTCCCACCCGATTTTCAAGCAGTGGTAGATAAATGGAGAAGATATTGGGCTAGCACAACAATAGAAGATTAGTGAGCAGGGAAAATCTGAACAGCTTCACGAAGTGCATCTTCAAAAGCATTCAGATTAAAATCCTTTCCTAACTGCTCATGAGAAAAATAGTTTAACAGATTCTCGGTAGGCATATTGCCAATCAACTCGTCTTTAGCCATTGGACAGCCTCCATAACCACGAATAGCCGAATCAAATCTTCTGCACCCATTATTATATGCCGTTTCCACTTTTACCTTCCAATTATGCGGGGCCGTATGAAGATGTGCTCCTATTTCAAGTTTAGGAAAGGCAGGTATAAGCGTAGAGAATAAATGTTGGATGCTTTTGGGTTCTGCAACACCAACCGTGTCGCTCAGCATAAACGTTTTAATATCAAGGAGAGAAAGTTTTTCCACCCATTGTTCTACTATCTCAGGGCTATAAGCATCTCCATAAGGATTACCAAAACCCATACTTATATATAAGACCAACTCTTTGCTGTGTCTGTCTGTTAAGTCTTTGATTTGCTTGACACGTTCCAATGCTTCCGGAATAGTTGAGTTCGCATTGCGCTTTTGAAAAGTTTCGGAAACAGAAAAAGGGAATCCAAGACAGTCAATAGCATCAAACTTACATGCTTCTTCTGCCCCTCTTTCATTAGCCACAATGGCAATAAGCTTCGTTTTAGTATTACTAAGGTCGAGAGACCCAATTACTTCTGCTGTATCGGCCATTTGGGGAATAATATCATGCGATACAAAACTTCCGAAGTCGAGTGAGTGATAGCCTACTTTAAGTAGCTTGTTAATATACGATATCTTTTGCTCGGTAGGAATGAATTGTTTGATGCCCTGCATGGCATCGCGCGGACATTCGATAATTTTTATTTCATCTCGACTCACGCGACAAATAAAAGAGAATTGGACATTAGTTGATATAATTTGCACAATTAGAAGGTCCAATTATTTGGACAATGGTAACCAACGAATACCAAGCTATGTTTAAATCTAGTTTGCCGGACTTAGTTTCCGGGTTTGGTTTTGTTGAAACTATAAATATATTTGCGCTCCCAAAAAAGTAAAGAAATAATGCCTAAACAAAAAACAAATTCCGGAGCTAAGAAGAGATTTAAAGTAACCGGATCAGGTAAGATAAAGCGCGGTAAAGCATTTAAACGCCACCTACTAGGTAGTAAGACCAAGAAGAGAAAGGAAGAACTTTCAAAATCTGGTGTTGTACACAAGAGCGATGAGTTCCGCGTGAAGATGATGCTTGGAATGGCTTAATTCAATCATCCAGAAATTTGTAAAACCGAAAAACTAAAAAACAATGCCTCGTTCAGTCAATGCAGTAGCTTCCAGACAGAGAAGAAAGAAAATTCTTAAAAATGCCAAAGGGTACTTTTTAAGTCGTAGTAAGGTTTATACCGTAGCCCTAAATGCTGTGCAGAAAGCCGGTGTTTATGCTTATGTAGGCCGTAAACGTAAAAAGAGAGATTACAGAGCTCTTTGGATTACACGTATCAATGCAGCAGTGCGTGAAGAAGGTTTAACTTATTCTAAGTTTATTAATCAGTTGTCTTCGGCCAACGTAGAGTTAAACAGAAAAGTCCTTGCAGACTTAGCGCTTAACAACCCTTCTGCATTCAAAGCAGTGGTTGCTAAAGTAAGTAATTAATTCCCAACTTTTAGTGTTTTCATAGGTTCAAAGTTGGTCGTCTTTTGAGGCGGCCTTCTTTGTTTTTTTTAGTTTGTATAACCCACGACTAATACGCCTATTTATATCTGGGATGAAATTGAAGTACAGTACTTCGAAGGAAGTCTCTGTCCAAGTGTGTGTAGATTTCAGTAGTGGTAATAGACGCATGGCCCAACATTTCCTGGACTGCTCTTAAATCGGCACCGCCCTCAATTAAATGGGTAGCAAAGGAATGGCGAAAGGTGTGAGGTGAAATACTTTTTTTCAAACCGATTTTAGCAGCAGCGTCTTTTATAACCCGGAATACGTGCATTCTTCTCAATCCTTTTCCTCTTCGATTTAAAAACAAAAAGTCTTCTTCTCCCTTCTGCACAGGCACATGAACACGGACCTGATTCTTATATAAATCAATGTATTTAATCGCCTGCGAACCGATAGGCACAAGGCGTTCTTTATCGCCTTTACCAATTATTTTTACAAAGTCCACATCCAGAAAGAGATTAGAGATGCGCAAATTGATTAACTCAGTAACCCGAAGGCCGCAGCCATAAAGCACTTCTAACATAGTTCGGTTTCGCATACCTTCGGGCGAGCTTAAATCAATACTGTCCAGTAACAAATTGATTTCTTCAACGGATAGTGTGTCGGGTAGTTTGCGAGCACGTTTAGGTGCTGCCAATAAATCTGCGGGATTGACTGATATAATATCCTCCATTAAAAGATAGCGAAAGAAAGCGCGCACACCAGCGATAATTCTGGCCTGTGAGGTGGCATCAAAACCCAGTTCATGAATAGCCATTACAAATCCTTCGAGATGTTTAAACTGCACTTCATCAGCTGTAACAGTTAACTTTTCGGATTCTAAGAAATTGACGAACTTGCCAATGTCGCGCAGATAGGCCTCCGTGGTATTTTCAGCCAACGATTTCTCCAATTGCAAATAGCTTTTAAATCCTCTTATGTAGCTTTCCCATTTCACCTCACAATTTTAGTTTTAAGATTTAAGATGTAAGATTGCACGGCAGTATTTCTATCCACCAGCTTACGTGTAATGAACAAAAAGAAAATTATAATCATCAACGGCCCTAATCTTAATTTACTGGGAAAGCGCGAACCTGATATATACGGCAATATTAGTTTCGAGTCATTCTTTGCCGATATAAAAGAGGTGTATGGTGATGACATTCAACTCAGCAGCTTTCAATCGAATATAGAGGGTGAGCTGATTGACAAAATTCAGGAGGTCGGTTTTACTTACAATGGTATTATACTGAACGGTGGAGGTTACACACACACCAGTGTAGCCTTGCGTGATGCTGTGGCATCGGTAAAAACTCCGGTCATCGAAGTGCATATCAGTAACCCATATGCGCGTGAAGAGTTCCGTCATACGTCACTATTGAGTGGTGTTTGTAAGGGAATTATTGCCGGCTTCGGAATGGAAAGCTATGTGCTGGCACTGGATAGTTTTCTATAACTATTTTATCAAGCCTGATTCACGACCATATTTGTTGTATTGAGTAACAATGGTCTTGGTGATTTCATAATCGGTGCTGTATTTAAGGAAGTCTTCCGGTAGATTGCAGTACGTGATGAATTCCTCGAAATTCTTCTCCGGCAAATCAATCAAATCGTTTTCGTTGTAGTAGCGCAGAAGGTCACGGAATATTTTCCTTTTCTCATCATCTTTCATTTGCTCTTTCAGCTTTTCGCGCTCATGGGCCCGACCACTCAACATTTCATAAATGGCGCTGATAGGGCTGCTGAACGATAATTCCGGGCGCTCTAATTCCTTGGGGGTAAGTCCCATCTTTCTTCTTTCCTCTTCAATTTGCTCCAACGATTTTTGAGCATGGATAATAACCGGTTGTGATAGACCCGTAGTAAGTGGGTCGAGGGTGAAATGTAAACTGTACTCATTCCTTACTACTGAATCATTCACTGAAAAACGAACGGTTTTATAGCCCGGATAGAAAAGAAACAAAGTATCGCGCCTAAGAGTAGATTCATCAATGGCTCCACGCGCATCAGTAGCAAAGGTGACAGATGATTTAGGATTGATCACACTAACACCTGAAAGAGGACGTTTAGTGTACCCGTCAATAACAGTTACATGAATCTTTACCGAATCGGTTTGCGAAAAGGCAGAGGAAGAAAACAAGACCCCTAAAATCAAACAGAATATGCGCATATAACTGAACGGGCGAATATAGATAAGTATATAAAAGTTGGTGGGGAGCGTAGCCACAAATGAGGTGTTTTATAATTTGTTCACTAAATAAATGAGCGTAGCCCGTCTTTGGCAGCTTTCAAGGTGGCCATGTGCAAGTAAATGTATTTACCTCCAACCGTAATCCACCTTCAAAAACTGATATAGCTGCTCATTAAATGGTTTGTAGTATTCCACTAACGTTTGACGTGTGGCAGGAAGAATCCCGCTTTTATACTCGCCTTTATTAAACACCTCGAACTGAATGTGGTCGCATGAATTTAAGTTAAGGAAGTCAAGCATTTTACCGAACTCGCGATTGGGCTCCATGAAAAGGTCTTCACTCTTTACTATCATCAAATTCTGCTTAAACAAAGTCGCCCAGGGTTTGATGTAGTTAATATAGGCGCCCCGCTTTTTATAGGTCAGTCGCTGATACACATAGCTGTGATAAGGATGTGCAGGGGCAAACTTTGTTTCATCCGCCAAACGCTTTTCCTCTAGATCTAATGCTTCTTCAAACGATAGCTTTTCAAACCCGAACTTGCAGGCCATTTGATAATTGGAATAAGCGCGGTCAATTGGGTTGCGTAGCAACAAAATCACCTTGGTATCGGGAAAATATTTATGCAGCCTTTCAGCGGCCAAAGGGGCATCAAAATAATTAGGTGTTCCATCGAAGGTAACAGCATAAACTCCCTTTGATTGGTCATAAATAGATTTGTAAACTTTGTGCGCAAAGTGAGATTTATACCATCCCATGCCTTTGGCAAAATTCAGTTCATTATTGAAAAAGTAAACATCCTTACGCTGCGGTTGAATAACCTGCGGATGTTGTTCGAAATATTTGCAAAGAGAAGTTGTGCCGCCTTTCTGCACACCTGCAATAAAAAAAGAAGGTAAAATGCGCTGAGAAGCCGTAGACCTCAGAAATATTCCCGTCTTTTTTACAATATTGTCGTCATATAATCTTCCGGTATCGTATCCGTTTTCGCAAATCATTTACAAGTATATTTTTAAAAGCCGTATTTCAATGAACGAAACAAAGCCGAAGCCCTTATTTGCCCATATCATTAACCCCGTAACGGCTAATGAAAATAAGGAACTATTCGAAACGCAGAAGACGACTTTTGCCAGTATGCTGAAAGCAAAACAGGCTTTTAGCCAGCCTGATTCCATTGAGTTGTATACTGTAGGCCGATTTCCTTCTTATGCCGATTGTGTTCCGGAAGGAATGAAAGAATTGCCCGCGCTCACTCGCGATGTTTCTGATTTTGTAAGCAACAAAAAACTGAAATTTCCTTTTCTGAATGATATTCTTCAGGCGGCATACGACAATACCGGTGCCGAATATCTCATCTACACGAATCTTGACATTTCGTTAATGCCGTACTTCTACCAGACGGTTTCTTATTACCTGAACGATGGAGCTGATGCCTTGGTGATTAATAGAAGACGACTGCACAATAAATTTGAAACGGAGAAACGTGTCGAAATTCTCCAGGCGGAAGTAGGCAAATTGCATCCGGGTTATGATTGTTTTGTTTTTAAACGAAGTCTGTTTACGAAGTTCATTCGCAAAAACATTTGTCTGGTAGCACCACCAGCCTGCAACGATTTGTTTCACAACATCTTTACGTTTGCCGATAACCCGAAACTGCTGGTAGATAAACACCTCACCTTCCATGTAGGGTTGGAACTATACAAAGAATGGGGTTCGCCTGAACACTGGAAATACAACTACACCGAATACGTAACCTTTCTTTCGGAATTATATCCGCACATGGACATTGAAAAATTTCCGGGCTCTGATTTGAATATCTTCGACCGACACTTTAAATGGCTTATGAATCCAACGCTTGATTACAGAATCATGTTTAAACTGGATGCCAGGAGAGGTTTTAAAACTTCGCCACCAAAGGAGGTGGATACCTTTGTGGCGGACAGGAAGCAACGCTACTTAGAGTGGCTGTTGCAGAAAGTAAACTTCAAGCACTAACGATAAACGCGGCTACCCAGATAAGGATAGACAAACGCCCTCAAAGTCCAATAGCCTTTATTTTTTTTCTGAAACACCGGCAGTTGCTTAGCCAGCATATCTTTATGCTCTTCTTTCAACAACAAGAATTTATCAAGCGCATGTTTGTAAAGCTTTTCATCCAGGCGGTTGAAGTGAATCATCATTTGCTGTGTTTCGGCATCAAAAGGTTCTTTCTTTTTCTTGTTGCCTTCGTTCAGGCGCGAATAGAAAGGCGATTTCCAACCCAGTTGATTGGCCAGAATCAACAGGCTTTCGTCATAGTATTCCTGAATGCCGAAGTGATTGAAATACTTATCGAAATTGGCGATGGCTAAAGCCAAATCATCTTCGTTCATTGTATCCCAATCTTTATTGCAATTGCCGGAAATGAAGCGCACCATACAGTTGTCAAGGTTCAACACCTTACCCATATTGTATAGTTGTTTCAGCGAGTAATTGTTCTCGGTCATTTCCTTGTGCAGGCGATGATTAGGATTTTGAAACAGGTAGTAATAGTGAGAGATAGTGCGCTGGATAGGCTGGCGCAGATAGGTAAAGAAGATGGTGTCCTTGGTGGCAGAGAACTTTTCGGCATCGAACCAGATATGCCCCTTCAACAATTTATAGGTTGCTTTTTCTGCATCGGGCAAATCATAAAACTTATGCGCCTCATGTTTGGCCACAAAAGACATGCGCTTCTTGAAAGGATATTGGTCTATCAGCACACTGTGCAGCGTAACACCGCCCGTTTTGGGAATATGGATAAAGCAAAAAGGTGAATCATTCTTCTTCATAACACATCTTTACGTTGAACAGTTATCTCAAATTTACCGGCTAATTGGTCTTCGAATTTCGCCAGTCGGTTAATGATATTGGCAGAGGACACATGGTTCGGGTCATCAAATCTTCCCTTGATAATGCCCTGAGTGCCCGTCATGCTTCGCAGCTTTTCCACTGCCGGAAAATATCGCTCAGCCGTTAATTCATACTGCTGATTATAGACTCCTTCCTGCCCCGGAAGCAATTGATAGCCCAATGAAGTATTGAACGAAATAGACCGCAGGTTATCGCTCAGAATTTTCACCTGGTTCTTTTTCATGCCGAGGTAGAAGCCAATATCGGTAAGCAGAATGGCGGCACGGGCGGGGTGGATTGTTTCGATAAAATCTTTATCCCAAATAAAAATACCACCGTTGCCGGTGATGCCCTTTTCCCAATCAATCTGCGTTCCGCTGATTAAGCCAATGGGTTTATCTTCAACAAAGATGAGCATGTAGTTATTGTGCTCGTTATCGATGCCCGCAAACCATTGCTGCTGCATTTCGGCTGTAATGATTTCGCGGTATTCCATCGTGTTGCGAATGGCTTC
This sequence comes from Bacteroidota bacterium, assembly GCA_947478005.1. GTDB lineage: Bacteria > Bacteroidota > Bacteroidia > Chitinophagales > LD1 > Bog-950. The sequence continues at coordinate 18,423 of CANJVG010000029.1, forward strand.
GCTGTTGCGATGGCCGCGAACCAGTTCCAGATACTCTGCCGTTAAACGTTTCAGCGTGATTCCGTATGCCTCAACAATCATTGCTTCTTTATTTCGCGGATAGAATACAGCGGCTTGCTGTGTTGCGATTGATAGATACGGAAAAGATATTGCCCGATAATGCCCATGCAAAACATCAGCACACTGGCCGTAAACAGCACCGTCACCATCAGGGCCGTGAAACCAAAATGCCCTCTGAAAAACAGTTTGCGCACCGCAAAGAAAGCCGCTGCCGAAAACGTAAGCACCGAAAATATAAAGCCCGCGTAAGTCATCAGCTTGAGCGGAAAGGCCGAATAGGTAAATACAATATCACTGTAGAGTTTCAGCAGCTTGCTGAAGGTGTAACCCGATTCACCGAATTTGCGGGGATGATGCTCTACACTGGCGCGGGCAAACGAGGTGGTATACCAGTAGAACAATTCATCGAGGTAATAGAAAGTGCTGGCCTGATTAGAGGCTATTCTGTCCACAATAAACTTTTTGATTAAGCGGAAAGACGAACCGTAGCCCGTGCTTTCACCCGTTACTTCAGCCGATTTGCGCACATAAAAACTACCTGCATTGCGGGCCGTGGAATGCTGTTTCGAAATATAGATACCATACACCACATCGGCATTGGTTTCGGCCTGCTTGGCTATAAGTTTGTTTATCTCCTCGGGCGGATGTTGCAAATCATCATCCATCGTAATGATATAATCTCCGGTGCAGAAGGTGAATCCGCACAAAAGAGCCGAGTGCTGACCATAGTTGCGACTGAAACGAACGCCTATAATCTTTCCATTGGCGGTGTCCTGCAAGCTGTTGATGATGCTCCAGCTTTCGTCCTTGCTGCCATCATCTACCAGTATAATTTCGTAATTGAATTGGCCGAGCGCCTTTTCAAGACGGCTGCACAGTTCGCGCAACGAAGCCGCACTGTTATACACAGGCACCACCACCGAATATTTGAGCACTTGTTCCATTCTTAGTATTCGAGTAATAAGCCTCCGTCCATCACTAAATTGGTGCCGGTAATCCACCGCGCAGCAGGCGAAAGCAGAAACACAGCCGCGCGCGCTATATCCTCGGGCAAACCTACACCCAAGGGATATTTGGCCACGTGCTCATCCATCGCCTGTGCCGAAAGCCCCGCCACCGCATCGTCAAACATCGGAGTTTTGACCATAGCCGGAGAAATGCAATTGGCGCGAATGGCTTTGGCCGCATATTCCAGCGCCACGGTTTTGCTGAAGGCTTCCAAAGCCGCCTTGCTCGATGCATACATCGAGCCGCCTTTGTGGGGATGTTGCCCCGAAATAGACGAAAGAAAAACCATCGAAGCCCCTCGGTTCACCTTCTTGGCTTTGAACAAAGCCGTAGTTAATTCCACTACGGTATAAAAGTTGGTGTGAATCGTTTCATCCATCTTTTCGCGCGTGAGGAACGAAACCGGAAAGGGTTTTACCAAACCTGCACAATGCACCACCCCATCCACAGCGCCTATGTAATTGACCAGCGCAGAAACATCTAAAGCATTCAATAAATCGCAGGTAAAAGTAGAATGTCCGCTGCCCGGCAGTTCGGCCATCACATTATTCAGCCGTCCATCGTTGCGGGCCGTGAGAATCACCTTAGCTCCCATAGCCGCACATTCAATAGCTGTTTGGCGGCCAATGCCCGATGAGGCACCGGTGATGAGGATTGTTTTATCGGTTAAATGAAAAGGCGTTGTGCTCATAATTTATCGAGCGGCTAATGTAATATTTGCGCGATAGACACAAGACATTAGACGATAGACGTTAGACAAAAGTAAATCAGTGAATCAGTGAATCAGTAAATACAAAACAGCCCCGACAGACTTTTGTCCGGCAGGGATGGAATAACCCAACCATGAATGCAGTTAGCGCGAAGGATTTGCCGCTCAAAGCTGCGGGACTAAAGTGCATGGGTGAGACTTAGCCCTTCAATCGCACAGGGTCCCCAGGCCGAGAGGCTACGGGGACGAAGATTTTTCAAGTAGAGTCCGATCTTACCCAGCGCCTTCCCGCCTTTACCCAACGAACGCCCACTCTTACCCAGCGCCTTCCCGCCATTACCCAACGAGCGCCCACTCTTACCCAGCGCCTTCCCGTCTTTACCCAACGAGCGCCCACTCTCACCCAGCGCCTTCCCGTCTTTACCCAGCGAGCGCCCACTCTTACCCAGCGCCTTCCCGTCTTTACCCAACGAGCGACCACTCTCACCCAGCACCTTCCCGTCTTTACCCAGCGAGCGCCCACTCTTACCCAGCGAGTTCCTTTTTTATTTTCAGGAAGAGCAGACGGATGTTTTTGGCAGAAATTGGCTGATTTAACAGGAAAGGAGGGATTTTGGAATTCGGAATTCGGATTGAGCAGCTGCTACGCAACCCCTAACCCCTTCCCGTGTAAGACGGGATAAAACAAAAGGGGAACCGCTTCGCAAAAATCCAAATCCGGCTGTTCTTGCGTGGACTCCCTTTAGGGTAGAGTCTGCGTAGCTGAAATTATCTTATTTTCATTGCATCAAAACCAAAGCCGCTATGAAAAGTAATCTACTCAGAACACTTGTATTGTCTTCTGCCTTGTGTCTAATGTCTTTTGTCTCTCACGCACAGTGGGTGAGTATTCCGGATACTGCGTTTGGTAGCTATTTAAAACTCGGCTATCCTGCTTGTATTCAAGGGAACAGCACGGTGGGTTGGCAGATGGATACTACCTGTAATGCCGTGGTGAATGCAACTACGGTGTATTGTGTTTACAAGCAGGTTGAAAATTTTACAGGCATTCAGTATTTCGATAACCTCGATACCTTTGTTTGTGTCAGTAACCATTTTGATACTATGCCCGACCTGCCGAAAAATCTCCTGTATATTGCAGCCGCGCATAGCCATATTCGCCATTTACCTTCTTTACCTACCACCCTCACTTATTTAGATGTATGCGATAATAATCTCAGTTTTATTCCGCCTTTGCCTGCGGGCATCAGGCAGTTTTATTGCCATTATAATTATCAACTCACTTCTCTGCCTCCCTTGCCTGCTTCTTTAAGAATACTGTTTGCTTACGGCAACCAGTTTAGTTCTCTTCCGGCTTTGCCGGATAGTATCACTTATATAGACTGCTCCTATAATAACCTTACCTCGCTGCCCGCATTTTCCAACAGTCTTCAATACGTAAACTACTCACATAATAACCTCACCTCTATTCCCGAATTGCCCGATACCATTCAGCATTTTGACTGTAGCTATAATATGAACCTTAGGTGTCTGCCGAAACTAACAAGCATTAACCAACTCTATTTCGACCATACCAGTGTTACGTGCATTCCTAATATGCCACGCAATAATTCCTTACTCTCGTATTCGTCCCCTATTATGCTTTGCGGGTTCTTTAATACCAATGGCTGCGATTTTTACAAGAATGTAAGCGGCAATGTATATGTAGATGGCAACACCGATTGTGTAAGAGACTTATCAGAAAACGGAGTGGGTAATGTGAAGGTGAGCGTAAGAAGAAATGGAAACACAGAACAGTCTATACTAACAGATGCCAACGGCTATTATTTTTTTGCAACCGACTCGGCAGGAGTTTATGAGTTGAGCGTTGACACTTCGGGCATTCCTTTTTCGGTTTCGTGCCCGGCAAATAATATTCTCTACGATACTATCTTGTCTTTTGACTCTCTGCAAACCGGTCGCGATTTTGCTATGGGCTGTAAACCAGGTTTCGATTTAGCTCCGTGGAGTATTGTAGCAGGTCGGCTTCGTGCAGGCACACAAACATTTGTAGATATTAACGCTGGGGACCCGGCACATTTTCTCGGGCTGCATTGCGCGGGCGGGGTAAGCGGTCAGGTAAAAGTTGTAATCTCAGGTCCGGTAACTTATATGAATCCCGCTGCAGGTGCTCTTACCCCTGTAGTAAATGGTGACACCCTCACTTATTCGGTGGCTGATTTCAGCACAGCAGATTTTTTCCATGATTTTAATTTCGTTGTTTATACCGCTACAAGCGCGGTGTTCAATTCAGATGTGTGTTTTACAGTTACAGTTAGTACAGGTGCAGTAGATAACAATCCCGCTAACGATACAATAACTCAGTGTTTCAAAGTAGTAGGTTCTTATGACCCTAATGAAAAAGAAGTTTATCCAGCAGGTGATATTGAGGCCACACAAAAGTGGCTGACTTATACTATTCAATTTCAAAACACAGGCACCGATACAGCTATTCATATTTACCTTACGGATACACTCTCCCAATACATAGACGAAAACAGTTTTCAGTTACTTGCTTACAGCCACCAACCTACCGTGTATATAAAGCAGAAGGCGGTTCAGTTTAATTTTCCAAACATCAACCTGCCGGATAGCAATATCAACGAACCACTCAGCCATGGCTATGTGCAATACAAAGTAAAGTTGAAAGATAGTTTAGCCATAGGCACCAACATCAGCAATACAGCGTTTATTTATTTTGATTTTAATGCGCCTGTGGTTACCAATACTACTCACAATGTGATAAAGTGTTATGCCGGTACGAGCACCACTGTTGCTTCTGCCTGTGGTGCTGAGCTATTTTATTTTTACGGAACCTATCTCGATACCAACGGAGTTTACTCACACACCCTGCATAATATTTTTGGCTGCGATAGTGTAATTGAATTGTCGTTTACCAGATTACAATCAAGCGCAGAAAGTGTCAACGCTTTTATTTGCAACGGAGAACAGTATCAAATAGGAACAGTGGTACATACCACTGCTGGTGTTTTTTCAGATACTCTTCAAAACATGAATGGTTGCGATAGTGTTGTTACTATTTCGCTTACTGTGTTCTCTGCTTTTGCAGTCACGGTTGACACCACAATTGCACCGGCCAATAGTTACACGCTGCCATCGGGCAATGTTGTTAGCGCAGCCGGAGTTTACTACGATACACTGCGTACCATTAATAACTGCGACAGCATTATCAAGACCAATTTAGATGTGGTGTCATCGGTTCTATCCATCAAGTCAGTTATGGGAGAACTGCTCCACATAAATCCAAATCCAGCGAGTGAGTCGGTGATGGTAACAATTGATGAAAGTATGATTGGAAGTAATCTAATCATTACTGATATTACCGGTAGAACAATTACTAATTACAAATTACGGATGACGAATGTTCAACTACCGGTGAATGATTTAGCCAACGGAGTTTATTTAGTTACGGTCGAAAACGAAAAAGGAAAAGTGACCAAGAAGCTCATTAAGCAGTAAGGAGTAGGTCATCCAATACTATTTAGGATATTGAGAAATCTGATTCTGGTGTTTGGGCTTAACATCAGCCGGTGATGATTTTAAGAATATCAGAACGGTAAGCGATAACAAAACCACTATACCAATAGTAGCCAGGAAGTTATTGGAAAAGAAAGTTCTCATAACGATGTTGTTTTAAAGGTTCATTTAAAAAATTGCATCACTAAGCTCCGTCATAATTATCGACTATATCTCTGTTTGGTTTATCAAGATCATTTACCCGTATTCCCCGGCTGTCTAAAACCATAGCGGCTGTGCGACCTTCGCGCCTGTCATCATCGTCATCATCATCATCTTCGCCCACCAATTCCACATTGCCTTCATAAATGCTTTTGAAATCTGTAAAACTTGTTTCCTGCGCTTCTTCAATATTGTTTGTTCGGCTAAAGCGGCTTACCGGATGTTCGTTTGTGTTATCAGTATTCATGATTGAAGTTTGAAATGATGATGAAATTTTCCTGATGCAAAGATGGATGCTGATTGAAGGAATGCGTTATACAATTCTGGAAGAGAATTACAACATTCACAGTTTTGCCCCTAAATATATTCTGTGCAGCGGCTATCTATTGTCCCTCCCACGGCCCTCCCTTGCCTCCGAAAGGAGCCGCGGTGAGGACAAAATGAAAAAATACTTTTTAGATTTATCCTCGGTACTAACGAATGATAAAGCAGAAAAAACATAAGACTAAACTCATAGCCAAAGAGGGTTCTTCTTTTCCGCTTGTTCCGGCTGCGCTTTTGGGTTTTGGTGTGCTTATCTTCATGGCCTATCAGCCCATTCTGTCGGCAGGCTTCACCAATTGGGACGACCCCACCTATGTTTACGAAAACCCTTACATCCGCCAATTAAGTTGGGCGGGCATTCAGCAAATATTCACGGTCTTCCTGAGCGGTAATTATCATCCGTTGGTATTGCTGTCCTACGCCATCGAGTATCGCCTTTTTGAGCTCAATCCATTGCCTTATCATGTTACCAATCTGTTGCTGCACCTAGCCAATTCGGTACTGCTGTTCCTGCTTTTGTTCCAATTGACCAAGAGCAAAGCATCAGCAATTATAGCAGCCTTCCTGTTTGCCATTCACCCGCTGCATGTAGAATCGGTGGCTTGGGTTACAGAGCGAAAAGATGTGCTTTATACCTTCTTCTTTTTGCTCTCTCTCCTCTCCTATCAGCGCTTCACTCAAAACCGTAAGGGGAGCTATTATGCCGTGGCACTTGGCTTGTTTGTTTTATCCTGCTTATCCAAAGGGCAGGCCGTGGTCCTGCCGCTGTTCCTCCTTATTTTCGACTATTTCGCTTCGACCAAATTCAACCTTATAAAATCGGTGGTGGAGAAACTGCCGTTCTTTATCCTTTCTGTTGGCTTCGGCATTCTGGCCTTTGTGGCCCAAAAGACCCAGGGCAATATTCGCGTGGCCACCGACTATAATTTTATAGATACCCTACTGATTGCCTTGAACGGATTTGCATTTTACATCCGTCAGGGCATTATCCCTTATCATCTGTCGGCCTTTTATCCCTATCCAGTAAAATCTGGTGCATGGTTCCCAGCCTCGTTCTACTTCTCTGCCCTTTTCGGTTTAGTGTTTTTGGTGGCCGGTGGCTGGTATTCGTTCAAGAATAAAACCATAGCAGCGGGCTTCTTGCTTTTTGTGGCCGCCATCGCTCCGGTCATTCAACTGGTGCCAGTGGGCAATGCCATGGTAGCTGACCGCTACTTTTATGTATCATCCATCGGTTTGTTTCTGCTGGCAGGCCAGGGCTGGCAATGGCTGTATACCAAAAAAGCAAAGGAGAGCGCGGCCAAAACAACCCTGATTGTTTTAACGGCTGTCTATTTGTTGTATCTGTTCGGCACCACCTATGAGCGCACTAAAAAATGGGAGAATAGTTTTACCTTTTGGGAAGATGTGATGGTGCACGAACCTACAGCGGCCCTCGCCAGCAATAGTTTGGGAAATGCTTATTTGGCCGAGAATAATTTTCGGGATGCCATTTACTATTTTACGGTGGCTTCGGGCATTGATTCCACCGACCCTAAAACATTCAACAATTTGGGCAATGCCTATCACAATATAGGCCAACCCGATTCGGCCATTGCGTATTATAAAAAGGCACTGCAACTGAAGCCAAATGATATGATGGCCTGGGCCAATATCGGGGGTGTTTATCAGGAAACAGGACAATTGGATTTGGCAGAAAATGCGTTGACCACGTCCATACGCTTATCTCCCACCCCGTTGGGCTATGCCAACTATGCCAATTTACTGCAGCAAAAGGGCCGCAATGACGAGGCCATAGATTTGTGTCAAAAGGCCATTCAGCTCGACTCTACTTATGGTCTGGCTTATAATAATTTAGGGGTAGCCTATTTTTATAAAGGCGATAGAGAAAAGGCAATTCAATTCATTCGGAAAGCAGCCCGCCTGGGTTATATGCCCGCCCAAAACTATTTGCGTAAAAATAATTTGCCGTGGTAGAATAAACTCCTGTTTTGGAACGCTGTTTGCAATAAACCGTTTAAACGTTTAATTTGCTAACAAACACTTTTACACACCATCGAAAAGCTTAAGAAATATATTCTTCCCGTTGTTGTGATTTTAGCGGTGCTGACCTTGCTATTCAAACCCGATAAAGATAACCTGACATCGGTAGCCGGCAAAATTGAAGACAAACTAAACCAAGCAGAATCAGCGTTTGAAAAGACGGTAAAGAACAAAGAACTGCTACAAGCGCTTGCCGCGCATGACGAATCAAACACCGTTCTTGATGGCTTAAAGCAGAAGGGTTTATTTATTTATTACTATCAACACGATTCGCTACTACACTGGACCGACCAAAGTGTAGCTCCTTTACAGGAAGTTTCATCCATTGCTATTGGCAGTTCATTTCTACATTTAAAGAACGGATGGTATGCGGCTTTTAAATGGAGCGATACAAGCACCACCCAAACCGTACTGGCTTTACGACCCGTGAAATACGATTATCTGTTTGAAAATAAATTCTTGAAAAATGAATTTGCGCTTGGCCTGAATGTACCGCACAATATTGAACTTAGCGACCAGAAGATTGCGGGATCAATTCCGGTAAAAACCATAGAAGGAGAAACTCTCTTCAGTTTATATGTGTCGGGAAAACAGCGGGGAGAGGATGTCAATTATATTTTGCTCTTTGCCCAATTAGCGTTACTCTTTATTTTATTCTATTACCTGCATCGCTTTGCCGTTCAGTTGGTCAGGCAGAAGAATTTCCTAAGCGGATTTTCGGTATTGTTACTGTCAGTTACAGCTATCCGGTTGAGCATGCTATTGTTCAACTTTCCCGGAGAATTTAATCAACTGGCCCTATTCGACCCTTCGTTCTACGCATCCTCCATTATTACCAAATCCTTGGGTGATTTAATTATCAATTCGGTGTTAATCACTTGGGTCACCTTTTTCTTTACCCATTATTACAAACCGCAACAAAAGGAGAAAACAAATCGCGCCTTTTTGTTTTCGGGCATTGCATTCATCTTTATGTATTCTGGCTTTATAGGCTGGATATATAAAACCCTCGTTATGGATTCAATTATTTCCTTCGAGGTGTATAATATCCTTAGCTTAAATGCCTATAGTTTTTTAGGAATAGCCTGTCTTAGTTTGCTTTTCATTACCCATTTTGCAATTACCCGTGCAGTGCTGATGGCGTTCAAACCAAAAATGGTTAGCCAAAAACAACTGTTGGTGTTTTGTCTCCTTGGCGGAGCCGCTCTGTCGGTTTTTGCTATTCATTCACCGGTTTATGAATCGGTATTGTTTACGGCTTTATGGACTGTGGCATTTGTTGTTTTTTGTTCATTTATGATGAATAAAAACGGTCAGCTTTCGGTTCAACACCTAATTCTATACATCGCCTTCTACAGTTTGCTGTCGGCTTTTCTTACCGAAAATCTTTATGAACGAAAAGAAAGAAATCAGCGTCTGTTCTTTTCAGGCAAATTAGTAACCGAGCGAGACTTTGTAGCGGAATATCTGTTTGAAGATGTAGCACAACGAATGCAGAAAGATCTGTTTATACATAACTTTCTCAACAACCCGCTCATTTCGAAAAAGGAATTGTATGACCGAATCGGCTCATTATATTTAGGAGGTTATTTCAACAAATACGAGGTAAAGATATACGACTTCGATGCTTCGGGCAATTCGTTACGGAATGAAGATACCATGAATCTCTCGTTCTACAGAACAGCTATAAAAACCTCTTTGCCAGGAAAAGAAACAATTCACTTTCTAAGCGACACAAGTCGGAATTATTCTTATCTCTCGATTCTCGATATTAAAAATGATTCTGCGCTTATTGGTTCGCTGGCCATACGCTTACTGCCCAAAATTTATTATGGGCAAAACGTTTATCCTGAGTTGCTGCTTGGCGATAATGTAACAGTCTCCAACAACGTCAACAACTATGTCTATGCTATTTATCAAAACGATAAACTTATAGCCCAATATGGAGATTACCCCTTTACCTACTATTGGAAAAAGAGCTACTCTTTTAGCAACGGAGAAACCGAGTTCATTGAAGAGCCCAATTGGGAATTGAACATTCAAAAGTTTCAGAATGGCAAAAAAGTTATTGTGGCTATCCCTCGGGAACCCATCTTTGAGCCTATTGCTACCTTCTCCTATCTTTTCACCTTTTACTTTCTCGCCTTAGTGCTTTTTTTACTGGCTATGCGACTCGTTAATGATAAGCAGACAAGCACCCAATTGCTATCCGGCTTTACCCTTTCCTTTCGCACGCGCATCAATTACTCTATGCTGCTTATGATTATTCTTTCCTTCATCATTATCGGTCTTATCACCATTAGTTTTTTCAGCAAACAATATGCTAACTTCTATACCGACCGATTATTCCGTAAAGAAAAGGTTGTGCATGCCACTCTCGAATATTTTGTTCAACAGAATATGAAGGAAAGCGATTTCACAAACAGTCATAGTAATAATTTATTGGAATCGGAACTAGCCAGGATTGCAGATATAAATGCAGTGGACATCAACCTTTTTTATCGCACGGGTGATTTAGCCTTATCGTCACAGCCTTTTATTTATGACAAAGGATTAGTGAGTCGCCAAATGAATCCGGTTGCATATTTTGATTTGGAGTCCAACAAAAGTGCTCAGGTTACCATGCAGGAAAACATAGGAAAGCTTAGATACATTGCTAGGTATGCACCCATTCGCAATAGTAAAGGGGAGGCCATGGCCTATATAGGTATTCCTTATTTTGAACGGTCTAAAAACATTGACGATGAAGTATCATCATTTCTTATTGCCTTAATGAATGTTTACGTATTTCTGCTTATCTGCGCGGCCATACTGGCTTATTTTGTTTCTAATTCAATTACACGCCCTTTAACTATCATTAGCGAAAAACTACGCATTCTCAATTTAAATAAGAAGAATGAACCCATTGAATGGAACAGCAAGGACGAAATAGGTGTGCTGGTAAGCGAATACAATAAAATGATTAATGAGTTGGAACAGAGCGCGCAAAAACTGGCTAAAGGAGAACGAGAAAGCGCATGGCGCGAAATGGCTAAACAAATTGCACACGAAATAAAAAATCCGCTCACACCTATGAAATTGAGCGTTCAATATCTGCAACGGGCAATTGCAGAAGGCCAACCGAACATAGAAGAACTGGCAAAAAAGATGTCGCGGACTCTTGAAGAGCAAATTGAAAACCTATCCAGTATTGCAACTGCTTTTTCAACGTTTGCGAAAATGCCGAAGCCTGAAAATGAAATCATTAATTTAAATGAATTACTAAAGTCAATAGTCGAGTTATTTAATCGAGAGGAAACAGCGAACATCAGTTTTAGTACACAGACCGAAAACCCATTAGTATTTTGCGATAAGAATCAATTAGTAAGCGTTTTCAACAACCTCGTAAAAAATGCCATTCAAAGTATACCTGAAGATAGAAAAGGCTTGATTGAACTAGCAATAGTCGATGAGGCAGGTTGGCTAAGCATAAGTGTTAAAGACAATGGCAACGGAATACCCCATAATCTTTACAATAAAGTATTTGTACCAAATTTCACAACAAAATCATCCGGTACCGGTTTAGGGCTTGCTATTACAAAACAAATTATTGATGGAGCCGGAGGAAAAATATGGTTCGAATCGGAAGATGGTATGGGCACCACATTCTACATAAAGTTGCGACTAATCGGATAGAATAAGACCAGCAATTGTCATAGAATTGTCATTTTTTTGAAAAAATTTGCTAACCCGATATTTATATCCGAAATTCGCAATTAAATTGTTGAGGTATCTAATCTATTACCCGATATATTTCAAAAAAAACATTTTTTAGTAAAACATTTTCAATAACAACCTATGAAAATTTTAAAATTTACAGTGCTGTTTTTATCGATCGTTTCCGCCCTTCCCTTTTCTGTCACAGCGCAGGATATTAATGTTTGCGGAACGGACCAAGCAAGAAAAAAACTTATTGAAGAACATCCTGAAATTTTGCAGCAGGAAAGAGACATGGAAGAGTATACCCGCAATTTTGTTGCAAATTACAATCCACAAGCAGGCAGCCGAGCGTCAGGCACCTATATTGTTCCAGTAGTATTTCACATTCTCTCTCAGGCCGGAGTTGAAAATATTTCCGATGCACAGATTTTTAACCAAATGAAAATACTGAATGATGATTACAATAAACGTAATGCTGATACAGCTACTGTTATAGCGCCTTTCAAAAATAACATTGCCAATGTTGGCTTTGAATTTCGTTTAGCCAACAGAGACCCGAATGGCAATGTTTGTAACGGTATAGATCGCATTTACACCGTACAATCAGTTGTAGGGAACGATTATTCTAAAATGAACAATTGGCCTCGGGAGAAGTACTTAAATGTTTGGGTGACAAAAGCAATTGGTCAAGCAGGTGCTGCAGGTTATTCTTACTATCCAAGTACAGTAGATGCTCTGTATAATACACCAAATCGAGATGGTGTAATTTTATTGCATGATTACATCGGTTCTATTGCTACGGGCAGCGCTTTTAGGTCTCGTGCCTTGACACATGAGGTGGGTCACTGGTTAAATCTCAAACACGTTTGGGGTGATTCAAATGAGCCTACGGTAGCTTGTGGCGATGATGATGTAAATGATACTCCACAAACCAAAGGTTGGCTTACGTGTCCAGGTGCAACATTAACTTACAAAGATGCAAACGGCCCCCATGTAATTTCTGCTTCTAAAATAGATTCAATATACGCGGTAAATCCGATTTTTGTAAATGACTCAATTTACAGAAAAGGAATAAGTTGTGATGCGCATAAAACATCAAACTACGAAAACTATATGGAGTATTCCTACTGCTCAAAAATGTTCACAGCAGGGCAACAATCAAGGATGATTGCTGCTATCAATGGCACAAAAAGCAATAGAAATAACCTTTGGTCACCGGATAATTTATTGGCTACTGGGACCGAGGATACAATCTATGATAAAGCCGCACCAATTGCTGATTTCGGTATTGCAAAAAGGTTTGTTTGCACAAATGATGATGCCTCCTTCCTTGCTATCACCGATGCATCTGAAGTCGACTCTTACTTATGGACTTTTTCAAACGCCATTCCTTCTACCTCTACTTTGAGAAATCC
>CANJVG010000030.1 GCA_947478005.1 Bacteroidota bacterium
ACCAATTTCCCAACCGGTACTATATATACGTTTACCCCACCTGCTATTAGCTTTACCTATCAGTGGGCGGCATCACCATCGTTTACCACAGCTACTAATATTGCCAATCCTCAGGCCTCTCCAACAGGTAATACAACTTATACAGTTACAGCAACAGCTACAGGCGGTTGCACGGCTACAGCCTCTCAATCTGTAACGGTTGCCCCATTATCGGTTTCTTTAGCCGGTTTACCAACTACTCTTTGTTTAGGATCTTCCAGTACGCTTACAGCTACTGCCACAGGCGGTTGCGTTCCTTATGCTACCTTTGTTTGGAGCACAGGAGCTAATACAGGAACCACCAATACCTTATCTGCAACTCCGGGTAGTTCTGGAACAATTGCCTACAGTGTTACGGTTACAGATAACGGTGGAAACACAGCAAGTGCTACTACCAATATAACCGTTAACCCTACTCCTTCTATCACAGTAACTACCGTACCTACCAGCAGTGCCATTTGCGGAACAGGGAATGTGGTAATGACAGCTAATGGTTCAGGCGGAACAGGTACTTTAACTTATGCCTGGTCACCTACTACTAACTTGTTGCCATCCGGCACGGTCAATATTGTAACTGCTACGCCAACCGTTTCAAGAAACTATAATGTAACTGTTACCGATGCTAATACTTGTACCGCTACAGCTACTAAAACAGTAGGGGTATATGGTGTTACTTCAGTTTCTGCCAGCGCTACCCCTTCAACGGTTTGCCCTGGAGGAAGCACTCAGTTGCAGGCTACGGGTGCCCAGGTATATAACTCTACAGCAAATGGATATGGCTTTGCCGGTTCAACGGGTACTTATACAGCTATCACTGGTACTACTTTGGGAGCTGGTGCTATAGGTGATGATGTGGGTATTGGTAATCTTCCTATTGGATTTACTTTTAACTATAATGGAAGTCCTTTTACCATTTTCGGAGCCAGGTCGAATGGTTTGATTGAATTAGGTCAGGCTACCACTACCCTTTCGGGCTTTAGCGCCAATGCCTTGGCTTCTACTGCCAATTGTATCGCGCCATTATGGGATGATAACAATACGACAGGTGGTTCCATCATTTATGCAACTACAGGCTCGGTGGGCAGCAGAATATTAACCGTTCAGTGGACGGGTATGAAAGTTGGAAACGGGGGTGCCGGTACCACTACCATTAACATGCAGGTTATATTATATGAGGCTACCGGAGTTATTCAATTTATATATGGTTCAACCAGTGCAGCCTTTGCAACCACGACTGCATCCATAGGAATTTCGGGCGCAGTAGGCAACTACGAAAGTGTTACACCACTTAGTCCTGCAAGTACATCTACTGTAAGCACTTCTTCTGAAAATACAGGTATCAGTTCGGCTACCAATTTCCCAACTGGAACCGTTTATACATTTACACCGGCAGCGGTACCTACCTTCACCTATCAGTGGGCAGCAGATGCATCGTTTACAACAGCTACTAATATTGCCAATCCTCAGGCCAGCCCTGCAGGAAATACTACTTACACTGTTACTGCAACTGCAGCAGGCGGTTGCACAGCTACTGTTACTCAGAATGTTACGGTTGCACCGCTATCGGTATCTGTGGCAGGTTCACCGGCTTCTGTATGTTTAGGCAGATCAAGTACGCTTACAGCTACAGCTACCGGTGGTTGCACACCTTATGCTACTTTTGTTTGGAGCACAGGTGCTAACACAGCTGCGGTAAATACACTTTCTGTTACACCGGGCAGCTCTGGTTCTGTGCCATACAGCGTAACGGTAACGGATAACACCGGTAACACAGCAAGCGCAACCGTTAATTTAACGGTTAATCCTACTCCTTCTCTTACAGTTACTACTGCACCAACCAACAGCGCAATTTGCGGAACTGGTAATGTGGTAATGACCGCTAACGGTTCAGGCGGAACGGGCACTTTAACCTATGCCTGGTCACCTACTACTAACTTGTTACCGGTACTTGGCACCTCAAGTGTAGAAACAGCTACCCCAACGGTTTCGAGAACTTATAATGTAACCGTTACCGATGCCAATACTTGTACGGCTACTTCTACTAAAACAGTAAGTGTGTATGGAGCTACAACGGTAACAGCAAGCGCTACTCCATCAACTGTTTGCCCTGGAGGAAGTACACAATTGCAGGCTACCGGAGCACAGGTGTATAACCAAACAGCGAATACCTATAGTTTTTCAGCATCCAGCGGTACCTTTACTGCGCTTAGCGGTGCAACTACTATTACAGGCGGAAATGCCGATGGCTTTATTTCGGCAGCCCTGCCAATAGGCTTTACCTTTAATTATAATGGAACTCCTTATACCAATTTCTATTTCAGCTCGAATGGTTTCATCAGTTTTACCAATACGGTAGGGGCTGCCAATGGAAATGCCTTAGCCACAGCAGCTTCACCTGTTTTAGCCCCGCTTTGGGATGATTTGGATGGTTTTTCTGTGGGTACAGCCTCTTATTTAACTGCCGGTTCGCCAGGTTCAAGAGTCCTGACAGTTCAATGGTTAAGCTGGGAATGGAACTGGCAGGCGAATGCGGCAGTAATATCTTTCCAGGTGAAGATTTATGAAGCCGATGGACATATTGAATTCATCTACCGTCCGGAAGCTGCTGCTTATAATGCAGGTTCTACCGGAGGTGCTTCGATAGGAATCAGTGGTGCTTCAGGCAACTACTTGTCATTGAACAACAGCAGTAGTTCACCTACCGCAAGTTCGGCAGCTGAAACTACCAGCATTGGTGTTAAACCGGCCAACGGTCAGGTATATACCTTTACTCCACCGGTAGCCCCTGTGTTTACTTACCAATGGGCGGCAGATGCTTCATTTACTACTGCTACCAATATTTCAAATCCACAGGCCACACCTGCTTTAACCACGCTTTATACCGTTACCACTACTGCGGCAGGCGGTTGTACCGCAACAGTTACACAGAATGTTACGGTGGCTCCTCTATCAATTAGCGTGGCCGGTTCACCTTCAACAGTTTGTTTAGGCAATGCCAGCACCCTTACAGCAACGGCTACGGGTGGTTGTACTCCTTATGCTACCTTTGTTTGGAGCACAGGAGCCAATACAGGAACTACCAATACTTTATCGGTTACACCGGGTAGTTCGGGTTCTATACCATACGATGTTACCGTTACAGATAACAGCGGCAACACAGCTAGTGCTACTGTAAACTTAACGGTTACCACTCCGCCTTCCCTTTCTGTATCTACATTACCAACTAACAGCACAATTTGCGGAACAGGTAATGTGGTAATGACAGCAAATGGAACAGGAGGAACAGGCACTTTAACTTATGCCTGGTCACCGACTACCAACTTATTGCCTGTTCTTGGTACTTCAAGCATTGAATCAGCGTCTCCTACGGTTTCAAGAACCTATAACGTTACTGTAACGGATGCCAATACTTGTACAGCAACTTCTACTAAAACAGTATCAGTATACGGGGCAACCACGGTTTCGGCTACTGCTGCGCCAACCGTACTTTGCCCTGGAGATGCAGCCCAGTTGCAGGCAACGGGCGCGCAGGTATATGACAAAACTGCTAAAAAATATACTTTCTCGGCATCGAGCGGGACCTTTACGGCTCTTAGTGGGGCTACTACAATTACAGGCGGAAATGCAGATGCCTTTATGTCTGCTGCCCTGCCAATAGGCTTTACCTTCCCTTATAATGGAACTAACTATACTAACTTCTATTACAGCACGAATGGCTTTATCAGCTTTACAAATACAGTAGGCTCCTCCAACGTTAATGCCTTAGCTACAGCAGCTTCACCGGTATTAGCTCCGCTTTGGGATGATTTGGATGGTGCTTCTGTGGGTACAGCTTCTTATTTGACTACGGGTACATCAGGTTCAAGAGTACTTACGGTTCAATGGTTAAACTGGGAGTGGAACTGGGGTGTAAACGCTGCCGTAATATCTTTCCAGGTGAAGATTTATGAAGCCGATGGACATATCGAATTCATCTATCGTCCGGAAGCAACTGCTTACAGTGCAGGTGCCAGCGGAGGAGCTAGTATAGGTATCAGTGGTGCTGCGGGTAATTACTTGTCATTGAACAACAGCAGTAGTTCACCTACCGCAAGTTCGGCAGCTGAAACTACCAGCATTGGTGTTAAACCGGCCAACGGTCAGGTATATACCTTTACTCCACCGGTAGCCCCTGTGTTTACTTACCAATGGGCGGCCGATGCATCATTTACAACGGCAACCAATATTTCTAATCCTCAGGCTACGCCTAGCTTAACTACTGTTTATACGGTAACGGCTACTGAAGCTTTGGGATGTACGGCAACAACCACAACTACAGTATCTATTATACCATTATCGGTGTCTGTGGCGGGTTCTCCGGCCTCTGTTTGTTTAGGCAGAGCAAGTACGCTTACAGCTACTTCAACCGGTGGATGTACTCCTTACGCAACTTATGTATGGAGCACAGGTGCTAATACCGGAACAACTAACACCTTATCAGTAACACCGGGCAGCACAGGTTCTATTCCTTATAGTGTAACCGTAACCGATAATATCGGAAACACAGCCAGCGCCACAGTTAACTTAACGGTTAATCCAACACCTGCAGTTACCATTGGCACAGTACCTGCCAGCAGCGCAATCTGCGGAACGGGTAATGTGGTAATGACAGCGAATGGTTCGGGTGGTACAGGTTCTTTAACCTATGCATGGTCACCGACTACTAACTTGTTGCCTGTTCTGGGTACATCAAGTATAGAAACCGCTACGCCTACTTCTTCAAGAACATATAATGTAACAGTTACGGATGCTAATACATGTACAGCTACGGCTACACAGACAGTATCTGTCTTTGGCGCCACTACAGCTACCGCTACTGCCACTCCGGCCAGCACTTGTTCGGGTGGAAGTGTTCAATTGCAGGCTACAGCCGCTCAGGCAGGAGGACAAACAGCTAACCTATATTCATTTGGTACTTCAACCGGTAATGCTATTGACCCAATGTCTGGAGCTATATCATTGTTAGCTAACTCCGCAGATGACGATGTAGTAACAGTTACCCCTTCGCCTGCTTTTGCCTTCAGCTTTGAGGGAACAAACTATTCAACCTTTACGGTTTCTTCCGATGGTTGGTTGATGTTTGGAACGACTGCTACTACTCAATTTACGAATTCTGTTACAAGTGCTACCAATGTTCCAAAGGTTTATCCATTCTGGGATGATTTGGCTACGGGAACTACCGGAGCGGTAAATTATCTAATCACCGGAACGGCTCCGAACCGAATTATGAAGGTACAATGGTATACCACAATACCTAGGTCAACAGGAGGTAATGCTAACTCTACATTCCAATTGTGGCTTTATGAAACAACTAATGTGGTAGAGTTCCGATACGGTACTTTAGGTACACCAACGTCTGCAAGTATTTCTGCGGGTATTACAGGAGCTACTTCTACCAATTATAACAGTATTACCTACTCATCGAATACTTCCAGCAATTCAGCTGCTAATAATTCAAATGCTACCAAGCCGGCCAGTGGACGGGCCTACACCTTTACCCCTCCACCTTCAACCGCTACGTTTACTTATCAATGGGCAGCCAGTCCTACTTTCACTACGGCTACCAATATTGCTAACCCTCAGGCTACTTTAACCGGAACAACAAACTATACGGTTACTGCCACAGAAGCATTAGGATGTACAGCTTCCGCGTCAGTATCAGTAGCGGTCGCTCCGATTAGTGTTGCTTCTATTACAACTACTCCAACGGTAGTATGCCAAAACAGTACAAGTACATTAACGGCTAATGCTACCGGAGGATGTCTGCCTTATTCTAATTTCCATTGGAATGATGGAGCAAACACAGCAACAAACACCCATCCGGTTACACCTACATCTTCAGGTGCTACCACTTACAGTGTAACTGTGACAGATGCCTTTGGTACTACTGCCAGCGTTTCAACATCTATAATTGTTATTGCTGCTCCTTCAGTTACAATTGGCGCTGCTCCAACAGCAGCCTCTTATTGTGGTACCGGAACTGTGGTGATGACCGCTACTGCTACAGGTGGTAACGGAACTTATACCTACTCATGGTCACCAACTACGGGTCTTGCACCGGTATTGGGTACAGCAAGTATTGAAACAGCTTCTCCGGCAGCCTCTACTGCTTATACGGTTACGGTTACGGACGGAAACACTTGTAGTGCTTCTGCCACAAAATCTGTTACGGTTTATCCTGCGGTTAGTGTAAACGTATCACCGACTGCGGTTAGTACATGTTCGGCTGTGGGTGCTACTTTAACGGCTGTCGCAACAAATGTTCAATCTTACGCAGGCGGAACAGGGGTAACAATACCTTCCAGCGGCAATTCTACACCATATCCATCTACACTGGCTGTAAGCGGTTTGGCTACCAGCGGCATAACCATAAAATCTGTTACAATTAATGGATATACGCATACTTTTGCTGCGGATGTGGATGTGTTGCTACAGTCTCCTACCGGTCAGACCATTGCTTTGATGTCGGATGTTGGAAGTACATCAAATCCTTCAAATGCAAATTATACCTTCCAGGATGGAGGGGCTGCCATGAGTACTATCGGTCTTAATGCAACAGGTACTTATGCACCAACAAATAGCGGGGTGGGTACAGACGACTGGACTTCACCGGGTCCGGGAACCGCATATACACCTACTACCAGCACATTGGCAGGTTTCACGGGCAACTTAAACGGAACATGGAATCTATATGTGGTGGATGATTTTACAGGTGGATCAGGAACTATTAGTAGCTGGAGCATTTCATTTAATATACCGGCTGCGGGTGTAATTACTTATAACTGGAGTCCTGCTACAGGCTTATCGCCTACTACCGGTACTGTGGTGAGTGCCGCTCCCGCTTCTACTAATACGTATACTGTAACAGCAACCGATGCAAACAGTTGTACGGCTACCGCAAGTTCTGTGGTAACCATTAATAATACAGCATTATCGGTTACTACCAGTGCCTCACCTACTACCGATTGCGTAGGCAAAAACACAACCCTTACCGCCACTGCAGTTGGCGGATGTATACCATTTACCTATAACTGGAGCAACAGTCTTGGAACAGCCACTACAGCTACTACAGCTATAGCAGCAGCAGGTGCCAATGTTTATTCAGTTACGGTAACAGATGCGGCAGGTAATACTGTTTCGTCTTCGGTTACAGTTACCGGATTAGCTTTACCGGCTATTACTTTCACGGCCAACCCAACTACCTCGGCAATTTGCGGAAGCGGAAATGTGGTACTTACAGCAGGACCTGCTGCGCAGACTTCATATGCATGGAGTCCTTCCACCGGTTTATCTTCTACAAATACAGCTACTACAACAGCTACACCATCACTTACTACACCTTACACAGTAACTGTGACCGGAACTAACGGATGTACCGCTTCAGCTACTCAAACGGTTGGTGTTTATGGACCGGTTACAGCGTCAGCTTCGGTTACAACTTCACCTATTTGTTACGGAACAAATACACAGTTGAATTCCAGCGGTACGCAAACAGGTTCACCGGCCAGCACTTCTGCAGCTGGTTATACGTTCTTAACTGCCGCAACGGGGGCATTAAATGCAATGACGGGTTCTACTACCCTAATCAGCAACTCGGTAGATGACACACCTACTTCGGTGCAGACATTCCCTGCCGGGTTTACCTTTAATTTTGAAGGAATAAACTATACGCAATATTCTGTTTCGCCAGATGGATGGTTGAAACTGGGAGGAGTAGCAGCAACGGCACAATTTACTAATAGCGTAACCAGCGCCACTAACGTACCTAAGCTATATCCTCTTTGGGATGACCATGCTACAGGTACTGACGGAAGCGTAAAAGTTTTAATAACTGGAACTGCACCAAATAGAATCTTTGTTGTTCAATGGCATGTAAATACCTTGTGGAACTATGATTTTGCGGACACTAAATTCCAGATGTGGCTATATGAAACCACTAACAAGGTTGAGTTCAGATATAAAAACTCAGGAACAATTTATGGTGCATCAGTTGGTATTACAGGTGCTACATCTACCAATTATAACAGTGTAACGATTAGCAGTAATACTACAAGTTACACAACTGCCAATAACACTAATTCAGTTGCACCTTCAAATCCGAGGTCTTATACGTTTACTCCACCGGTTCCTTTCAGTACGACTTATTCATACAATTGGAGCAATACAAGTTCTTACTTATCGGCTACCAATGTCAGCAATCCATTTGCAAACAATGTTACAGCAGCCGAAAACTACACAGTAACTGTTACAGCTGCCAATGGTTGCGCTAATACGGCTACCGTTACAGTAAACATCAATCCTTTACCAACGTTTACAACGGTTGTTACGAACGTTGCCTGCTTGGGAGCCAATAACGGGCAAATTGATGTGACTCCGGTGGTAGGAACGCCAACATTCACCTACTCAAACAATAACGGATCAACTTATCAGGCCGGAAGCAATTTCAGCGGATTATCTCCTATTACTTATCAGGTAAGGGTGAAGGACGCAAACGGTTGTATCTCTAATTCTGTAGCAGTGAGTCTTACAGAACCGACTGCTTTAACAGCTACGGCCTCTAATGGTAGTCCATATTCTACAACGGTTACAGCTAGTTTGTTTTCAAATCCAACCGGTGGTACATCACCTTACACTTATGCCTGGAGCGGTCCCGGATTTACTTCAACTTTGCAAAATCCTACCCGTGCCTTTACTTTAGTTACCATGACAGGAACCTATACAGTAACGGTTACGGATGCACATGGATGTACGGCCACAGCCTCAACGGTTATGAATGTATATGATGGCTATGTATGGACCGGTACAGTTAGTAGTGACTGGGCTAATAACGGAAACTGGAGCTTCCAGGTACCTGATTATCCGGATGACTGCACCCAAAGATCGTACATTCAGGCAGGGACTCCTTTTAGTCCTACTGTAAATATTCCGGGTTTAACGGTTGGCAATATTACCTTGGTTAACGGGGCTGTCTTGACTTTGGCCAATGATATTACATTATGTGGCAACCTCACCGGTTCTGGCACTGCTTTATATAGCGGAGTAGCAGGTCCCGGTAAATTCATCATGAAAAGTACCCCTAGTGTATTGCAAACAATTAGCGGTAAGACCAGATTTGTTGCTCCTCTTCGCATTGACAACACAGCAGGTGTAAGAGTAATCAGCGGAAACACGCAGGTTGTAAATGCCCTTGAATTAAAAACAGGTGTATTCACAGTGAACAACTTCTCGTTCGTTACCTTTATAAGCCAATCATCTTCACAGTGTGCCATTATTGATAACTTCAGTGCCGGTATGACAGGTTCCATCAGTGGTGCCGTGGTTATGCAACGCAAATATGATGCCCCTACAGCACCTTTTTACAGAACTCAACATTATATGGGCTCACCGGTTGACCAACCATTGTTTACACAGTTTGGTGCCAATGGAATTCCGGGCTATATAATTAACACAACCTGTAATGAGAGAGCATCTTCACCGGGTTCACCGTTTGGTGATGTAGCACAATACGATGAGGATCATGGTGCAGCCTGCACTTTGCAAGGATGGAAAATTATGAATGCAGGTAGTACTGTTAATGGCAGAGGTTATTCGGTATCTAAAAACGGAGCCGGTACCTTATCCTTAACAGGTGTTCCGAATCAGGCAACAAATTATGCCAGAACCGGATTAACTAACAGCAACTGGACAAATACTACACTTCAGGGATATACAGATGTATCAGGATGGCATATGATGAGCAATCCTTGGTTGGCCAATCTACGAATCACGACCAATGGTGGTGTAGGATTTGACAATCAGGTAGCCGTATGGCAAACCACCGGAGCTTTCGCGGGATCTTATTCCTATTATCAGGTAGGCTTCGACAACGTGGATATCGCTCCATTCCAGGCGTTCTTAGTGCACAAAACAAGTCCGGGAGGAACAGCTACCTACACCATCAATGGTGCTGACCGTGTAAGAACACCGGCCACTATGCAATTCCAGAGCTTAACCAATGACCATGAATTGTCGGTATATGTAAACAACAATTCTAACGGATTGAGAGACAAAACGATTGTAGCCTTCAATGCAAGTGCAACAGACGGATTTGATCCGATATATGATGGTAACAAGTTAGGTGGAGATCCGAACAGATTAAGTCTGTATTCGATGAACAACAGTTTACAAATGGCGCGTAATACACTTGCTTCTATCAATAACACATCAACGGTAGATATGGGCTTTGACGCAGGAACCAGCGGTACCTTCACGATGAGTTTTGACGGACTGAACAGCTTCGATCCTACCAGCTACATTATGTTGGAAGACAAGAAGGCCAACACGATGTATAATGTAAGAAACGGTAACTATGCTTTTACTGGTGATACATCAGATAGCAAAAACCGCTTTGTATTGCACTTTACACCGGCAGCGGAGATTACTCAAACCGATGCTACCTGCAGCACAACAGGAACCATCAACGTAACTCAGCCGGGAACCGCAAACTGGAACTATACCGTAACCGATAACAGTAACATTACTGTTGCCAGCGGAACATTGAACCAGACTACGCCAATCGCGCTAAATGCCAATCCGGGAGTTTATACGATTACCTTGGTTGACAACAACAACTACACTGTAGAGAAACAAGTTCAGGTAACAGGAATGCAGCAAGTAATAGCATCTTTCAATACAACCGCTACAACGGTTCAACAGGATGATGATGTTACATTTACAGCTACTTCTGCCAATGCCACGAACCATGTTTGGAACTTTGGAGACAACAGCTCGGCTACTGGTAATGTAATTACCCATAGCTACACCACACCTGGTGTTTACACCGCTAAGTTGACATCGGATAACAATGATTGCCAGTCTATCAGCACACAGCAGATTATGGTAACGGCTAAGATGACTACCGGAATCAGCAACATCACCGATAAGAAGGGCATCACTATCTGGAGCAGTGAGAACACGGTATATGTAGATATGAGCAGAGAACCGAAGGTAGAGGCTCAGATAGAAATCTACAATGTATTGGGTCAGCAACTTTCTATCGAGAAGTTCGGTCGTTCAAGCATCTACAGCAAGCAGTTTACAAATTTGGAAGCGGCTTATGTAATTGTGAGAGTGAAGAACAATGAGGAGATTACTACTAAAAAGGTATTTGTGGGTAATAGCAAATAAGATTACGCATTTATGATTATTAAATCCCGAATCGAAAGGTTCGGGATTTTTATTTTACAATACTTGGTATATTTTGCATCAACAATGAAAATGGATTCTAAGAAAAAAGGAAGAATTCTGTATATCGTTCAACACCGGTTTAATAGATCTCCAGGGCAACGATATCGCTGCGAACAATACATCCCTTTTTTGGAAGAAATAGGATTTGAATGTGTCTATTCTCCTCTGCTCATTAACGAAAAGGAAGACAAAGATTTTTATTTAAAGGGAAATTATTTTTTAAAGCTCTTACTTTTCGCAAAAGGATTTTTGAGAAGGCTTAGGGATGTATGGCGGGCAAGGAATTTCGATATTATCTTTATTTACCGCGAAGCTTTTATGACCGGGACGGTGGTATTTGAAAAACTTTTAAAATCATCGGGTGCCAAAATAATTTTTGATTTTGACGATGCGATATGGAACTATGATGTATCGGAAGGGAATAAAAAATTGGCGTGGTTAAAGAGGCCCGAAAAGGTAAACGAAATTATTTCCTTGTCACACACCATATTGGTGGGTAATAAATATCTATTTAACCATGCGCAGAAATTCAATCCAAATGTAGTGATTGTTCCCTCAACTATAGACTTGAATTACTATCAGATTCCGGTTAAAGACTCTACTTCCGAGAAAGTTGTTGTTGGATGGAGCGGAAGCCATACTACGATTGAGCATTTTAAAATAATTATTCCATTGCTTAAGAAGATTAGGAAACAGTTTGGCGACAGAGTCATCTTTAAGGTTTATGGAGTGCCGGAATACATAAATCAAGATTTAGGAATTAAAGGGATAAAGTGGTCGCCCGAAAGTGAAACGAAAGAAATAGCTTCATTTGATATTGGAATAATGCCGTTGCCTGACACCGAATGGTCTAAAGGGAAGTGTGGAATGAAAGGACTACAATATATGGCTCTCGAAGTAGCTACCGTGATGGCAGATGTGGGAGCTAACAAAGATATTATTCAAGATGGAGAAAATGGGTTTTTGGCTTTAACGGAGGTACAATGGTTTGAAAAACTTTCATTGCTTATAGAGTCAAAAGACTTGAGAAATAAATTGGGAAGGGCCGGCCGCAAAACCATAGAAAAACAATATTCGGTAGAAGCATTGAAGGAGGGTTATCTTTCAGGGTTCAAAAAATTACTTAATCATTAATTAGTAGTGTTTCAAAAATTTAAGTTTGAAATCTAAATCGGAAATTGCATGTTGAGAATATCTGTCTTGTCAATTGTTTGTGGTCTGTTTTCTGTCATCAGCTTCTCCCAGCAACCACTCCCGCTAAAAAGCTTTCTTACTTTACGCGACTCGACTACAAGCATGGATGTAGTCATGATGATTGGCAAAGGTGGCAGTCTTTCGTTGGATGGGCGTAATGTGAAATTATTCAACGGGTTTTTTGAACCGAAAACAATGGCCAAAACACCCACTCCGCAGGCAGGTATGATTATGTGGCAGATTAACGGCAGGGAGTTTCTCTCCGGCAACTACTATCTGCTCGATTCCAGCGGATATATTGTTTTTAATAAGGACGGGAAAGAATATGTAAACCGAATGACCAAGGATGGAGCTTCCTTTTTCAAATCACAAATCAAAAACTGAAAACCTATGCCCAGTGTTGATGTAACCAGTAAAGTAGATGCCCAAGCAGTAGAGAACGCAATAAATGTGGCGAAAAAGGAAATCGTAAATCGTTACGATTTTCATGGCTCCAACACAGATATTGATTTCAATAAAAAGGAATTGACACTTTTGATTACTACCGAAAACGATATGCGCTTGAATACCGTGTTGGATGTAATTATTGCGCGTGGTTCTAAGCAAGGCATTGACCCGAGAAGCTATGATGTAAGCAAAGAGCACTACGCATCGGGCCCCATGATTAAGAAAGATGTGAAGCTGAAAAACGGGCTAGACAAAGAAACAATGAAGAAAATTGCCAAGGCCATTAAAGATACAGGGCTAAAAGTGCAGGCATCGCAAATGGATCAGATTGTGCGCGTAACCGGGAAGAAAATTGACGACCTGCAGGAGGTGATGGCGCATTTGCGCAGGGGCGACTTTGGCTTTCCATTGCAGTTTGAAAACATGAAGAGCTAAATTGTATAGTCATTACAAATTCTAAAACATAAACACAACCATTACTATGGGTTTCTTAGATCAAATGAAACAACTCAAAGACCTTCAATCCAAAATGGAAGAGACTAAAAAGCGTCTTGAAACGATTGAAGTGGAAGCTGAAAACGATTACGTCAAAGTAGTAGTTTCGGGCAATCGTAAAGTGAAGCGCGTAGAGGTTTTGAAACAAGACGACAAAGTTCTGCTGGAACAAAAGCTAACTGCCGCTATTAACCAAGCCATGGAACAAGCTGATGGTGTAATGCAAAGTGAAATGATGGGTGCTATTCCTAAAATTCCCGGACTTACTTAATCATGAACACTAAAACAATTGACCTTGCCAACATCAGCCTCATGCTCATTTCATGTGTGGCGGCCTTTGTGGTTCCCTTCGAATTGTTTTTGTTTTCCTATGCCGTTCTCGGTCCTTTGCATTATCTCACCGAAATAACCTGGCTGCACAAGCGCGATTATTTCACCAATGGCAAATCGGATTACCTCTGGCTTATTCTTCTTTGCGTGTTTTTATTTCTCTTCAATTTTGTCTTTACCGGCAACGGTGACATTTCTAACTTTATGATTTACCTGGCCTTTGCCAGCGCCTTGGGTTTTGTTCTTTTTAAGGACACACTTTGGAAAATTCTTTTTGTAATTATAGCTGCTTTTGCAGGCGGAATAATTGCCGGCACTCAAACCTACTTTTTTCTTTTTGCTGTTTTTCTTCCCACGCTCATTCACGTTTTTCTTTTCACCGGTTTATTCATTCTGTTTGGTGCACTCAAAAACAAAAGCACTACAGGCATTGCTTCCATTATAGTTTTTGTCGCTTGCGCGGTTAGCTTCTTTGTGTTGTTTCCTAAGTTCAGTTTCTATCAGGTCAGCGATTATGCTCAAAAGGCCCTGCTCGATAGTGGCTTCACAATGGTCAACCAAGCCTTTATTCATATTTTCAATTTGGGCGCCACCACCCGCGAAAATGTTTTCACCAGCAATATTGGTTTCGGCATCATGCGTTTTATTGCATTTGCTTATACCTATCATTACCTCAACTGGTTTTCAAAAACCTCTGTTATCAAATGGCATCAGGTGCCTAAAAAGTGGCTGGCTTCTACCATTGCCCTTTGGCTTGTGTCAGTGGGCTTATATGCCTACGATTACAAAACCGGATTGATTGCCCTTTACTTCCTCAGCATGTTGCATGTGTTTTTAGAGTTCCCTTTAAACTACCGCTCCATCATTGGCATTGGCGAGGAGATTGGCGGACTCACCCGTTTGAAAAAGCAGGTGGCGCAGAAGAAATAGTGCTGCTATTAACATTTAACCAAACTTTCTTGCACAGGCTTTTGCTTTCATTACCTTCATTTTAAATTTAGGTTAATGAAACATTACGCTTGGCTTCTTATGGCTACATTTATTTTTGTGGCATCGTGCAAAAAAGAAACAGAAAAAATACTCGGTGTGCAGTCCTACGACAATGGCCCTAC
The DNA here is from genome assembly GCA_947478005.1 of Bacteroidota bacterium. GTDB lineage: Bacteria > Bacteroidota > Bacteroidia > Chitinophagales > LD1 > Bog-950. The sequence goes on from CANJVG010000030.1 coordinate 14,883, forward strand.
CGACAGTTTAAAGCTCAATCAAATTCAAATTATTGCCAGCCACAATAGTTATCACGTAAAAACATCGGACTCTATATTTGCCTTTCTGCAAAGAGCAAATGCCCTCCATCTTCTTCCCAGTGAATATGATCCTGTAGGTATCGACTACTCTCATTTACCGATAGAACAACAGTTTAATGACTATACCGTTCGGGGTCTTGAGTTGGACATTTACAACGACCCTCAAGGCGGGCAGTTTTACAATCGACAGGGCTATCGGTTTCTGTCAATGGATGTAGAGTCGCATGTTGAAGAGCTGAATGAGCCCGGTTTCAAAATGCTTCACATTCCCGATTTCGATTTCAACACAAACTATTACACGTTTAAAGCAGCCATTAAAACGGTTTACAATTGGAGCGTGGCACACCCCAATCACCTTCCTATCTTCATTAATATTGAAACCAAGCAGGATGTTCCGGCCGATAATTCAACGCTCGCCAACATTCCGGTTCCATGGACCCATTCCGTGCCTTACGATGCCAGTGCTTGCGACAAAATGGATGAGGAAATTAAAAGCATTTTTGGCCAAAACCTCGACCGTGTAATTACCCCTGATAAAGTCCGTGGCTCTTACACTCGACTCGACTCTGCCGCCCGTGCCGGCAACTGGCCAACGCTGGCCGAAGCAAGAAATAAAGTAGTCTTCATAATGCAAGGTGCTGCCGAATCGTCTTACAAAGCGGGACATCCATCGCTGCAAGGTCGCGCCATGTTTGTTTACTCATCGCCCAACTCTGCCGAAGGCGCCTTTGTAATCCTGAACAACTCAGAGGGTAACTACGCAGAAATTCAGCAAAGAGTGCAACAAGGGTTCATAGTTCGCACCCGCTCTGATGCAAACACCAATGAAGCGCGAAGTGGCGATTATGCCCAAATGAACGCAGCCTTTTCAAGCGGTGCGCAAATCATTTCCACCGATTACTACCGGGCCGACTCCCGGGCTGGCACTAACGGCTGGACCGACTACCATGTCCGTTTTCCTAACAACGAACTGGCTCGCATAGATTCTATTTCGGCCACGGGTAAACTTGGTTTGGGTATTATTAAAGAATAACCCGTTCTTATTACTTAGTTAGTTGGAAAGCATCTGAATCCTAGGTTTTGGAATTCACCTCAATCGCATTTTTTCCGGATTTAACGGGAGCTTTTGTTAAACAAAACACGTTCGTGTTTTGTCGTGCCGAAGCGTATGCAGAGCAAATCACAACTTCGTTTTGGAATGCAGGAGCTCCTGTAGAGGGAAACAGGTTTGTGTTTAGTTATGCGGCAGCCTTTTTAGGGTAAAACAGGTTCGTGTTTTGTGGTGCCAAAGCGTCTGCAGAGCAAATCACAAACGCGTTTTGGAATGCCGGAGCACCTGCAGAGGGAAACAGGTTTGTGTTTGGCAATGCGGCAGCCTTTTTGGGGTAAAACAGGTTCGTGTTTTACAGTGCCCAATTTTCTACAGATATCAGCTGGTTCGAGCTATGTATGTTTTGTCCATAGATTCGGCATCCATCAAAAGGGCTGTGGATAAGTATGATTAAAATCATAAAAACCATTTACATTCGAACCAACTAAAACCCAAAATATGTTACAACCAAGTTTACTCGTTAGTGCTCTTGCAGCACTCTTTCCTCTCGCTTTAGGATTTGTATGGTATAACCCAAAAGTCTTCGGAAAAGCCTGGATGGCAGGCGCGGGCTTAACCGAAGATACCGCCAAAAACATCAATATGCCACTGGTGTTAGGGCTTAATTTTGTCTTTAGCTTTTTTATCGCCATCACACTTCATTTCATCACCATCCACCAATATGGTCTTCAATCTCTTTTGCAGCCACAGCATGGCAAAGAGGTAGCAGAAGGTGCTGCTGCTATGGGAGCTCAGGTTATGGAAGCCTACAAAGGTAGCTATCGTTCCTTTGGTCATGGTGCCTTACATGGTGGCATTACTGCGGTGTTCTTTGCGGTGCCGCTTCTAAGCGGAGGAGCATTGTTCGAGCGCAGAGGCTGGAAATACATTTTGATAAATGCCGGCTACTGGATAATTGCTCTTGCGGTTATGGGTGGTATTGTTTGTCAGTATTCGTAATCGCCCGCCCATTTTTTTATTAAAGAACGCTCTGCTTTGAAAAAGGCAGAGCGTTCTTTTTTGGGTCAGGTTTGTAAACCTGTGTATTGGATAATACAAGTTTAAATCTGTAACCCACCGCTCGTCATGTTCGTATCATAATTAAGCATGATTATGAAAATGAAAGCACAAAATCAATCGGGTTTAAAATTTACTTCGGTGATTTTGCTGTTCCTGTTCACGCCATCTTTATTTGCACAAAGCAAACTACCAGTTGATGCGGCAACCCGAAAGGTTGTTTTCAAAACGACACTGCCTTTGCGGCCAGGCGTTTCCACCGATGCTGCTTTTACCTTGGCTGAAGAATGGTTTAAGAGTAACCGGGAACAGTTTAGCCTTGTCAATCGCCCGGTTGTCAGCTCTTCCGAAAAAGCATCGTTTGCCAAACAGCACCAGGCCGTAGATAAAGAGTTTGAAAACAATACACCACTGCAATCTTTAGACCCTGCCTCCAACCGTTTGGTGGGCAAAGTAATCTTGCAATATAACGGCAACCGAGGTGGCACTATCCAACATCTCTATGTGCAGTGCAGTTTGATTTTAGAAATTGAAGAACATCAAATGCAGGTGCGCGTAACCGATGTTACCTACAACCACTACAATATGAACACCTACCAGCCGCAGCGGTTTCTAAACTACAGCAACTCCAACGCCTGTGATGCGGTAAACTATATTGAGTATTTGATGGATTGCGAACAAAGCCACGAAGAGTTCAGTGCCTTCAATGATTTCTTTAATCGGGATGTAAAGGCGCTGTTTAATAATCTCGATACTTTCATGAAGGGCAACAAAGCGCTCACGCTCAACAGTGCATCGGAGAACTAAGTTTGTGAACCTTATCTTTTCACCTTCAACTTCTGCCCAACCGATATATTCATGTTGCTCATGTTGTTGATTTGCTTTAGCTCCTCCACCGAAAGGCCATAGATAAGCGCAATGCGATAAAATGTTTGCCCCTTTTCTACCACATGATAACCCGAACTGCCCACCGCATATTTTGTGCCACCGGGGCCTACCTCCACATTACCGGAAGAAGCAGCCGGAGCAGAATTTGTTTTTTGAACAGGTGCTACAGTAGTTTCCTTAACGGGTTGTTTGGTTGCTTTTGACGGAGCTGCTTTAGCCGGCTCCTCTTCAACTGTCTCAGGCTCAGGAACATATTTGGGTGCCTTTTTAGAAGGTTGCGCATAGACGGCTTTATCCATTTCTAAAGCTTCCTTTTCGGTGAGGGTTCTTATCAACACCACATCACCTTCGGCTACTTTCTTATCAGGTGGAAAGTCGTTTAACAGCAAAATGTCCTTTTTGTTTACGCGATACTTATTGGCAATATAAGTTAGTGTTTCACCGCTCTTTACCTGATGTTTTAAAAACTGTGGAATGGCTTCTTGCGCATGTGACAAAGACACAGCTGCAAATGCAACAACTACCAACAATAGTTTTAAGAACCGAATTTTCATGCAAACAATTTTATAACGCAATTTATAAATTCTCTTTACAGAAGTAAATGAGGGACAGCTTTATGCCTTTGATTTATGTTCGGTAAGAACAAGATACGCCAAACCTGCGCTAAGCATGAATACCGTGTAAATGCAAATAGCGTTCAGTTTATTAAACTCCGCATATTGCATATAAGAGCATTGAATATGAATAAAATAAGGATAAACACTGCCTGCTAAATACAGGACTATCCCGAATTTGAATCGTTTGAGAATTGTAAGCAAACACAAGCCATAACTTAACACATGAAAGGTGTGGGAGAGAGGTGTTTCGTCTGAAAAGGACGATATTAATCCAACTACATGGACCGATATCGCGATAATAAAAAACAGTATCAGCAGCGTTTTGGGTAGAGCATTTATGTATTTCATATCAGCTTATTTGAGCAGCAAATTTCGAAACTCTTCTTCATTTCCCTTGAACACGTTGGCATCGGCATTTCCCTTTACGCCCAACAAATCGGCCTTGTCGGTATGTTGCCAGAATAACCACTGAATACTATCGGGTGTTTGAATTTCATTCTGATAATAGTGAGCAATCCAAAAGGGATAATCCTTAAAGTCCTTCATCAGAAAGTCTTCAATAAAGTTCATGTTGGAATAAATAATGGGCTTCACATGGTAATAGGCTTCAATCATACCGACAAATTCGCTAAGCGAAACTTTTAGTTGCTCCTTTGTTTTGCCACGCAACTCTTCCACATCTACCACCGGTGGCAAATCGCCTTTTTTCAGATGAACACTAGCAATAAAATTGGCGGCCTGCACTCGTGCATTTCTATCCGGCAGAAAATAATGATAAGCCCCGCGCACAACTCCATGGTCTTTGGCATCTTCCCAGTGTTCATCAAACAAATGGTCTTCAATCAGCAAGCCTTCGGTGGCTTTGATGAAAACGAATTGAAAAGGAATAGTGTCGCCATACTGGTCGATAGCCCGCAGCCTATCCCAATCTACCTCATCCTGATAATGCGATAAATCAATGCCATGCACATCGTAACCATCGGGGAAATCGGAGGGGCGAAAATCGGTTTTAATATAACGATGCGAAAAATGGCGAAATGCTCTGCGGAAATATTTTTGGTTTTGATAAACCAAAACCGCCACCAAACTAACGAACACAAGACCAAGTAAATACTTAGCCCATGAGGGAAGTTTCGATTTCGGTTTTTTTCTGGCCATCGGTAATTAAACGGTGGCAATAACCTTTACCTCGATTGCAATGCTTGAAGGCAGGGCATTAACTTCTACGGTAGTGCGGCAGGGTTGAACATCCTTAAAGTAGTCTGCGTAAATGCGGTTATAAGTTTGAAAGTCGCGCTTAATGTCCACCAGAAAAACAGTTACATCCACTATTTTATCCCAACTGCTTCCGGCTCCTTCTAAAGCCGTTTTTACATTTTTGAAAACAGAATGCACCTGCGCTTCGAAGTCGAACTCGAGATAATTTCCGTGCTTATCCATTTTTAATCCGGGCACGGTATCGCTCGCTGCATCCCTTGAGCCCATGCCCGAAACGAAAAGTAGATTGCCAACCTTTTTGGTTGCCGGATAAAGACCCATTGGTGGTGGTAGTTTGTCTGGTTGCATTGTTTGAAGGGTTTGAGCGTTTGAAATTGTTTGATGTAGTTGGTTATTCGGGTCTATTAAATTTCTGTCCTTTGAATTCAGATTTTTTAAGGTAGTCCATGAAGTTTTTGATTTTTACCCCAAGTATTTTTGATTCTGATACAAAGCTGTCTAGTTCTTCTTGTGTTATGTAGTTATTGTCAAAACAACGGTAAAGTTGAGAACGACATTCGGCATTTGAACCCTTAGCAATGGACAAAAAGTTAATAAACTCTTTGTTGCCTTCGCGGTCAAATCCTTCTGCAATATTATCCATTACCGAGCCGCTTGAAGCACTAATTTGATTGATGAAGGAGAAGTCGTTTTTAAATCGCTTGTCGCTAATCAATTGATTTACTTTTTGTGCTTGCATCCTCGCCAATTGCCAAATTTCTAAATCCTCAAAATACCTAATGCTCGCCATAGCCTGATTTTAAGTCAAACAATTTCAAACCATTCAAACCATCTCTCAACTTTTAACGAAGACATTCTTCGCCTCCGTAAAAAACCGCATGGCTTCCCAACCGCCTTCTCGCCCCACGCCACTTTGTTTCGTTCCACCGAAAGGAGTTCGTAAATCGCGGACGAGCCAGCTGTTTATCCAAACAATACCGGCCTCTACTTTTTCTGCCACTCGATGTGCGCGTTTCAAATCATTTGTCCAGATGGTGGCGGATAGACCATATTTTACGCTGTTGGCCATCATCAAAACTTCTTCTTCATTTTCAAAAGGAGTAAGCGTAACCACTGGCCCGAAGATTTCTTCCTGGTTTGTTCGGCAGTTGTAATCAAGACCCTCCACTATAGTCGGTTCGATAAAATATCCGTTGGCGCACCGGCCTTCTATTTTCAATTCACGGCCTCCGCATAAAACAGTTCCGCCTTCTTCCTGCGCGAGTTTAATGTAGGAAAGTATTTTCTGTTTGTGCTGAAGTGAAACGATGGCTCCCATGTTTGAATCATCGTTGTTCGGGTCGCCTACTTTCAGTGTTTTTACTCTGGCAATAAATGCATCTCTGAATTTTTCGTAGATACTTTTCTCAATAAAGATTCTGGAGCCGCAAAGGCAAATTTCTCCCTGATTGCTGAATGAGGCAGTGACCACTTGTTTTACAGTTTCATCAAAATCGCAATCGGCAAAAATGATGGTTGGGTTTTTTCCTCCGAGTTCGAGGGAAAGTTTCTTGAACATAGGGCCTGCCGTGGCCGCAATTCTTTTTCCGGTTTCGGTTCCACCGGTAAACGAAATGGCTTTGATGCCCTCGTGCTCGACAATAGCCTGACCGACTTTGCCGCCCAAGCCGTGAACGATATTCAAAACGCCTTTTGGCAAACCGGCTTCTATACAAACTTGCGATAGGAGATAGGCGGTATATGGGGTAATCTCGCTTGGTTTTGCCACCACACAATTGCCGGTGGCCAATGCTGGAGTGATTTTCCAGGTGAAAAGATAGAGGGGAAGATTCCACGGAGAAATGCAACCCACCACACCAATGGGCTGGCGAAGGGTGTAGTTGATGCCAATACCGGGCATGTGGTGGCTTTCGCTGGCGAAATGTTGAATGGCGGAAGCGTAAAAACGAAAGTTGGAAATGGCACGCGGGATGTCAACGGCTCTGGCCAGTTTTTGTGGTTTGCCGTTGTCTTTGCTTTCTGCCGCCACAAATTCATCCATGCGGTTTTCAATTCCCTCTGCCACTTTCATCAGAATCATCATTCTGTTTTCTAATGAAGTTTTGCTCCAGCTTTCAAAAGCATTTTTTGCAGCTTCGAAGGCGAGTTGCACATCGCGTTCATCGCTGTCGGGAATTTGGGAATAGACTTCACCGGTGGCTGGTTCATAGTTATCGAGATAAGCTTTCGAAACCGGTTGGGTTAATTCGCCATGGATGTAATTTTTTAGCTGCTCCATTTCTGCCTGTTATAAACTTCCCGTTCTGCCTCCATCTACCGGCACATTGATGCCGTTGATATAAGCCGCAGCAGGTGAACAAAGAAACGCCACCGCAGCGGCCACTTCTTCGGCTTTGCCAAAACGTTTCATCGGTATTTCTTTCAGCATTTCATCGCGCACGATGTCTATTCCCCATCCGGTTTTGTCGCTTTTGGTTTGGATGATGCTGTTGAGTCGGTCGGTGTCGGTAGCGCCCGGCAACACATTGTTTACCGTAATGCCGTAAGCGCCTAACTCGTTGGCCATGGTTTTGCTCCAGTTGGCTACGGCTGCGCGAATGGTATTGCTCACGCCTAAATTGGGCAGCGGCACTTTAACCGAAGTAGAAATGATGTTTACGATTCGGCCATAGCCATCGTTCTTCATTCCTTCTGCAAAAAGTTTTACGAGGTTGTGATTGTTGATGAGGTGGGCTTCGAAGGCGGCTATAAATTCTTTTTCTTCGGCATCAAAAATTTTTCCGCTGGCAGGGCCACCGGTGTTGTTGATGAGGATGTGGTAGGTTTTGTTGGTTTTCTTCTGATGCTTGATAACCGCGCTTTTCACTTTCTCGGGGTTCGAAAAATCGATGGCGAGTGAATCGTGGTGCTGCTCGGCTTTGCTTATAAAACTCAAATCAATTTGACCTTGCACCAGCGCGGCATCGTCCCGGCCCACCAGGGTGATGTTGGCTCCCAGTTTGGCTAATTCAAAAGCAATGGCTTTGCCTATTCCTTTGCTGCTGCCGCCTACAAACGCATTTTTTCCGGTCAGGTCGAGATTCATTTCTTACTTTTATTTTTGCAAAGTAAAAATTTCTGAAATCTCCGCCCGAAGGAATGGGATTCTTTTTGGCACTAAAAATTAAACAGGACTTAAACCATTAAATTCAAAATGCAGTTTTGCCACGAATTGCACGAATTAAACACGAATAATGCTGCACCAATTCGCGATAATTCGTGTAATTCGTGGCTTGATTTCTATTAAAAATTAAAACTGACCCTTATGGCTATTACACGACCTTTCAATTTCAAACACTGGATTGATGAACACCGTCATTTGCTCAAGCCGCCCGTGATGAATCAGGTGGTGTATACAGGCAACGATGATTTTATAGTGATGGTGGTGGGAGGGCCCAACAAGCGCAAAGATTTTCACTACAACGAAACGGAGGAGTTTTTCTACCAGCTGGAGGGCGATATGCTGCTGAAAATTGTGGAGGAAGGGAAGATAGTAGACATTCCTATTAAGGAGGGCGATATTTTTTTGCTGCCTGCCGGCACTCCGCACTCTCCGCGAAGATTTGAAAACACCGTTGGCCTGGTGATGGAGGTGACACGGCCCAAGGGCGTGCAGGATGGGTTTCAGTGGTATTGCGAAAACTGCGGCCACAAACTATTTGAAGAAAAAATGAGGGTGGATGATATTGTGAAAGACCTGCCCGCGGTGATGGAGCGGTTTTATGACAATAAAGATTTGTGCACCTGCAAGCAATGCGGAACGGTGATGGAGAGGCCGTGAGGGCGAAATAGAAGCACCGAAAATATTTCAGAAAAAATTCTTCCATTTGATTTTTCTTTGTAAAATTGTAAATCACTAACAGAAACTCATTATCCACTAATGACTATTTCTTCTACCGTTTCCTCCTTATTAATAGCTGAAAATTCAGCTCGTTTCCCTATGGCAGAACTTAATTGTTTTGCACATTTCGGGGGGGGGGTCGCGCGAAAGCTAACTTCTGATTTTACATATTCAAATAGTTCTCAGCAAATAGTTTTTGAGGCCCTTCCTGAACAGGAATACCCTCAACCGAAAAAATTTGGCACCCTTCCTGAACAGGAAGCCCGTCAACTGCAAAAATCTACCCCCCTTCCTAATCAGGAAGCCCATCAATTTAAAAAATCTGACCCCCTTCCTGTTCAGGAATACCATCAACTGGAAAAAACGACCCCCATTCCTGTTCAGGAAGGCCATCAACTGAAAAAAACCGACCCCCTTCCTAATCAGGAAGGCCATCAATTTAAAAATCTGACCCCCCTTCCTGATCAGGAAGCCCCCCTGTTGAAAAAAGCTGACCCCCTTCCTGATGCAATAACACGTATTTTAACAACAAAACCATAAATTAACGCCATGCCACAAAGAAGACTACCAAAATCTGTGACAGCCCTGCTCAAAGCGATAAAAAGAGGCAAAGCCCGTAAGGATTCTGCCCCGCTTATTATACCTTATAGTGCAGGCACTATTACCAAAATGGATGCATTCTACCCCGCTTTTAAGCTAAAGGTAGAAGCCATGCAGGCGGCTTTGACCGCCCAATCCGACAGCACGCAAACGGTGATTGACACCCGACAGATAGCGGTGTGGACTATCAGCGATTTCTTCACGGCTCTGCAAAATGCTATTCGCAGAAAAAAATTTCCGGCTTCGGTAAGGGGTCTTTACGGGCTGGATGTGAGCGATGCAAAAATTCCGAAGCTGAACACCGAAGACGATATTGACATGTTCTTCGAAGTCTTCCGGCTCTGCGGTTGACTTCGAAGTTCTAATGAAATAGCAAGTTTGCAACTTGCGGCTGTTAAGCAAAAGCGCGAAGGAAACCCTTCGCGCTTTTTTTATGCCTGTATTTTTATCGGGCTTCCTTCTAAATATAAAGTATCGGGGTCTATGTCAATATTATTTTGCCACACTACGGTTTCGTATTCTACATGAGCACTGGCAAAAAGAACTTCGTTTTTCAAACTTTTGAAAACACCAATTTCCAAATAAGGTTTTAGGTCAAATATTTTTTCCTCCCCGTTTTTAAAAACAAGGTGTAATGTATAATTAGCCTGTGGTTTTACCTTTGCTACTCGCGGGTTCATATCCTTTATTTAAGCGGGTCAATTTTAAAAATCTCATTGCCTTTTACCGCTAACTCCCAATTAGCCATCAACTCATCCTGATGTATCTCTATCCACGCCTTCACCAATTTTATTTTCCCTTTCGGCAAATCGCCTTCCAGCACCTCTCCATCAGGAATTCTTAAAACGATTTCGTATTCGCCATATTTCACGTGTATGTGTGGATGATTGTGCTGCTTCGTATCCAGAAAATACATAGTAACAATCAAACCATAAAACATCGAAATAACAGGCATGGGCTTCTTAATTTATCGACCAAATTTATTCATTCATTTCGACAAACGAAAAAAAAAGCGCGAAGGAAACCCTTCGCGCTTTTTTTATGCCTTTATTTAATTGGGCGATGAATTAAAACACCGCCTTGGCAATTTCGATAGTGGCTTCGCTGCGGCTCATGGTGTAGTAATGCAAACATGGCGCACCGGCTGCTTTCAGTTCTTTCGATTGTTGAATAGCCCATTCAATACCCACGCGCTTAACGGCCTTGTCGTCTGCGCATTTTTCTATTTCATCTACCAAGGCCTCGGGCATATCTATATGAAAAAGTTTGGAGAGCGAAGAGAGTTGCGATTTCTGTGCAATGGGTTTGATGCCCGGAATAATAGGAACGTTGATGCCCAGCGCCCGGCATTTATCTACAAACTCAAAATATTTTTGGTTGTCGAAAAACATTTGCGTCACAATGTATTCGGCTCCGCAATCCACTTTGTGTTTCAGCCATTTTAAATCGGTAGCCAGGTTCGGTGCCTCGAAATGTTTTTCGGGATAAGCCGCCACACCAATACAGAAATTGGTTTTCATTTCCGTTTCGGTTTCCTCATGCAAAAACCGCCCTCTGTTCATGTTCGAAACCTGCTGCACTAAATCGCTGGCATATTTATAGGCGGAAGGTTTTGCCGAATTTGATTTTGGATTTTTATCCGAATCGCCCTGCAACAGCAAAACATTGTTGATGCCCAGGTAGTGCAAAGTGAAAAGCGCATCTTCGGTTTCTTCGGGCGTAAAACCTCCGCATACTAAATGCGGAACGGTATCGACACTAAATCTGCCTTTGATAGCCGCGCAGATACCTACCGTGCCGGGGCGTTTGCGCAAAGGAACTTCTTCAATCAAACCATCCGCGCGCTTTTTGTAAATAATTTCTTCGCGGTGATAGGTCACATCAATAAACGGAGGTTTGAAATCCATCAGCGGCTCAATCACCTTCAACAGGTCGTCAATCGTCTTCCCTTTTTGCGGAGGAAGCACTTCAATGCTGAAAAGAGTTTTGCCTTTGGCGGCTGCAAGATGTTCGGTAACTTTCACGGGCGATTAATTTAAAGGAGGGCAAATGTAATTGCAAAAGGCATTCAGTGAAATCTATGGATAGAATTACGTGCCGAAACATTTTCAGGCAGTTTGTGTTCTTATACCGATGTTTGATGGACGGGAGAAAACACAGGGAGCATGAAAAAAATATTGATTACAGGCGCAAGTGGCATGGTGGGAACCCGATTGACCAAGTTATTATTGGCAAAAGGGTATGAGGTGAATACGCTCGGAAGAACGAAGCGCACGAAGCAAAAGACGAAGGTCAATTCATTTGTTTGGAATGTGGAGGCGGGAGAGATAGATGCCGAAGCTTTTGAAGGGGTGGAGGCCGTCATTCATTTGGCGGGAGCAGGAGTAGCTGACAAAAGATGGAACGATGCGCGGAAAGAAGAAATTATCAGCAGCCGTGTGAACAGCGCGAAACTGATTTTTGATTTTTTGAAGAAGAATAAGCACGAAGTCAAAACATTTATCAGTGCCGCTGCGGTAGGTTACTATGGCGATTGTGAAGACGAAGTCGTTACAGAAGAAAGAAAACCGGGGAAAGGTTTTTTGGCGGAGGTTTGCAAACAGTGGGAGCAAAGCGCCAAACAGGTTTCTAAATTAGGGATAAGAGAAGCTCGCTGCCGAATCGGAATTGTGCTTTCGAAAGAAGGTGGTGCCCTGCCTGAACTTACCAGAACCATTCCTTTCGGTCTGGCCTCCTATTTTTCAAAAGATAATCTCTACTACCCCTGGATTCATGTGGATGATGTTTGCGGCATTATGATTCATGCGTTGGAAAACGAACTCGTGGCGGGAGCGTATAACACTACCGCACCCGCACCGTTGTTGATGAAAGATTTGATGAAGGAAATTCTTATAGCCAAGGAATCGAAGGCCGTTTTGGTTCCTGCGCCTGCTTTTGCTTTGAAATTAGCGATGGGAGAAATGAGCGAAATGCTGCTGGGCAGCCAGCGATGTTCGGCAGATAAAATAATGGAAGCGGGTTTTCGTTTTAAATTTGCCGATATTCATCCGGCACTTCAAAACATTTTCACAAAATGAGTAACACAAGAATTTATAGCGCAGTCGTAATCGGCCTGGCCATTGTATTTACCTCATTAGTTTTTCGCAATGCCTGGATAAAGGGAAAGAAAGGCAAAGAAACCATCAGCGTAACGGGTCTGGCTTCAAAAGATTTTGTTTCCGACTTGATTGTATGGAGCGGTAGTTTTTCACGCACAAACATGAGTACAGCCGAAGGCTTTAGTGATTTGAAACATGATGCTGATGTGATTAAAACATACCTGGTTTCTAAAGGTGTAAAGGAAAATGAAATCGTTTTTTCAGCCGTAAGCTCCAATAAACAATTTGACCATGTGCAGGTGGCACAGAATCAGTATAAGGATGTTTTTGTCGGCACGCAGCTTACGCAAACTATTCAAATTGAGAGTAAGGAAGTAGATAAGATTGAGCAAATCTCCAGAGACATCACAGAGTTGCTTGCTCAAAAAATCGAGTTGAACTCCTTCCCGCCCAATTACTTCTATACCAAGCTTTCTGATTTAAAAATTGAAATGCTTGCAGCCGCCACTAAGGACGGAAGAATTCGGGCAGAAAAGATTGCAGAAAATTCGGGGTCGAAAATTGGTAAGTTAAGTAAGGCCGATATGGGAATCTTTCAGATTACCGGACAAAACTCGTCAGAAGATTATTCATGGGGAGGAGCCTTTAATACTACTTCAAAAGACAAAACAGCTTCTATAACTGTGAAGCTTGACTTTGATATAAATTAGCTTACTGCTGTTTCAGGAAAGTATAATCCGAAATCAAATTGCCCTGCTCACCGGTGGTATATTGCGCAATCAGGAAATAGCCTTTTGTTTTCAATTTGTTGATGGTTTGGTTCACCGTTATCAGGTTCTCCAATTCATTCTTCTCGCTGTAGCCCAGCAAAGGAATCTCTTCCGTTTTTCCGTCCTCAAACACAATGTAAATCTTGGCAGAGATATAACCTGTGCCCATACCCACCGACTTGTTGCAATCAAAAACGCGAACCGTAGCGTAACCGCCAACCTGTGCCTTTGCAGCGAATAAGAAGGCTGATAGAATCAAGGTCAAGAAAAGTGGTTTGTGGAATTTCATCTGCTTCTGTTTATGGATGTCGAAAATAGATTTTTACAACTGTTTCTGGATAACTGCCTGTGTGGGCACGGCAAACTCAATTCCGGCCGCTTTAAATTTCTTTATCACCTCCCGGTTTATATCTGTTTGAGTGCTGTGTATGTCACTCGCCTTTTTAATAAAGTAAGTGAAGTTGATATCTACCGAAGATGGAGAGAATTTTTCCAGATAGATAATACAATCATAGTGATTTACATCGGGTGATTGCTCTACAATATTTTTCAAAATCAAAATAGCTTCATCTATTTTATCGGCAGGTGTTTCATAGGGCAATGAAAGATAAGTGACAATTCGTTTAGCCGGTTCCAAGGTAATGTTTTCAATGGCATTGTCGGTAAACTGGGCATTTGGAATAGTAACTAATCTTCCGCTTCCGGTGCGTATTCGTGTGCTGCGTATGCCTGTATAAACCACTGCGCCCTCTACATCTTTTACACGGATAATGTCGCCTATGTAAAATGGTTTATCGAAAAATACCACAAGTCCGCCAATGATGTTTTTCACGGTATCCTGAGCCGCAAGTGCCAAGGCTAATCCTCCAATTCCAAGCCCGGCTATCAGTGCTCCTACGTCAAAACCTGCATTGTTTAAGCCTACTACTGCGCCTATAGACCATAGAGCGATTACAGATGCTCGTTTGGTCACCTGCATAATTTGCTTTTCGGTTTTGCCCTCTTCTTCTTCGCTGCTTTGCCGGAAATAAAATTCAATGGAGGCGCGCACAATTCGCGTAAACATCCATGTCACCGTCAGCGTCACCATCAGCACAAAACCACGATGAACATAGTTGTTCATCAAGGTTGGGAACGTGAGCAACTTCAGCGCATAACGCATCCCGACCAACACAATGCCCAGCGCAATTGGGGTGTCAATTCGCTTAATGATTAAATCATCCAGTTCTGTTTTCGAATGCTTTGTGTATTGACGAAGCACAATACTAATGAACCAATAAATCAGTCGGGCCGCCACAACCGATACCACCACAATACCCAACGAAAAGAGCCAGTCGTAAAGAGCGTTGTTGTAAATCTTTTGGTCGAAGAAGTTTAAAAGCATAATGCAATGATACAAACCACGGATGAGACTATCTTATAAAAAAACTAAAGGTTAAATCAATAACCCAAATTGGAACTCAACCATCTTTCCATTTCATCCACATTTAATCCTTTGGCTTTAGCCAAAGACTCTACCTGGTCTTTTTGAATTTTCCCTACTCCAAAATACTTTGAATGAGGAGAAGCGAAATAAAACCCGCTAACTGAGGCGGTCGGATACATGGCATTGCTTTCTGTTAGTTTGATTCCTGTATTCTTTTCTACCTCAAGCAAACTCCAGATGGTTGGTTTTTCGGTATGGTCAGGACAGGCAGGATAGCCCGGTGCCGGACGAATTCCCTGATACTTTTCATGGATTAAATCTTCACCTGAAAGCTTTTCATCGGCTGCATAGCCCCAGAATTCTTTACGCACACGCTCATGCATCCTTTCTGCAAATGCTTCGGCCAAACGGTCGGCCAATGCTTTAAGCATAATACTGTTGTAGTCGTCATGGTCCTTCTCGAATTTCTCAATCCATTTTTCCATGCCCAAGCCTGTGGTTACCGCAAACGCCCCAATGAAGTCATCCTTTGGTGCCACATAATCTGCTAAACACAAATTCGATGGGCCGTTTTGTTTTTTAGTCTGCTGACGCATTTGATGAAAAGTGGTAAGTTGTTTTCCCTCTTCATTAAACACCTTAATAAACTCATCCTGTGATGAAGCAGGAAATATTCCAATTACAGCTTTGGCTGTAATCCATTTCTCAGCAATTACCTTTTTCAAAAGGTTCTGCGCATCTTCAAATAGCTTTTTCGCTTCCGTTCCATATTTAGGATTTTCAAAAATGCGAGGGTATATTCCGTTCATCTCCCAGGTATAAAAGAACGGTGACCAGTCGATGTATTGGGCGAGTTCTTCTAAACTGTAATCTTCAAACACTTTCACCCCTATGAAATTCGGCTTTCTGATTTCTTCCTTGCTCCAGTCAATCTGATATTTGTTTTTGCGTGCCTCGCCAAGGGTTACATACTCCACATCACTTTTTCTGTTGGCGTGTAAGTCGCGCATCTCGGCATATTCTGTCTTTACAGCAGTTGCAAAGCTCTCACTTTCATCTTTGCTCAATAATTTACTGGCAACAGTTACTGCTTTCGATGCATCCAACACGTGAACCACATTTCCTGAAAACACAGGAGCAACTTTAACGGCTGTATGTAATTTAGAAGTGGTTGCTCCGCCAATCAGCAATGGTTGTTTCATGCCGAGGCGTTCCATTTCTTTTGCCACATGAACCATTTCATCCAGAGACGGAGTAATTAACCCGCTGAGTCCGATTATTTGCGCATTCTCTTCTCTCGCCCTTTCGAGAATTTTATCGGCAGGAACCATAACACCCATATCTACAATCTCGTAGTTGTTACAAGCCAACACGACACCCACAATATTTTTTCCAATGTCATGCACATCTCCTTTCACCGTAGCCAGGAGAATTTTCCCGTTGTTCTTCGCTGTGTTCCCTGTTCTCTTTTTTTCTTCTTCTAAGAAAGGCAGAAGATAAGCCACTGCTTTCTTCATTACACGTGCACTCTTTACCACCTGTGGTAAAAACATTTTCCCGCTACCGAACAAATCGCCCACTATGTTCATGCCCGCCATTAGCGGACCTTCAATAATTTCCAGTGGCTTGTCATATTTCAACCGCGCTTCTTCGGTGTCAGCATCTATAAATTCGACAATTCCCTTCACCAACGCGTGTGCTAATCTGTCTTCAACCGTTCCGCTACGCCATTCTTCGTTTACCACTTCAGCTTTGTCTTTCTTCTTTACGGTTTCAGCAAAGGCTAACAGTCGCTCTGTAGCATCTTCTCGTCTGTCGAGCAAAACATCTTCCAC
>CANJVG010000031.1 GCA_947478005.1 Bacteroidota bacterium
AAGATAAAATTGCACCGCCTGAGGATGTAGTGGCGCACTATAACTCTATTCAAATCTGGCTCGGCATCTGTGCCGGCCTGCTTACGGGCTTGGTACAATACTTCTCCTACAAGCATGGCAAAATACCCAACACAGCCAGATGGGCCGTTTATTCGCTTGGTTTAGCCGTGGTATCTGCAGTAGCTATTGCTTTATCACTTCACGTTGATTTCACCGAACAGCATGTGATTGACTTAACATCCATTGTCAAGTCGGTGTTCTTTAAGTTTCCGTTTCTGTCTACTTACTTCTTGTTCTTAGTGGCATCTCTTTTTGCCTTATTCGGCAATCTTGCCTATCTCTTTTTCGTTATTAAAAACAACTGGAAACTGGCAGGCGGAAGTATCTCGCATTTTGGCTTCGGTGTTTTTCTATTGGGTGTTTTGATTTCGCAGGGAGAGAAACAGGTTATCTCCCTGAATCGTTCGGGTGTCAATTTCGGTTCTCAATTTAAGATGAGCGAAAAGATGGAGAATGTTTTGCTGCTCCGCGATTCGGCAATGGCTATGGGCGATTACAAAATTACCTATACCGGAACCAGAGAGGAAAAGCCGAATCATTTCTATGAAGTAAACTATAAGCGGGTTGATTCTGCAAGCGGGAAATTGCTGGAAGAATTTACCCTGCATCCAAACGCGCAACTGAATCCAAAGATGGGATTGATGGCCAATCCGGATACAAAACATTACTGGACCAAGGATGTATTCACCCATGTTTCCTCAGTGCCGGACAACACGAACCTGAAAGATACTACTGTAAATGTAGAAGTAGGTGTAACTGATTCTTTCTATTCTAAATCAGCCCTGATTATTGTTGAATCGCTCGAAGGGAATCCAACTCTTCCGAAAGATTTTGATCGCAATGGCAAATTAGTGGTAGGTGTAAACTTATTGGCTGAAGATGCCGCTGGAGAGTTGTATAAGACCCAACCTGTCTTTGTAATAGATATGGCTAACGAAAACTCCATAAGTTCAATTCCGGGAACCATAAAATCACTGGGAGTAAGTGTAGACATAACCAAGATAGATCCGCAGACCAAAAAACTCTCACTCTCTGTTCGCGAAACAGAAAAACCACTTGACTTCATTATCATGAAAGCAATTGTTTTCCCTTACATCAATTTAGTTTGGGCGGGCGGTATTCTTGTTTTCTTTGGTGCGTTTTTAAGTATGTTGAGAAGACGAAAAGAGAATCAACTTGCTCAGACCAACTGATAGATTTTATTCGAATCGCTAATGAAAACATTCTTCCAGGCTCTTTTCCTGATTTCAACTTTCTCGACCCTTCTCTTCTCCTGTACAAAAAATACAGGACCGGCCGAGCCTGTTATTATCCTCACTTCGCCCACAGATACCACAACCATAAATGCCGGTGATACCGTTCAGATTGTGGGAAGTGTTAGTGACAATAAAGATTTGCATGAGTTCTATTTTACCCTTAAGAACAATACTACAGACACCGTTGAATTTTACGATAATCCTTATGTTCATGGGGCAAAAATCCATCACTTCACATACCAATGGATTACGGGTGATTCAGCCGCTTATAAATTGATTATCCAGGTTCTTGACCACGAAAGTCATACAAGCACAAAAGAACTTGTGGTGAAGGTGAATTGAGAACGCTTCTTATTTTATCTTTGACCCATGAAGCTAAACCAACTCACCGCCATCTCTCCTGTAGATGGTCGCTATAGAACAAAAACCGAAGACCTTGCTCCTTACTTTTCCGAATATGGATTGATCAAATACCGAGTGCATGTAGAGGTTGAATACTTCGTAGCACTTTGTGAAATTCCATTACCTCAACTGGCAGATTTTCCAGCTACAAAGTTTGAAGATCTTCGCAAAATCACCAAAGCGTTTTCCGAAACTGATGCGCAAAAAATAAAAGACACCGAGAAGATTACCAATCACGATGTAAAAGCAGTTGAATATTTCCTGAAAGAAAAATTCGATGCCTTGGGTTTAGATAAATGGAAAGAGTTTATCCATTTCGGTTTGACGTCACAGGACATTAATAATACCGCTATACCGCTTTCGTTCAAAGAGGCAAACAGCCAAACCTACTTACCCGCATTGAAGCGATTAATCGCTCAGCTTCAAACCTTGGCAAGTGGATGGAGTGCCATTCCATTGCTGGCTCATACACACGGACAACCTGCTTCTCCAACCATTCTTGGGAAGGAGATAATGGTTTTTGTGGAACGTTTGAATTCGCAATTGAATTTACTCGAACAGGTCTCTTATAGCGCTAAGTTTGGCGGAGCCACAGGTAACTTCAATGCACATCAGGTGGCTTATCCGAACATAGACTGGGTAAACTTCGGAAACGAATTTGTTTCTAATAAACTCTTCTTAACCCGTTCGCAATTCACCACCCAGATAGAGCATTACGACAACTTGGCTGCACAGTTTGATGCCATGAAACGTATCAATACTATCCTGATTGATTTATGCCGCGATGTGTGGACTTATGTTTCGATGGAATATTTCAAACAGAAGGTAAACAAGAATGAGGTGGGCTCTTCGGCCATGCCGCATAAAGTAAATCCAATTGACTTTGAAAATGCAGAAGGAAACCTTGGAATAGCTAATGCTTTGTTTGAGCATCTGGCTGCCAAACTTCCTATTTCGCGTCTCCAACGCGATTTGACAGATTCAACCGTCCTTAGAAATATTGGGGTGCCCTTGGCACATACGCTTATCTCCTTTTCCTCCATTGAAAAAGGTTTGTCCAAACTATTGTTGAACGAAGCTAAGCTGAATGAAGATTTGGAAAGCAACTGGGCCGTAGTATCCGAAGCGATTCAAACTATTTTGCGCAGAGAAGGTTATCCCAAGCCTTATGAGAAGTTAAAAGAACTAACCAGAGGCAACAACAGCATTACTAAAGAATCTATTCAGGAGTTTATTTCAAACCTGGATGTGAGTGATGAAATAAAAACGGAGCTAAAGAAAATCACACCGCAGAATTATACCGGTGTAAAGTTTACTTACCATATAAATTAAACAAGACTTTCACGGGTATACTCAACTACCATCAGTAGTTTAAAGGCAAACCATGCATTGTCATTGGCTATTTCCTGTTTTGCAAGCAACTGCATTTCTCTTTCAAACAGATTGAAATCGTGTCCGTAGTTTTCGAGTATTTCAATTACTTCTGGTACCGGACGCATTTCGAACAGTTCCTTTTCAGTAGGCATTCTTTCGGATGCTTTAACGATAGCAATTTCTTCGGTTGAAAGATATTTTGAGTTGGTAATCCCTTCCGGAAATTCGGTGATGTCCATAATGCTATTTGAGTATTTATTTAGCGTGTTTTCTGACCGTTGGAAATAAAGAAAGCAAATCGAGCGAATCTACTATAAGGGCTATAGAAAAGAAGCCAATAACCTGCAGCATAATACCTGTGGTAAAAAGATGTCTTTCCACTTCGAGTGCATCAACATTGTAACAAAGCCAAGCATTTAATAGAACGATAAGCGTAAGGCAAAGAACAATGGCATAAATCTGATTCTTCCGTAACCTCCAAATTGCAGCCAGGATAGCGCACATCAACAACACAGCAGAAAGATTAAACAAAGGAAAAACAGATTGAACCCACTGACTGTATCCTCTTGGCTCATCGGTATAAAAAAGATTATGAGCCCAGATACGATCTTTCTGCTCTTGCGTTTCTTCCATTAGAATAACATAGGCCGGATGGGTCATCATAAAAAGGATATAAGTTGCCTGCCCCTTTTCTATTACCCAGTGAAAGAATTCCTGATAACTTGAATCTCGGTATAATCGAAACATTTTTTCCTGCGAAGCAACCTCTCTTATATCCATACCGGCAAAGTTCTTTTGCAGTTGAGAGGCACAAGGCATTCCCTTATCAATAAACCATTGTCGATGTTCCTTATTCGGCATTATCCTGACCACAATAGAATTAATCACCGGCAATTCAGACCGTCTTCCTGTTTTTGCTGAAGCCTGCTGAATCAAAAAGAGAACGAAAGAGAAAACAAAAAAAGTGACCGCACCTTTGAACAAGCGTTTCTCGAAAAAGTAAAATACCAAACCAACAAGCAAGTCGAATGAAACGATGATGTATGGCCAGGAGTCCCGGGAGAAGGAGAAAAGCGCGAGCACTACAAGATGCGCTATTAGCCAGATGTTGTTTCGTTTCTTAAACCAAAACAGAAAAGTGGCTATCCAGCAAAAGAGTAGAGATGTAGAAATGGATTCGGAAAGCAGGATCATACTCCAACCCAAAATATTCCACCACGACATCAAGAGGTAGATGGCAAGAATGAGTAAGTACTTCACGATATTATTTCTAATAAAAAGCAGCAACGCAGATACCAACAGAAAAACGCTAAGCGAGTGAATGCATTTTTGAAAAGGAATAATGATATCGGGATTGCTGCCGCAGAACTTATAGAAGAGCGGAACCGTAAAAGGGCGTGGATTAAATTCAATTGTTTTGTGTGGTGCGTAAAACTCTTTGCTGAACAAAGAAATTTCCGATTGATGGAGATAATCAGCAGGGTCGTTTAATCCTTCCCAACCAGATGGGCTCAAATCAATGGAAAGGTTCAGTGCCAGAGAAACCAACAGCAACAAAACATTAAACGCGCGGGGAAGGTCCTTTATCTTCACTTAACTCTTGTACTAGAATTTGAAATAGACAAACAGCCGTCCGTGGTTCTTGCTGTCGTTTTCTATGCGGTGATATTTTGATTTGATATGAGGCATTTGCAGGAAGCGCTCTACCTTCTTGCGCAACTGTCCGCTGCCCTTGCCGGGTATTATTTCCACTTCGCGAATTTTGTTTTCAATAGCTTCTTCAAATGCTTCTTCCAGCACTTTGTCAATCGCTTTGCTGTTGTTGTAAATGTCGTGAAGGTCAACTTTAATTCTTGCCATAGCTTACTTAACGCTTTCGGTTT
Source organism: Bacteroidota bacterium (assembly GCA_947478005.1). Lineage (GTDB taxonomy): Bacteria > Bacteroidota > Bacteroidia > Chitinophagales > LD1 > Bog-950. The sequence continues at coordinate 4,976 of CANJVG010000031.1, forward strand.
TTTATTCCTGCACCAATTCCAAATCAATCCTGCGCAGGATAATATCGGCTGAAACAATTTTCACTTTCACCTTATCACCCAGGTCATATTTCTTTCTGCTTCGGGTGCCAACGAGGCGCACGTTCTTTTCTTCAAACATAAAATCTTCATCGCCCATCAGTTCGGTGCTGACCATGCCTTCACATTTGTTCTCTGCCATCTCCACGAAGATGCCACGCGCAATTACTCCGGTTATCACCCCTTCAAACTCCCCTCCTATTTTATCCTGCAAGTATTCAATCTGCTTATACTTCACGGCTTCACGCTCGGCATCCATGGCCTTGCGTTCCATCAACGATGAGTTCTTACAACGCGATTCTAAATCTTCCTTATCAATAATTACATCACTCTCGCCTAACAGATGTTCGAGCAAACGATGCACGAGCACATCGGGGTATCTTCTAATTGGCGAAGTAAAGTGGGTGTAATATTCCATCGCCAAACCATAGTGTCCGATATTGGCCGTAGTGTAAGCAGCCTTTGCCATGCTTCGGATAGCCATTGTTTCCAACACATTCTGCTCGGGCTTGCCGATTACTTTCTTCAGCAAGGTGTTGAATGTTTCAGCCGCGTGTTTAGGGTCTTCGAATTTGATATGATAACCAAAACGAGCCGCTACGGCACTAAACGTTTCCAGCTTCTGCGGGTCGGGTGTGTCGTGAATACGGTAAACAAATGGCGAAGCGCGTTTCACGGGCTTGGCTTGTGTTGTTTCTTCTTTGTTATTCGATTTGGTTGGCAAACGGCTGCCGAACTTTGCCACTGTTTCATTAGCCAGCAACATAAAGTCTTCGACTAACAAGTGTGCATCTTTTCTAGTCTTCAGCACAATGCCAATCGGCTTTCCGGTTTCATCGAGCTTAAAGCGGATTTCATCTTTCTCAAAAGCAATAGCTCCGTTCTTCATGCGCTTAGCGCGAATGGTCTTTGCTATTTTATCCAACAGTTGCAGTTCTTCCACATGGTCACCCTGACCGGTTTCTAAAACTTCCTGCACTTCTTCATACGTAAATCTTCTGCGGCTGTGAATGACCGTGCGCGCAATAGTAGAATGCGTGATGTTGAATTGCTCATCCATTTCAAAAATGGCGGCAAAGGTCAGTTTGTCTTCGTTCGGACGAAGCGAGCAAAGCACATTCGATAATTTCTCGGGCAACATCGGGCAAACTCTATCTGGGAGATAAACAGAAGTAGCTCTGCGCTCGGCTTCTTTATCCAAAGCCGAACCTTCGTGAATGTAATGCGCCACATCGGCAATGTGAACACCTATTTCGTGTTTGCCGTTCGGCAGTTTGCGGTAGGAAATTGCATCATCAAAATCTTTGGCATCCACGGGGTCGATGGTCATGGTGAGCACATCGCGGAAGTCCAATCGCTTATCAATTTCGCTTTGTGGTATCTGTTCCGATACTTTATCCAGCTCTTTGTAAACTGCACTCGGGAAATCAATGCTGAAACCATTGCTGATAAGAATGAGTTTCATATCGAGGTCACTCGATGTTTTGCCGCTGAGCAATTCCGCCACTTCGCCAATCGGTTTTTTGCCGTCCTTGTTCCAGTCGGTTATTCGCACAATTACGCGGTCATCGTTCTTCGCTCCATTCAACGAAGTAAGCGGCACAAACACATCGGTGCTCAGCACGCGGTTGTCGGCCACGAAGAAGGCGAACTTCTCGAGCACTTCCACACGCCCTGCAAAACTATCCTGCGAGCGTTTTACAATTTCTACAATCTCACCTTCGGGTCTGCGGCCAAACATGGTCATGCGCACCTTCACTGCATCGCCCCCCATAGCTCCATGCACCGCACGGTTCGGAATGTAAATGTCCTTATCCATTCCTTCTACTTCTACATAGGCGCTGCCCGTTTTGGTAACATCGGCAATGCCGAAAAGGAACTTCGTGGTCCGGTGTTCATCGGTCGGAGCGCGCTTGGCGTGAATCAATTTGATTTCGCCCTTCTGCTGCATCTTTATCAGACCCTGGCGTTCGAGTTCATACAAAGCGAGGATGATTTCTTCCTGCTTCATCTTTTTCAATACGGCCGGAAATAGTTTTTTGAGATTGGCTTCGCGGCCAAGGGTTTTAATAACGCTTAAAATATATTGCGCATCGCCCGAAGCGGGTCTTGCCGGCTTACGTTCGCCTTTGCGCGGTTTTTGTTTTTTGTTGTTTCTGCTTTTTGACATTAGTTGTCGTTTTTCGTTTGTTGTTAGTTGTCTGTTCTGGGTGATACTATTCACCGGTTTGCCCGTCCGTTATTTTGCCTTTTGCCTGTTTGCAATAGAAGAAGCACGCGCCATGCGTGTAAAGAAACAGTTTTGAAATAAAAAGATGGAATGAAAAATAAACGGGGGTAAAAAGGAGGGGAAGTATTTAATAAACGCAGCAAAAGTAGTTTTAATTTCGAGAGTAGGGGAAATGCGGGGAAGGATGGATAAACAAAAGCATCCTTTAGATAGAGGAATGTGATGTGTAAGCCTTGTGTTGCTTAACAAGAGTGAAGCGCTGGCGACTCCAAGTGATCTGCTGGAAGTAATTACTGTCTAAAAGATTAAACCACGCGATGTGCTGGCGACTACTCGTGACATGCTGGAAAGAATTACTGACCAGAAGATTAGACCCCGTGACGTGTTGGGGACTACTCGTGACATGCTGGAGGGAACGCGTGATGCGCTGGCAACTACTCGTGATGTGCTGGAAGAAACGCGTGACACGATGGCGTTAACTAAGGCATTTGTCGGAATCACAGAAGGCATAGAGGAAATGCGGGAGGACACCGAAGAAATACACTGTTCTTCCAAGTATTCCGGCTCTGCGGGTGACTTGGAAGTTTTGATGAAGTTTTGAAGTCTGGGACTTCGAAAACAGTTGAATAAACAGGATACCTTAACTATTTATTTCTACCTTCGTTTTATGGGCTTTGCATACAAATTTGATGATGCAGATGGCGTTTACTTTACTACTTGTGCGGTGGTAGAATGGGTCGATGTTTTTACCCGTAGCATTTACAGCGACATGGTAGTGGATAGTTTGCAGTATTGCATAGATAAGAAGGGATTGGTGTTACATGCATGGGTTATTATGCCCAACCATATTCATTTGGTTATTTCAAGAAAAGGCACCGATAGCCTTTCAGATATCATGCGCGACTTTAAAAAATTCACCTCCTCCAAAATTATTGAAGCCATTAAGCTGAATACAGAAAGCAGACGCAACTGGATGCTTTGGCTATTTCAGTCGGCTGGCAAAAAGAACGGCAACAATACCAACTATCAGTTTTGGCAACAGGAAAATCATCCCATAGCTTTAGAGAGCAGTAAGTTTGTGAAACAGAAGGTAGACTATATACACGAGAATCCACTTACAGCTAAATTAGTAGATACGGCTCAACGATATGTTTATTCGAGTTCCAAGGATTATGCAGGTGAAAAGGGATTGTTGCCTATAACTATTTTAGATGAGGTATATTATCCTTAGTCGTCAGGAAGTCGGAGACTTCCTGCTTTCATTGGAGCTTCCAAGTCACCCGCAGAGCCGGAAGACTTAGAAGAACGGGCAAAAAGTGATTGGACGGATTTCCAAAGGGCAGATAATTCGCTTAAAAATTTTTTTGCGAAAAAAAACAGGCCTGACCACCTGAGCAGGCATACAAAAAAGTCTATCCGTTCGCCTGATTAGCTGAGCAGGCGCATAAAACAGTCGTCCGAAATGCTTGATTAGCTGAGCAGGTACATAAAACAGTCGTCCTGAACGCCTGATTAGCTAAGCAGGCGCATAAAACAGTTGTCCGGAACGCCTGATTAGCTGGGCAGGTGCATAAAACAGTTGTCCGGAATGCCTGATTAGCTGAGCAGACGCATAAAACAGTTGTCCGGAATGTCTGATTAGCTGTACAGGAGCATAAAACAGTCGTCCGGAATGCACGGTTAGCCGGTCAGGCATATAAAAAGCTCTAATGGTGTGACTGACCGAACGGGCTACACTCATATGGTGAAAAACCTGCGGGGTCTATGGAAAAGATTATTTTCATTCAATCAAAACCAAACCTCATTCAAAAGCATCTCCTCGCCCTATTACTCTATTCTTCGTTTTTTAATTCTCTTCATCCTACCGTTCGCAATTCGACATCTGAAATCTATCGCAAGGCATCTACTTTGTAACTATAGAAAACAAAACCGGAAGCGTGACGAAGAAGCTGGTGAAACAATAATTTTTCTGCCAATTCGTCATAAACAGTGTCAAAACAGATTGGCAAAGCAGAATAGCACGCAAATTGTTATTAGCATTGCATCACCAAAAACAAAAAACTATGTTAGGAATTTATGGAATTGTAATAGTGTTCATGTTGTTAAGCTGGTTAGTTAGCTGGCGTCTTAAAAGCAAATTCAAACAGTATTCGGAAATTGCGTTTCGCGGCAACCTCACCGGAGCCGAAGTAGCAGCCAAAATGTTGGCCGATAATGATATAAATGATGTGAAGGTTATTTCGGTAGAAGGCCAATTGACCGACCACTACAACCCCTTGGATAAAACGGTGAACCTTTCGGCAGAAGTGTACCACGGCAGAAGTGTGGCAGCAGCAGCCGTAGCCGCTCACGAGTGTGGCCACGCAGTGCAACATGCTCATGCTTATATGTGGTTAGGCTTGCGTTCGCGCATGGTTCCGGCATTGAGCGTTACGAGTCGCTACATGCAATGGATATTGTTGGCTGGTGTATTGACGATAACTGTGTTCCCTTACCTGCTTCTGTTCGGTATCGTATTGTTTTCGTTAACCACACTATTCTCTTTCGTTACCTTACCGGTAGAGTTCGATGCATCAAACAGAGCCTTGGCTTGGTTAGATAGTTCAGGCATTACTTCTTCGCAGGAACAGGAAATGGCAAAAGACGCTTTGAAATGGGCAGCCATGACTTATGTAGTAGCCGCTCTTTCTTCGCTGGCTACATTGATGTATTATGTTTCTCTTTTCTTAAGAAGAAGATAGAGTTAGACCTTAATTAAAACAGAAACGCCATCCCTCGGGATGGCGTTTCTGTTTTAATTACTTCGCTAAAGGATAGTAGCGAATGTTATTGAATACCCCTTCCCTCAGGGAAGTAGTGTCCGAGCCTGTTACCCGTCTGGCATTTACATAGAATGTTCCGCTTACAATTTTGCGAATGGTATCGAGCTTGCTTAATACCACGTTACCCGGAAGGGTATCGCGAAGAGTCCATGCCTCGCCTCTGTAAGCAAAACTTACATAGTTCACAGGCAGGGGTGTGTTAACCGCAGTCGGCACAAACATAAACATCAAAGGACGGCTATCGTTGGCATAAATACGAATACTTGGAGTAAGGATCTGACCATAAGCATTGGTTACGGTAAAATTGTCGTTCCCCATTTTACAAGCAAACTCAGGGCCCGAAGGACAAGGTTCGCACGCACCACCGCAGTCAATTTCTGCTTCGGTAGTGTCTTTAATTCCGTTGGTGCAGAGAGAAGCGGCATCCACGGTTGTTGTTTTCTCACAACTGTAAAAGCCTGTTGCTAAAAAGAGGATGGCAAGCACCATTACAAGGTTTTTCATTTCGGTATTTGTTTAGAAGTAATAGGGGTAAGGTTGTTTTCTATTTATCCAAAAATAAAGAAGTCCTTCAAACGACCAATACTTTCGTTCCGGGTAGAGGCTTTATTATCCGTCAAATGATTGGCAAAGAGGCTGTGGAAAAAATATTTTCTTCGCGCGCACAATAAAAAAACAATACCACGTTTAACGTGCATATTCAAGACCCCCGAGATGGAGATAACAGCGAAGGAATTAGCGGTTTTGCTAGATGCAAAACTGGAAGGGAACCCCGAAGCGCGAGTAAATAAACTCGCCAAAATTGAAGAAGCAGATGCAGATTCTTTTTGCTTTTTAGGCAACCCAAAATACTTTCATTATGCGCAAACTGCAAAGGCGGGTGTTCTTCTTTGCGATGAAACACTTGAATACAACACAACGAATATCACTGCTGCGCTTCGTGTTAAGGAACCGTATCAGGCGTTTCAGAAGCTGATGGAACTTTATGCGGCCATGAACGGTCAGGAGAAAACGTCTGTGATTGAACCCAACTCTCACATCGGCAAAGGCACGGTTTATGGAGAAAACTTTCACCTTGGTTCATTTAGTTATGTGGGAGAGCACGTAAAAATTGGAAATAACGTAACTATTCACCCGAACAGTTTTATTGGTGATAAGGCAGAGATAGGCGACAACACAATTGTGTATGCCAATGTTTCTGTTTACCACGATTGTAAAATAGGCAGCCGCAGTATTTTGCACTCGGGCAGTGTGATAGGCAGCGATGGTTTTGGTTTTGCCCCACAACCCGATGGTTCTTACAAAAAGATTCCCCAAACCGGCAATGTGGTGATTGGTAACGATGTGGAAGTAGGCGCGAATACCTGTATTGACCGTGCGGTTATCGGCTCCACTAAAATCGGTAACGGAGTTAAACTCGACAATCTTATTCAGATTGCTCACAATGTAGAGATTGGAGATAATACCGTGATTGCAGCTCAGGCTGGCATTTCGGGTTCTTCTAAATTTGGGAAGAACGTGATGATAGGTGGTCAGGCTGGTATTACAGGTCACTTGAATATTGCAGATGGCGTGAAGATTCAGGCTCAGGCCGCTGTGATTCGCGATATAGCTGAAGTAGGAAAGGGAGTATCTGGCGCCCCGGCCATAGATGCTCGGGAGCATTACCGGATTTTGGCTTCAATGAAATTGTTGCCAGGTTTAATTCAACGGGTAAAAGAACTGGAGAAGAAATTGGAAAAAGGAAAGGAATCATGATCACTATTTTGGGAAAGCCAAATATTGTATTCAGTCTCATGTAAAATAATAGTTTTGTCACCCTTTAGAAATCGTTAATGACGCATTCTTTACAACAAACAATTAAACAAGAGGTTTCGCTTACGGGCGTTGGCTTGCATACAGGCCAAAATGTAACAGTTAAATTTCTGCCTGCCCCTCCAAATCACGGCATCAAGTTCCAGCGAATTGATTTAGCCGACAAGCCCATTATAAATGCCGATTGCGATTTAGTGACTACCGTGCAGCGAGGAACTACGTTGGAGAAGGGTACTGGTATGGTAGCCACCGTAGAGCATTTAATGAGTGCCCTGATTGGCTTGCAGATAGATAATTGTTTAGTGCAGGTAGACGGAATTGAAATTCCAATTATGGACGGAAGTGCCCGTTATTTTGTGGAAGCTTTGGAAAAGGCCGGCATTCAGGAGTTAGCCGAAGAACGCGATATTTTCGAATTGCGTCAGAATATTCACTATGTAGATAAAGAAAGCGGGGTTGAATATTTGGCGATGCCGTCTAATCGCTATAAGGTTACTGCACTAATTGACTACAAAAGTGAGGTGCTTGGTCAGCAACATGCTACCATGGACAAGATGAACGATTTCAAAAAGGAAATTGCTCCATCGCGCACCTTTTGCTTTTTACATGAATTGGAGATGTTGTATGATGCAGGATTAATTAGAGGAGGTGATTTGAATAACGCTATTATAGTAGTAGATAAACCAGTAACCGAAGAAGAAAGAGTAAAGTTGGCAGCCTTGTTCAACAAACCCGATATTAAAGTGGTGGAAGAAGGTATATTGAATAATGTTGAATTACATCATCACAATGAACCTGCGCGACACAAACTTTTGGATGTGATAGGTGATTTAGGATTAATAGGTACGCCTATCAACGCAAACATTATTGCCACTAAACCAGGTCATAAACACAATGTGGAGTTTGCGAAAGTTCTGAAACAGCATATCAAGCAGGAAAGACTCAAAGACCCTGCCCCTGCTTACGACCAGAATATGCCTCCGGTTTATGACGCCACTGGTATTGAAAAGATTCTGCCACATCGTTATCCTTTCTTAATGATTGACAAAATCATTTACCTATCCGACACGGAAGTTGTGGGCGTGAAAGGTGTAACGATGAATGAAGAGTTCTTCCGTGGCCACTTTCCGGGCAATCCTATCATGCCGGGCGTGTTGCAGTTAGAGGCTATGGCCCAGACAGGCGGAATTTTGGTACTCCACAAACTTCCCGACCCACAGAATTACGATACCTACTTTATAAAGATTGACAAAGTAAAATTCAAAAATAAAGTAGTGCCAGGTGACACCGTTCTGTTTAAGATGGAATTGCTTTCGCCTATGCGCAGAGGAATTATAGAAATGAAAGGAACAGCCTATGTGGGAAATAAACTGGTGAGTGAAGCAGAATTGATGGCTAAGATTCAACGGAAGGACGGAAAGTAACTATTGAATTGAAATAAATGAATCAACCCTTTTCTTACATACACCCGCAAGCCGAAGTGGCAGACAATGTTGTTGTCGAGCCATTTGTTACTATTTCAAAAGATGTGCAAGTGGGTGAAGGTACCTGGATAGGTTCCCATGTTACTATTATGGAGGGTGCGCGCATTGGAAAGAATTGCAAAATATTTCCCGGTGCCGTTATCTCTGCCATTCCACAGGACTTGAAATATAAAGGGGAGAAATCGCAGGTGGTTATTGGGGATAATGTAACCATCAGAGAATATGTTACGGTAAATAAAGGCACTGAGGTCTCGATGAAAACGGTGATAGGTGATAATTCTTTGTTAATGGCATATGTGCACATAGCGCATGACTGCGTAATTGGAAAAAATTGCGTATTGGCTAACAACGCTAATCTTGCGGGACACGTTGAAGTAGGTGATTTTACCATCCTTGGAGGCTCTACTAACTTTCAGCAGTTTGTGAAAATAGGAAGGCACGTTATTGTAAGTGGAGGATGTTTGGTGAATAAGGATATTCCGCCTTTTGTACGTGCGGCTCGTCACCCAACTACTTATGCCGGAGTAAATTCTATCGGGTTAAGACGCAGAGGATATTCCACTGACCAGATTAACCAGATATTAGACGTCTACCGTATTCTATATATACGGGGCTATAACACCAGCACAGCTCTAAAATATATAGATGCCGATATAGAATCGAGCGCAGATAAGGATGAAATAGTAAACTTCATCCGCGAAAGCGTTCGAGGAATCATGAAAGGATTCAAGAGTTCTTCCTCAGAAGAATAATCAGTTCCTGAACTAAAGCGAAATCATAAATTGCATTATGGTTCGAAAAGTAATTCTCCTTGCTGTTTGTCTTCAATCTTTCTTTCTATCTGAGGCACAAACACCATTTACCTCTCCTTATAAATTATCGCTGGCCGTTGATATTCCATTAGGGACCAATGCCATCGGTCTTTTGGGCACTTCGTATTTAATAGGAACGACCCATACGCTTCCTTCTAAAGAAAGTGTGATGAGTTTGAACCGAAATGATGTAAACAAGTTCGATAGAGGTGCTACTTATCAGAATTCGAAAACCTGCGGATACATAAGCGATGCTACCATGTATGCGGCTATTGCAATGCCTCTGTTTCATTTAATCAATCCAAATTCAAGAAAGGATTTTGGAAAAATTGCTGCAATGACCGGTGAAGTTCTCGCACTCAATTTCGCCATTACGAATCTTCTTAAGGAAACTGTTCATCGTCCCCGTCCTTTGGTTTATAATCCAGATATACCCGTGGAGAAAAAACTAAAGAAAGATAATTTCAAATCCTTTTTCAGTGGGCATACTTCTACGGTCGCTTCCATGAGTTTTTTCTTTGCAACTACGTTTGTTGCCTACAACCCGAATTCTAAATTAAAGCCAATGGTGTGGTCAATATGTGCTGCATTGCCTCTTGCGACAGCCGTACTTCGTTATAAAGCAGGAAAACATTATTGGACGGATGTTATAACCGGCTACGTAATAGGTGCAGCAATTGGGGTAGCAGTTCCATACCTACATAGCGTGAAGTGGAAATACAACAACAGATAATGGACAAGAACCAATTGGCTTACCGCTCTGCTTTACCTCTTGATATGATTGAATGTATTTCCTTTACAGGTGCTGAACCAAAACTTAAAAACTTCTCATTGAATCTTTTGAGAGAGTAATTCTTTTCAAACTTTGCTTTAAGTTCTTCCCGCAACTCATAAATCTCTGTAAGCCCGGTAAAATAGCTAGTGAGTTGCACCTGTGATAGGGTAGCTCGTTTGTATTTTTCTTTGGCCTCAGTAGATTGTTGGAATGCTTCATTTACAAGCAAATCAGATACTTGTTTTTCGGTCCAATCGTTGCAGTGAATATTATAATCGAGAATGAAATTACATACCTCGCGTAGATTCCACTTATAGTAGAACAACAACATTTCCGGCGAGTCATGAAAACCTTCTTCAATCATCATGCGTTCTACATAACATGCCCAACCTTCTATGGTCGCTCCGTTTCCAAGAATTGACTTGATGATACTGGCCGAACGATTTGCATAAATACCCTGTGTATAATGGCCAGGTATTGCTTCATGGATATTCAGGATAGGTAGCACGTAATCGTTGTATTCTCGCAAATAACTCTCTGCTTCAGCCTCTGAATATCTGTCAAGTGGAGTTACGTTATAATAGGTGGTAGCATTATGGTCGTAAGGACCGGGAGAATTAATGCTTGCTCCGGCAACACCTGCCATATACTCCGGTGTTTTGCGCACTTTGAGTGGCTGTGTGGAATCTAAATCAATCAATTGATGGGCATTGATGAATTTAGTGAGCTCCGGCAACTGCTTTTCAATCGTTGAAATCAAATCTTCGCGTTTGCAATGTTTTGTAGATAATGTGTCAATAATTATTTTTACGACCGTTAATTTCGAATCCGGCATTTTTGCATTGCCCATATACTTCGCCCATAATTTCTGTGCAGTAACATACATCTCGCTTTGAACGAACGTCTTTCTATCCAAGGCTTTTTTATACATTTCTTCAACCGAATATCGAGAGTTGATGTCAATGTCAAACTTCTTGGCGTACAAATCCTTTCCTATGCGAAAGCTACGTCCTCCTTTTCCTTCAGTAGTTGGTAATATTTTTGTTAGAAAACTAACGTAATTCTCTAATGCATTGCGTGCCTTGACGGCATTTGCATTCAGGGAAGCCTTTTCAGTTGCAGAGAGAGTGGACGTATTGACTGAATCTACGAGAACCTTGTCAAACAGATAAAATGAACCCTTGTTTTGATTTATTGCCAGTTGAGTGTGTTCTTTTGTAGGTTGACTGATATTCTTCTCAGCCGCCTGAAAGTATTGCGGAATATTTGCCAACTTCTTATTTAATGCTCGTAATTTTTCTTCTAAAGGAGCATGTTGATTGTAAATGATGTCGGAGATAGCTCCTCCAACGTTGTAATTTGAGGGATTCCACGCATAACTTTTAAATTCCTTTATTTCGAATCTAACTCCTCTTATGAAATTTTCTATAAGCCGATAATCTATACGGTTATTTACACTTAGCGAATCAGGTGCATAATGTTTTAAAGAATCTTCAATCAGGCTACAAAATTTCAATTCTCGGCTTCTTGATTCGGCATTGGGTATTATAAGAATTGAATCATAGTTGTGGTAACCTTGTGAAGTAGCCCAACCCGGGTAAATCTTCCAGAGTTCATCCACAAAATAAATTTTGAAATTATCAAAAGGCATATCAAGCACCCTTTTTAGGTGTCCGCCTTTAACCTTTTGTAAAGATCTTTCCTCTCTCTCACTCTTTCTATCCCCATCATTTCCGTTTGCATTGCCTTTTTGTTCCCGAGGCCCCTCTTTATCAGCTTCTTTTACTTTTAATAAGTTCCGCTGTCTGTTCATTTCGTCTTTCTCTTTAACAATTCTGGCTTCGCGATCCAAATCGGATTGGCCAGACAAGAAACTATAAGCGGCAAATAAGAAAATCGCAGTTATTTTAAATTTCATAGAATGCTAGGATTTAAGGGCTGAAAATAAAATTATCATCGTGATTGAAATATTAGTTTGATAGTAATTTTGGAGCATACGATACTTTAACCAAAATCTAAGAATCGTACTTGCGCAACAGTTTTAATAGAGTTTCCAAATCTTTTGGTAACGGTGCCACGAAGGAAACTTCCTTGTTAGTTTTAGGATGAATAAAACTTAACTGATAAGCATGAAGCGTTAATCGTGAAATAGTCGGTCGTTCTGTTTCATCGCTTTGCTTATAGTTCTTCTTAATGGTTGAAAAGTAAAAGGCACTCGACTTGCTGTAAACTTCGTCTACTAGCAAAGGGTTTCCGATAGAAGAAAGGTGTACCCGTATTTGATGGGTTCGACCTGTTTTGATTTCTACTTTTAGCAGAGTGGCATGTTTGAATTGTTCTTCCGTCTCATAAATAGTAAGCGCGTCTTTCCCACGTTTGTTTATGATCATTGTGCCCGGACGTGTATTGCTCTCAGCTATTGGGGTGTCAATTATACCATTGGCAGTCTTCATTCTTCCTGAAACAAAAGCTTTGTATATCTTCTTTACCGAATGATTTTGAAATTGTAGAGAAAGATGCCGGTGAGATGTCTCATTTTTTGCAAAACAAATTATCCCGCTGGTTCCACGATCCATACGATGCACAACAAACAATTTACCGAAATCTTTTGCCAATATGCTTTGCAGGGTTTCCCGCTCTGTATGAATACGGTCAGGAATAACTGTAATACCTGAAGGTTTATTCACTAACAACAATTCATCATCGCTAAAAATTATTTCACTTTTTTCTTTCACTGGAATTTTGACAATTATAATTGAGCATTGTGCTGAGGGTAAAAGTATTTATTCTCTGTTCAAATAAATTATTTTCGAACGCCTATCAATCAGCACTTCCTCATGCGTATTGCAGCCCTTCTTTTTTTTCTACTAATTTCAAACACTTATCTCATTGCCCAACAATTTACCAAGAACATAAAGGGAAAAATTATTGATAAAGACAGCCATCAACCCTTATTTGGTGTTAATGTGGTAATCATCAATTCCAATCCTCTTTTGGGAGCCCAAAGCGAACCAACCGGAGATTTCATTATTGAAAATGTTCCAGTTGGACGGCATAATTTGAAATTTTCATACTTGGGATATGAAGATGCCAGTGTGAATGAAGTATTACTTGGTTCAGGAAAGGAGGTCTTCTTAAACGTAGAAATGCAGGAAAAAATCACGAAGATTGAAGAGGTAGAAATTAAATATACGCGGGATAAATCAAAAGCAAATAATGATTTTGCGCCTGTCAGTGCTCGTAGCTTTTCTGCGGAGGAAATGAATCGATATGCCGGTACTCAAAACGATCCCGCCCGAATGGCTCAAAGCTTTGCTGGTGTGGTAACGGCAAATGACGAAAACAATCAAATTGTAGTTCGAGGTAATTCTCCGCGCGGTTTGCTTTGGCGGCTGGAAGGAATTGAGATTCCAAACCCTAATCATTTCGCAGGAAGTGAAGGCTCAACGGGTGGTGGTGTAAGTATTCTTTCGTCCAACATGCTGACCAATACAGATTTTTTTTCGGGAGCATTTGCAGCTGAATACGGTAATGCCCTTAGCGGAGTTTTTGATTTAAATTTCAGAAAAGGAAATAGCGAAAAATGGGAGCTTGCTCTAAAGGCCGGAGTACTAGGAGCGGAAGCAACGTTGGAAGGCCCTTTTAGTAGAAAGTATAAAGGGTCCTACCTAATCAACTACCGCTATTCAACCCTTGAATTATTTGCCCTATTGGGTTTTAAAATAGGAGGAAGCGTTACTCCGAAATATCAAGACATTAATTTCAATTTCTATTTCCCCTCAACGAAAATAGGGACATTTACCTTATTCGGAATCGGGGGAATCAGTTCGTTAGGTAATCAGGCGAAACGAGACACTTCCAAATGGACAACACTATCGGACAAAAGTGAATTCAATCAGAAGCAACTGATGGGTGTGAGTGGATTGACGCATTTATTTTTATTCAAGGATAACAAGACCTATATCAAATCCGTCTTAAGTTATAGTTATACAAATACCACTAGTACTGACGATACCTTAGATTACGAATTCAGGAAGTTCAATATTGACGACCAGAAATTCATTTACAAGACTATTCGCGCAACTGTAATGTTGAATTCAAAACTAACTGTATTAAACACTATCCGGACAGGAATTATATATACCCATACCGATTTCAAACTTTACAGCGAAGCGTTTTCTTATCTTTATTCTAAATCACAAACTCAGGTGAATAACACGGGCAATACCTCAATGTTGCAAGCCTACACACAATGGAAACATCGTTTCAATGAGCGGTTCCAGCTGAACAGCGGAGTGCATTTCACTTTTTCGTTTCTGAACAACAAGTTTTATCTAGAGCCTCGGATAAGTGCTGAATGGCGCATGAAAGAAAATAACACGCTTAGTTTCGGAGCCGGTTTGCACAGTCGCATTGATGCCGTAAGTACTTATGTCTCTTATGCAGGAAACTCCAAGCAAAATAATTTTCCGAACAAAAATCTTGATTTTTCGCGGGCAATCCATTTCGTGGCAGGATATAATCTGAGCTTTAAAAAGGACTTTCGATTTAAAACAGAAGCTTACGTACAATATTTGTTTAGTGTTCCGATTGGAGCCGACTCCAATGGCAAATCATTTTCAATCCTCAATTATGATGACGGCTTTGTAAATATGCCTTTGAAAAATTCAGGAACGGGCTACAACTACGGTTTAGAAATAACCCTCGAAAAATATTTTTCAAAAAATTATTTTTTCATGTTCACTACGTCTCTGTTTAATTCAAAATACAAGGCTGCTGATGAACAATGGCGAAATACCACTTACAATGTAAATTATGTATTAAATGCGTTGGGAGGAAAAGAGTTTGTGGTCGGGAAAAAGAGGAATAACATTATTGGCTTGAATACAAAAATTATCTGGCGGGGAGGGAATCGTGTCACGCCTATCGATTTACCCAAATCAATAGCTGCAAACGAGACGGTTTACCAAACGGATAAGGCTTTCAGCGAAAAACTACCGGATTACTTCCGAATAGATTTCGGAGCCAGTTTTAGACGAAACAAAAAGAAGTATTCATGGGTATTCTCTTTTGATGCGCAGAACATCATCAATCGTGAAAATGTAGCGAACAGATTCTACGACCCGGAGAAGCAATTAATTGTTACAAAAAGAAACCTAGGAATTGTTCCTGTGTTTAGTTGGAAGGTTGAGTTTGGAATTTAAAACTCAAGTTGTTGCTCCAATGGATTGAGTTGAATTCTTCCTTCGTCTATCTTCATTCCTTCAAATGGGTCGTTTGAAATTAAGTAAGGTCCATCCAAGTCGGCATAATCAGCTAGGGAGGAAAGGTGTGCAGCAGCAGTGCAACCCACTGAAGATTCACTCATACAACCAATCAAAACCTTCATGCCAAGTTCTCTGGCTTTCAAAATCATTTGATAGGCTTCTGTAATCCCTCCGCACTTCATTAGTTTAACATTTATGCCATCGAAGCATTCCTTTAAACTGTCTATATCAATTAGGCGTTGACAACTTTCATCCGCATATAAGGGCAGTAAGGAATTCTGTTTCAGAATTTTCATCTCATCCAAATTGTCTTTTGGCAAAGGTTGTTCTACCAGGAAGCATCCTTTATCTTTTAGAAAACTAATTTTTCCCTTTGCCTCGTCAACAGTTTTCCAGCCTTGATTTACGTCTACCGCAAAAGGCTTTTTTGATAGCTTCCGAAAATCATTAATAATATCCGTATCACTTTCTCCATTCAACTTTACTTTGAAAATTTCGAAGCCTGCCTTGGTTCCTTCTTCAACTTTCGTTTTCATTTCATCAAATGAAGAAACTCCGATGGTATAAGTGCCTAAAGGGAAATCACTTTTCTCAATTCTAAGCAGCTCCTCAATTGATTTATTCTCTTTCTGTGATTTTAAATTCCAGAGAGCCATGTCCAGAGCCGCTTTAGCGCTCAGGTTTGTTTGATCTAGATTCAATTTATCAAACCAATCGTCAATCGAATTGAATGGATTGCTATTACTGAAGGAAAGAAGGAAATCTGTAACTGTCTTTTGTGTTTCCGGCAAATAGGGTGGGAGCGCTGCTTCGCCCCAGCCGACAAAACCTTCATGTTCCAACTTTACATAAACAACAGCAGTATGCGTGCGCATACCATGTGCAATACAAAAAGGAAATTTGAATTGTAGTTGATATGGATAAAGAGAGATCTTCACTTAGTAACTAAGCAAGTGCTTTCTTCACTTCCTCAGCCGCTTCCTTTAACTGAATGGCTGAACGAACCTTTAGACCTGATTCATCAATCAGTTTTTTAGCTTCAACTGCATTAGTTCCCTGAAGACGAACAATAATGGGTACCGGAATATTGCCGATAGATTTATAAGCATCAACAATTCCTTGAGCTACTCTATCGCAACGTACAATACCTCCAAAAATATTCACCAGAATAGCTTTTACATGCGGGTCTTTTAGGATAATGCGAAATGCTTTCTCTACGCGCTCAGCATTAGCAGTTCCACCTACGTCCAGGAAGTTAGCAGGGTCTCCTCCGCTTAGTTTAATGATGTCCATCGTAGCCATTGCCAAACCTGCTCCATTTACCATGCAGCCTACATTTCCATCAAGCTTCACATAATTCAGTTCTGCATTGCTTGCTTCAACTTCTGTTGGGTCTTCTTCATTCAGGTCACGAAGAGCCTCTAAATCCTTATGGCGGTATAAAGCGTTGTCATCTAAAGAAATTTTGCCGTCAACAGCAATAATCTTATTGTCAGAAGTTTTAAGGCATGGATTAATTTCCACCATCGCAGCGTCAGCATTGATATAGGTATTGTACACAGCCTTCGTGAATTTCCCCATTTCTTTAAGTGCATTTCCACTCAAACCGAGATTGAATGCAATCTTGCGGCACTGAAAATCCTGAAGACCTACTTTCGGGTCAACCCATTCTTTCAATACTTTTTCAGGAGTATGTTCTGCCACCTCCTCAATATCCATTCCTCCCTCAGTAGAATATATAATTACATTCTGCCCCTTTGCTCTATCAAGCAGGATAGAAAAGTAAAATTCTTTGGTGGGGCTTTCTCCTGGGTAGTAAACATCCTGAGCCACTAAAATTTTATTTACCAATCTTCCACTCGGTCCAGTCTGCTTAGTAACCAAAGTTCCTCCCAACAAATTAGTAGCAATCGTTCTTACCGCATCGTGGTTCTTAGCAAGCGCTACACCATTTTGTTCAGTTCCTACTATTTTCCCTTTCCCTCTTCCGCCTGCGTGTATCTGACTTTTCACAACTACCCAGTCGCTGTTATATAGTTCTTTCAGTTTTTGAGCGGCTTCAACGGCCTGGTCGGGTGTTTCTGCTACAATTCCTTCCTGAATTGACGCACCATTATTCTTCATTAATTCTTTCGCCTGGTATTCGTGTAAGTTCATGGAGTTGTTATTTATTTTTGAAAGCGGCACGAAAATAAACTTAGATAGGGAAAAGACAAGAAGTCAATCGGATATATGCTGATTAGCAGATTTGTTCATGCCGTTTCCTTGTTGGGATGCAAATTGAATTTACCTTAGCCCGATGATTTTAGAAGCTACTAACATTCATAAAAAATACGGAGCGCTGGAGGTACTTAAAGGCGTGTCGCTACAAGTTAGGAAAGGAGAGATTGTTTCTTTGGTAGGTCCTTCGGGTGCCGGCAAATCTACATTGCTGCATATTGTAGGGACACTTGATAAGCCGGATTTGGGGGAGGTTAAAATAGAAGGCAATGAGGTTTTTAAACAGAGCGAAAAAGCCCTTTCCGCCTTTCGTAATAAATCGCTGGGATTCATTTTTCAGTTCCATCACTTATTACCGGAATTTACAGCTGTGGAGAATATCTGCATCCCGGCTTACATTGGAGGTAAATCAAAAAGAGAAAGTGAGTCGAGGGCAATGGAATTGCTAACCATGTTGAATCTATCTCATCGGGCAAATCATAAACCGTCCGAACTTTCGGGTGGAGAGCAACAACGCGTGGCGGTAGCTCGTGCATTGATAAATAATCCCGCATTAATTATGGCCGATGAACCATCCGGAAACCTGGACACAAACAATGCTCGCGACCTCCACAAACTCTTTTTTGAATTGCGTGACAAGCTGAATCAAACATTCGTCATCGTGACACACAATGAAGAACTGGCGGATATGGCTGACCGTAAAATTCAAATGAAGGATGGATTGATACTTTCCTAATGAGCAGTTGACAATATGAACAAACGCAAGATTTTTAACGACCCCGTACATGGTTTTATTACCATTCCGCATGAACTGATATTTGACATTATTGAACATCCTTACTTTCAACGGTTGCGCAGAATAAAGCAGTTGGGACTCAGTGACTATGTTTATCCCGGTGCCATTCACACCCGATTTCATCATGCGCTAGGTGCATTTCATTTAATGCGCAAAGCGCTTTCCATTCTACAGATCAAGGGGAATAAAATTTCGGAAGAAGAAGTGTTGGCCGCAGAAATCGCCATTCTTTTACACGACATTGGTCACGGTCCATTCTCCCACACTCTGGAGAAATGCCTGATAGCGGAAGTTCATCACGAAGATCTTTCGAAGATTTACATGAAAAAGCTGAATGAGCATTTCAAGGGAAAACTCACAATGGCCATTCAGATTTTTGAAGGCACTTATAAAAAGAAGTTTCTGCATCAGTTAGTCTCCTCTCAACTGGATGTTGACCGCCTCGACTATCTCACGCGCGATTCTTTTTTTACCGGAGTGAATGAAGGCGCTATATCTTACGAGCGAATTATTGAAATGATGAACGTTCGCAACGATGAGTTGGTGGTGGAGCAAAAGGGTATTTACAGTATCGAAAGTTTTCTTATTGCCCGCAGATTGATGTATTGGCAGGTTTATCTGCACAAGACTGTTTTATGCGTGGAGCAGATGTTGGTGAAAGTAATTGAGCGTGCTAAATATTTAATTGCTAAAGGCGAGAAACTAGATGCCTCTCCTGCTCTTTCTTATTTTCTTCACAACAAAGTTCGGTTGAAAGATTTCGACAAAGATTCGAAAGTGCTTAACCTTTACTCGCAGTTAGATGATGTAGATATTTTTGCCGCTTTAAAATACTGGCAATACAGCGATGATAAAGTGTTACGCATTTTATGCGAAGCTATTCTGGAACGCAAACTCTTTAAAATCGAAATAGGCACCAAGGCCTTCCCTTACAAGAAAATCAAAGACCTGAATGAACGGGCGATGAAGAAGTTTAAAGTGAATGAAGAAGAGGCGGGCTATCTGGTTTTTTCTGATACTACTTCTAATCATGCTTATAATCCCACCGAAAACAGAATTAATATTATGCTGGGCAAAGACCAGGTAATTGATATAGCACAAGCCAGCGACCAGTTGAATATTTCTGTACTTTCAGTTCCCGTTACTAAATATTATGTCTTCTATCCAAAAACACTTTTATCTTAAATGAAACACATCCTCATCCTCCTTGCTCTTGGGCTTTCACTTCAAACTTTCGCACTCGACTTTGTCGGGAACAAACTGATTTCTTACAAACTGTGGAACACTGTTACTAAAGAAGAACTGCGCAAGAAGATGAAGGAGAACCATGTTCCCAAAGCCATACTCAACCCTAAGTATGATGTAGATATTTATGACATCACTTACAAATCGTGTTGGCACGATAGCACCTGCATCCTCGCTTCGGGTTTGGTGTTTGTGCCTCGCGGAGCCGATAAACCGCTGCCCGAAGTAGTTTATCATCATGGCACCCGGGTGCAGAAGGGAAGAGAGAAACGTATTGGCGGTGAAGATTACTTATGTCTTGGTTTGGCTGTGGATGGCTATCTTGTGTTGCAACCAGATTATATAGGTTTAGGCTATGGCGAAAAATTTCACTTGTATCAGCAATATAAATCGTTGGGGCAGGCGAGTGCAGATATGATTTATGCCGTGCGTGAACTGAACGATACGCTGCATGTAAAACTGAATCAGCAATTATTCCTTACTGGATATTCTGAAGGCGGCTATGCGGCTGTGGCGGCTAATAAGTTTATTCAGGAAAGCTACCCCGATATAAAAGTAACGGCTACTGCCGGTAACAGTGGTGCATATGATATGGGAGGTGTGCAAAGCGAAGTAATGTTCAAAAAGTATTCGAACCCGCATTATCTACCTTATATTCTGCGCGGATTCAACGAGATTTACCATATCGTGCCCGACATTAATGCTATCTACAAATCGCCTTATGACACCCTCATTCCTCACATGTTCGATGGCAGTCATCACCTGGGGGCTATTGATAAAGTGTTGCCCGAAGTGCCAAAGGATATGGTGCGCGATACTTTTGTAAATCTTTATCTTAATGACCCGAATTTTCCCATGCACAAAGCACTGGCCGACAATTCGCTTTGCAACTGGAAGCCCGAAAACCCGATTCAGCTTTGCTATTGCGATAAAGATGAACAGGTGAACTACAAAAATTCATTTGTGGCGCGTGACGGTATGAAGAAACATGGAGCGAAACATATTACCCTACGCGATGGTGGCCGCAAATACGGCCATTATAAATGCGCCATGTTCGCATCTATGTATTCTAAACTTTTCTTCGATAGTTTTCGCAATGGCTCCAAGTATGGCCGTAAGGGAAACGTAAAGAAACGCTTTATGCTTGCCTTGGCTCATTTGGCTATAAAGCCGTAAGGTCATGAAGTGAATTTAGGATAAAGAGCTAGTGCCACAAACCCGAAATTTTTTTGGTCATCTATCGTTGCATGGACTTGCCACCAAAGAAGTGTTTGGCTGCAAGTGAACGCATCAACGTGCCATCAAACAAGTGTTTTGCCTTCAGTGGATGCTTCAACTTGCCACCAAACAATTGTTTTGCCTTCGATAGACGCTTCAACTTGCCACCAAATAAGTATCTTGCCATCGATAGAAGCGAAGATAGATGACAATACTCGTATTTTGCTATTTTAGGAAGCATCCACTTGCCATCACGCAGGTTTTTTAAGCAAAAAAGATTAAAAAAAGACCTTTAGGAGTGTGCCCCTGCATTTTCTTCCCGGTTACTCACCAAAAAAAACTACTCGAAAAACCCACAATCCCCACTTTGTATTTTTCTATCTCAAAATCCGAAACATTTTATGGGTGGGTGCGTAAAATAAAGGGTATGTCAACAATCAGAAACAGAACGAGCATCAGAGTAAAAATGTCTCTGGATTTTCCGAAAAATAATTTCGGAAATAGTGAAACAAAAAGAAACAGTGTTCGTATACTATTGTATGAAGACAGCGAAACGAATGGAAATGAAAAAGGGAGAGCTAAAAGCTCCCCCCGGAAATAGATAAAGAAGAAGAGAAGATTACTCGTTAGTTACAATCAGTTTTTTAGAAATAGATTTACCATCGGCTGTAACCACAGCATGGTAAGAGCCAGAGGCAAACAAAGAAATATCTAAAGATATAGCATTTACTCCGGTATGGATAGGATATACCACGTTGGATACTACCTGACCAATCATATCAATCATTCTTACAGAAATATCCTGCGCTATACCACTGGTGATAACCAATTGGCTAGCATTGTAAGCAGGATTAGGCATTAGTTCGCTGATGCTGAATGATATTCCCTTCACGATTTCAGCCGATACAATATTTGTCTTAGCACTGGCTCCGTCAAAATCCAATTGATTTAACTGATAGAAGTAAACGGTGTTAGCATCGGCTGTGTTATCTACAAACAAGTAGTTCTTCTCCGTAATAGAATTGCCGTTTCCTTCTACCCATCCTATTGTCGTAAAGTTTACGCCATCGGTACTTCTCTTTACTTCAAATCCATGATTGTTTATTTCTAAAGCAGTAGCCCAAGATACTTCGATGTTATTTTGTTTAGGTTCTGCCTTGATGAATACAATTTCTACCGGCTGTGCCTTGCCACTGCGCATAGCAAAGTGAGTGGTGATGCCGGTATATTTTCCGCCTGGTATGCCGGTGCCATTGTAGCAGGTTCCGGTGTTGCGCGAATATTCCAACAGGTCGTTTACGTTCGCTACGCTTTCTACAAACTGATTCCATGATTCGTTCGAAGGATTGTAACCGAAAGCTGCATCATACTTTACGGTGCGCATGATGTCGTTGCCGGCTCCTTCATGAGTGAATGAATTAGGGAAAGTCTCTACCATATATTCGTAAGCATTGCTGTTAGCATCGGCCGAAAAACTCCAGTAGCCGTGGTCGGTCACGGTGTTTTCTAAACTGATGGACTGCGCCTGGTTGTTCTTGCAAGGGTTAGCAGCAAAGTAACGGTTGTAACCGTTGTTGTTAGCCGCTGTGTTTTCAGCCGTGCAGTTCTTGCATTCCTGAGTCATGAAACCTGCATAGCCCGAAGCATTATCTGTGCCATCATTAAATTTTCCCTTCACCATTCCTCCGTTTGCAGGAATCTGGCTGAAGTTCATTCTCACCGCGTTGTATCTGTTTTCTTCGGTGCCGATAGGAAAGTCATAAGCGGTAGCGCTGTTTACGTTTCTTTCAAATCCTCCGGCATTGGTACCGCGTGTTCCTTTAGTTATTATATAGGCAGTAGTTGGAGCACCGTTGATGTTCATGGTTGCATAACCGGCCACCGCATCGTTATTTCCGTTTCTTACTGACAAAACGAATTCGTTAGCACCGCTGTAAGTTTGAATCAATCCCTTCTGGTTGTTGTTGCTGTAGGTGTTGGCAGTAGCATAAGTAGCAGCCGTAGTGTTTGAACCGAAAACTAAAGAACCATCTACGTTTATGTTGGTTTGCATTTCTACTGCACCGGTAGCCGAAGCCTTGTCGATTACTAAGTTATAGAAAGAGGCATTGGTCATATCGCCCTTGATTGCCTGAGTGCCATTACCGGTGAACTTTACCGCACGCTCTTTAGAAGAGTTATCGTTTCCAATGGCAAATGCAGAGCCGGCTTTGTTGTTGAAATCGCCATCCACTTCAATGATACCGTCATTCAATACGATGCCACGGTCGTTTGTAAACTCTCCTTGCACGTGAATCATCGCGCCCTTTTGAAGATAGATATCCCCTTGATTGTTGAACTCAAATTGAGCAGCAACAAAAGTTGGGATAAGAGCGATAGAAAGTTGGATAAGCTTTTTCATAACCGTTGTATTTGATAGCAAGATAATCATTTCCTACTCGTGTGTCAACAGTCTGTCACACTAAACAAGCTAAAATGGTAAGATACAAGTATTGGCTTGTAGAGATTCACAAAAAAGCGGAGTTTTCTGCTGGTTTCCTGTTTAACAAGTAATTCCTTGTGCGATTCTTTCCATAATTCGGAACATAGAGTCAGAATCATTCGTTTACTGCCTTGAGGAAAAGTCCTCTGTTTTCAACTATAGAACCGAATAAGCCACCATGAAGAACCGATTAATCAGCACTTTATTCTTTACCGCTATCGCTACAACTACCAACTTGTTTGGTCAAAACACAGGTGTAGGAGAACCCTTTCCTGCCAGTAAACTTTCTGTGAAGGGCAATCAAAGCATAGGCAATTTATATTCTACTATACAGGCACCCAACAATGGACTAATTGTGGAAGGGCAAGTGGGGATAGGAACTTCTTCTCCTAATCAATGCGCTATTCTCGATGTTCAGGCGAAGCAAAAAGGTATCCTGATACCCCGGTTAACTACACTTAGCCGTACCACCCTCACGGGCTGCGAAGGACTTATAGTATATGATATCGACCTCAACGCCTTCTGCTTTTTGACCTCTCATGGATGGGTAGTCATTACCGGGAATGGCGGAGGAGGCTTGCCGGGGCCTACAGGGCCTCAGGGTAATCCTGGTATTAACGGAACCAATGGCACAAACGGAGTCAATGGCGGAAAAGGAGCTACTGGTCCAACAGGACCCCAAGGTCCGCAAGGAATAGCCGGTGTCAACGGAACAAATGGCATAAACGGAACCAATGGATCTGACGGAATAAACGGAACTATGTGGCTAAGCGGTACAACAGCTCCGGCAAATATTTTAGGAAACACCAACGACTTCTACATTAATACTAGCTCCGGAGATTATTATAAGAAAACAGGTCCTACCACCTGGACTTATCAGGGAAGCCTAATGGGGCCAGCCGGAGCAAACGGAAGCGGAAGCGGTGGCTCAGTCGGACCAACAGGACCTATGGGAATACCGGGCGCTAACGGCATAGATGGTACAAACGGAACCAATGGTACCAATGGTATCAACGGTACGAACGGAACAGATGGAGTAAATGGAATCGATGGAAATAATTGGCTAAGCGGAATCGGTGTTCCCGCAACCGCGCAAGGTAGCTTAAACGATTACTATTTAAATACTTCCAACGGAACTTACTATAAGAAAACGGGAGCTACCTCCTGGACTTTGCTTGGCAGCCTAATGGGTCCGGCAGGAGCAAATGGAATAAACGGAGTCAATGGTGCCAACGGTATTGATGGAGCAACAGGTCCAACCGGACCTGCAGGGGCAAATGGAGCACAAGGTCCTGCAGGAATGAATGGAACAGACGGTGTCACAGGCCCAACCGGTCCGGCAGGTTCAGGAGGCGGTGGCTTAAACGGAACGGTTAATTATGTAGTTAAGTTTACTTCAGCCACTACCGGAGGCAACTCAAAAATCTTTGACAATGGAACAAACATAGGTATAGGAACTACTACACCTGCCTATCCATTGCAAGTGACAAGTGCTGCCAATGTTACGGGTCACTTTACCAATAACAACGCAGCAAATGATGGATTGTGGGGTTATAACAACGCTGCAGCAGGAAGCGGGGGAGGTTGCGGTATAATAGGTATCAGTTCTCAAAACGGATCATTGGCATCTGGTGTATGGGGAGAGAACTATAACACATCTGGTACAGGTGTTGTTGGTTTTGGAAATAGTGCAGGTGCCATCCTAATGGCAGGTGGAAGCGGGGGAGCTTTTACGGGAACCACAACTGGATTATTCGCCAAAACAAATTCCTCCAATGCTGCACAAGCTATTTACTCCGATAACTTCGGCTCTGTAGTTCGTGTAAATTATTGGAACGGAAGTACTCAATACAAAATTATGGGTGCAGGAACAGTTTCTACGGTGGTAAAAGATTTGAGCAACAAGCCAGTCGTAATGCACGCCACTGAATCCCCTGAAATCTATTTGCAGGATTACGGGCAAGGTCAATTGGTTAACGGCAAGGTTCATATTAATATCGACCCTGTGTTCGCTAAAAACGTAACCATCAATAATCAACATCCGCTTCGTGTTTATGTGCAGTTAGATGGGGATTGCAATGGCGTATATATCAGCAACAAAAGTGCCACCGGATTTGATGTAAACGAATTGCACGGAGGCACATCCAATACACCATTCCAATGGACTATTGTATGCAACCGTGCTGATGAAACATTAGATAACGGCTTGATTTCTAAAAATGCAGACATGCGTTTTGAACCGGCTGCACCGTCAGAGAAAATACTTCAGTCAAAGGGACAGTTGAAAGAAAAGAGCGGAAAGTAATGGACTGACCAATCTGTAAGTTATTCCAAAATCAGGAAATTCTTACTGAACCTGTCCAAATAAATTTGACCCGCTTATTTTTGTCTCATAAATCATCAACTATGAAACGACTATTCTTTCTTGTTCTGCTGGCAACTATCATAACCACGAGTTGCAAAAAGGTTACTGACCTCTTAACTGTCAAAGCATTTTACAATGCCGGTTCTTTTACCGAGAAAAACTGCGACCAGTTAATCGGACTAAAGTCAATAAATTCTATTGACTCAGTAAACATCACATTTACCAATAACTCCAAACGTCTGTTACACATCAAATGGATAGACTACAACGGCAGTGAAGTTTCTTATAGCGATTTAGCTGACGGAGCTTCCTGGAGTGTACCTACTTACCTAACTCACCCTTGGGTTATTCGCAAAACAGATGG
>CANJVG010000032.1 GCA_947478005.1 Bacteroidota bacterium
ATTTGAATTGAAGAAAGCAGAACAGGTAAAGATTGAACTGCTCGATTTGAAAGGAAGCCTGGTGCAGGAAGTTTGTAACACCGGCCTGAATGCCGGGAAACAAAAACTCCTTTTGAATTTGGCGGCCATTTCAAAAGGAGTTTATAATTGTGTATTAACGGTGAATAATCACCGCAAGTCTATTCGGCTGGCGAAGGATTAGGAGCATCCGTTGGTTCTGCTGATTCGGCTGTGGTCGTTTCGGCAGGTGCTGAAGTTTCTGTTTTCACTTCTTCCTTTGCGCCTTCCTTCACTTCCTTTTTAGCCTCCTTCTTCTTCCCTTGTCCCGACTGTCTCAACACCTGCTCTAAGGTTGCGCGAATGTCTTTCAGTTTCTCTTCTTTCGAAGCAATGGTTTCATTCATCATCGTGGTCTTCAGCTTTATCAACTGCAACTCCAGCGAAGAACTCTTGTTGCTTTCGGCCTTGCGCTGCATATATTCCAAATCCTTTTTGTCGCGGTTAAGGGCAGCTTCCATGCGCTCAATCACTTCGTTCAATCCTTTGATACGGTTAGCCGAAAGGTCATTAAAGAAATGATTGCGTTGTTCGTTTATAAACTGAAACGCAGAATCTAAGTTCTTGCGCACCAGCACATCATCCGATTTATTGTAACGGTTTTTGCGGCTTTCGTTCTGAATGTTCTTGTGTTCTTCCAGCAGCAATTTGAAGTTTGCCTTTTCGTTGGTGCGTGAGCGCAGGTCTTCAATTTTGGCAATCACCACTTCGCGCAGTTTAGCCGAATTGGCTTCAAACTCAGCTGTCTCCGATTTGCGGAAAGTCTTTAGCTTTTCAAAAACAGAATTGACATCATCCTTGATTTTGTCTAACCGTTCCTGACTGATGTCGCGCTCTTTCCGATGCTCCAACACCCGCTCCCAAAAAGACTTGGCATCATCAAATAATTTACGGTCATATTGGGTCAATTCAGCCGCTTTCTTTTTCAGCTCTTCCAACTCCAGCAAATAACTCTCCCACAACTTAGCGGTAAGCAAAGTGTAGGCCCATTCATTTTGGCGGATGCGTATTTTGCCCGATTCTTCCGAACGAATATCTTCGGGTAAAATGGATTCTTCGCCTTGCAGTTTAGGGTTCACCTCTTTGGTTCCTTTCGGAAATTCAAATTCGGCTCCTTCCACCCAGTTCTTCTGAAGTTGTTCGAGCAGTTCTCCTTTCAAAGATTTCTTCGGTACGATGTAAAGAGTTACTTTAAATTCCTCTTCTTTCAATTCATAAGCCAGTAGAACTTCTTTGTCGTCAGCTGTTACGCCTGTAGCGGTAAATCGCGATTGCATGTGTAGTAATATTTGTGTCGTGTGTATAAAAGCAGCGTCAAAGATAATTGTTCATTACTAAAAATGTAATCTAAGCGCAACAAATAAATATGGACGAAGCATTAACATCTAATCTATAAACTTGTGAATCGAAAAATTTAAACTTGCGTTATGAAATTTGAAAGGCAGTTTATCGATACATTAAAGCAAGAATTGCAGAAACCACTACCGGGCGAAGAAGCGCAATATCGCATGGCCCCTTCCTATCGCCCGCGACTGACTAAAGAAGAAATCATGACCCACCATCCGCGCGTAAGTGGTGTGATGTTGTTGCTGTTTGAAAAAGAAAACGAATTGAACATCGTGTTTACCCAACGCAAACAATATGATGGTGTGCACAGCGGACAAATGAGTTTTCCCGGAGGAAAGAAAGATGAAACGGATACTGATTTATTGGCTACGGCCTTTCGTGAAACGTTTGAGGAAGTAGGTGTCACCGATAAAAATATTGAATTGCTTGGACAACTAAGCGAACTGTACATTCCACCGAGTAATTTTTTGGTTTATCCTACAGTAGGGTTTGCCACCGATTTCGAAAACTTCATTCCACAGGAAAAAGAAGTGGAGAAGATTGTTGAGATTCCTGTATCGTTCTTCCTGGATGAAAAGAACATCCGTCATCAAACAGAAATAAAATTGTCGAACAATTCGGTGGTGCGCGTGCCGGCTTACATTCATAACGAACATATCGTTTGGGGAGCCACAGCCATTATGCTCAGCGAGTTTGTTTTCATTACAGAAAGAATACTGGCAAATGCAAAGTAGCATTCATCACAAATAACCAATCCGTTCCCCTTTTTTCCTCATCTTCGCAACAAAACTTCCTGTATGAAACTTACGCGTAAGGATTATCTCAAAGCAAATATTGGTTTGGCCATTTCCTCGCTTCCTTTTTCGAATGCTTTCTCCAGCGCTCCTGCCTCTTGGGAGTATAAAAAGGGAGAAGTAAAAACCGGTGGAGTGAAGATGATAGAGATAGATGGTGGATACAAGGTCTGGACCAAGAAGGTAGGTAATGGAAAGATTAAAATCCTAACCCTACATGGTGGTCCGGGATGCACGCATGAGTACTTCGAATGCTTCGAAGATTTTTTGCCGCAGGAAGGAATTGAGTTCTACTACTACGACCAACTCGGCTCTGAATATTCAGATAAACCCGATGATAAAAAGCTTTGGAACATTGAGCGCTTTACGGAAGAGGTAGAACAGGTGCGCAAAGGTTTAGGCTTAGATGATTTCTACCTTTACGGACAAAGCTGGGGCGGAATGTTGAGCATTGAATATGCTTTGAAATACGGTAAACATTTGAAGGGGCTTATCATCTCCAACATGACTGCCAGTATTCCCTCTTACCTCAAATATGTAAATGAACTGCGTGCCAAGTTCCCTGCAGAAACCATTAAGATGATGGAACAATACGAATCCAAAGAACAATGGGACAACAAAGAGTATCAAGATCTGCTTATCAATGAACTTTACAACAAGCATATCTGCCGCATTGTTCCATGGCCGGAGCCGGTGACAAGAATGTTTAAGCATTTAGCTACACCTGTTTACAACACCATGCAGGGCAACAACGAATTTGTAGTAACCGGAACCTTTAAGGATTGGGATAGATGGAAAGACTTGAAGAATATAACCAACAAGACTTTGCTGCTGGTGGGTCGTTATGACAGTATGCGGGTAGATGACATCCAGAAGATGAAAGAATCAATTCCTCACAGCCGAATTAATGTATGTGAAAACGGAAGCCACCTTTCGATGTGGGATGACCAGGAGAATTACTTCAAGTATTTGCTTTCTTACATCAAAGATGTGGAGAGCGGTAAGTTCTGATTACTTCGTTGCAATTTTAGGTGAACAGGTATATATGAAGGTTAGATACTCCTGATTGCTGGTTTCAAACTTTAGGTGCGTCTTATCTAACTCATAAATCTTTGACACCACCAATCCATCCTTGTTGTTCTTCGTGTAGAGTATCTTTAGCTTTTTATCAACCCACCATCTTCCTTCCAGCGTCTTGTTTTGATTAGTGGCGGTATAGATACTATCAGCCAGAAAATGAATTGAGAAAGAACTTCGCAGTTCTGTCAGCATGTTCTTCTTTTGTTCAGTAGTAAAGGTGTTTAGTGAATCAATAAACACGATATCATCTATCTTCCAGGTTTGTTGCAGTAGCTTTTGTGGCGAAGTGCATCCTGCCACAAGAAATACGGCCAGAATCAGAACAAAGGCTTTCATTTCTTTTTACAAATGTATCACCTCTCCATAAGCAGCGGCAGCCGCTTCCATAATCGCCTCGCTCATCGTTGGGTGAGGATGAATGGACTTGATGATTTCATGGCCGGTTGTTTCGAGTTTACGAGCCACTACTACTTCGGCAATCAACTCGGTAACGTTGGCACCTACCATGTGGCAGCCCAGCCATTCGCCATACTTGGCATCGAAAATTACTTTTACAAAACCCTCAGGTGCTCCTGATGCTTTTGCCTTGCCGGAAGCCGTGAATGGGAACTTGCCTACCTTTATATCTAATCCTTTGGCTTTCGCTTCTTCCTCTGTCAAGCCAACGCTCGCAACTTCGGGGCTGCAATAGGTGCAGGAAGGAATATTGCCGTAATCAATCGCTTCCGGATTCTTGCCTGCAATCTTTTCTACACAGGTAATTCCTTCGGCACTCGCTAAGTGTGCCAATGCAGGTCCCTTCGCAATATCACCAATGGCATATACACCAGCAACGCTCGTCTGGTAGAAATCATCCGTCACCACTATTCCCTTTTCCGTCTTCACTCCCACTTCTTCCAAACCAAGACCTTCGAGGTTGGTAGTAATGCCCACCGCAGAAAGCACCACATCGCATTCTATTTTGTCAAGCGTGCCGTCTTTCTTTTTAATGTTCACCACGCAGCCCTTACCTTTGGTGTCCACGCTTTCTACCGAAGTGGAAGTAAGCGAAGTGATTCCCTTTTTGCGGAACACCCTTTCCATTTCTTTCGAAATATCTTTGTCTTCGCGGGGCAGGATACTGTCGAGATATTCAACTATAGTTACTTTTGTACCAAGTGCTGAATAAAAATAAGCGAACTCAATTCCAATCGCTCCACTGCCCATCACCACCATACTGGTTGGCAAGGTTGGCAAGGTCATCGCTTCGCGATAACCGATAATCTTTTTGCCATCTTGTTTCACATTCGGCAGTTCTTTGCTGCGTGCTCCTGTTGCCAGAATGATATGCTTGGCGGAATGTTCTTCTTTCTTGCCGGCTGCATCTGTTACTTCTACTTTGCCGCCTTTCTTCAACTTACCGGTTCCCATAATAACGTCAATCTTATTCTTCTTCAACAAGAATTGAACCCCTTTGCTCATAGCATCGGCTACTCCACGGCTTCGTTTAACCACAGCCGGAAAATCAACTTTCTGACCACTTACGGTAATACCATAATCAGCGGCATGGTTGAGGTATTCAAACACCTGTGCGCTTTTCAATAAGGCTTTGGTAGGAATACATCCCCAATTTAGGCAAATACCTCCCAAGGATTCGCGCTCTACAATAGCAGCCTTTAATCCCAATTGAGATGCACGAATGGCTGCCACATATCCTCCCGGGCCGCTGCCAATAACTAGTAAGTCGTAAGTCATATTATTCTGAATTTTAGATTTGATTTTGAATGGAGCGCAAATAAAGAAAGTTTTCAGTTTACCGTTTACAGATTTCAATTCAAAAATTTTTCTTTATCTTGTTCGTTCTACGTATATTCTATGCCATTAACTATTGCCTGCCCCTGTTCTGACGAAACTGATTGTAAAAGTATTCAAGACTTTACACTAACTGTGTTTCACACTGCCGATGCGGTGGGCGAATTGCAATGGAACCAGCACATTCCAGAGTCGAATATTTTAATGCAGTTAGATAATCTGAAAGAATTGGAAAGACTGCATGGCGATAAAATGCAGTTTCATTACGTATTTGCCAAAAAGGATAATCTTACCGTAGGCGTTATGTATTTCCAGGTGGTTATGTTTCATGGTAACCAACTGATTAATTACTTCCCTCAAACGGAGAAGCCAAACTTTATAATGAAGGGTTTAAAGGTAGTGAGCGAAAAGATTCTGAACCTGGTGAATATTAAACTCTTGGTCAGCGGTAATGTTTTTATGACCGGAGAGAACGGATTTTATTTTTCGGGGGATATAGATAAGGCCACTCGCGCCAAGATCTTGCGCAAAACAGTCAGTCAACTATTGAAGAGCGATTCGAGCCTCAAAGCCGTGCTGATTTCTGATCTATATCGTCCCGTAACAGAGTTTGACCAGGACTTTATAAAAGCAGGTTACAGCGAGCAGATTGTAGAAAGCGATATGAGTATCGTGCTGCGCCCCGAATGGCATTCGTTTGATGATTATCTTAATTCGCTATCTTCCAAATATCGGGTACGCGCTAAGAAAGTGTTTTCGCTTTGCGATGAACATGGCGTAGATAACAGAGAGTTAAACCTGGAAGAAATAGAACAGTTTCAAGACCGTATCTATGCCCTTTACAACAATGTGATGGAGCGTGCCGACTTTAAGCTAAGCGAATTGAATATCGGCTTCTTTGCTGCTCAAAAGAAATCGTTGCCTAACTATTATCATGTCTTCGGCTATTTTAAGGACGGAGAGATGATTGGATTTATCTCGGCCTATAAAATAGGTAAGCGCATGGAAGTGCACTATGTGGGCATGGACCACGATCTGACCAAACCGATTCATCTCTACCAGCACATGATGTATGATATGATTCGTTTTGGAATAGAAAACAAAGCGGGGCAATTACACTTTGGGCGCACGGCTCCTGAAATCAAAAGCACTATCGGGGCAGTGCCTTCGCCAATGTATGGCTGGTTGAAACACCGCAGCGCTTTGTTCAATATCTTATTGACAAGGCCTTATACTGCCAACCTTAAACCCAAGGAATATACGTTCCGCAATCCTTTTAAGGATAAGTAATTGCTCCGTTTTTAGATAAGCGATAGAAAGCCCTCATTGCCTTCTTAAGTTGGAAATGTCTTTATTTATATCGTTGGCGTTTAAATTCCGCTCTTAGTTGTAGCCCTAAACCTCACCGACCAGGCATAAATTCTTTCTATTTCTATATTCGCACCTGATGAAAAAAATCTTTGCCGCTATTTTCAGTTTGGTTTTGTTGTTGGCATTTTCGGGTTGCGAAAAATGCTACAAATGCCACAACCTCTGCAAAACCTGCACTTATACATATACCAACTATACAGATACTACACTTACTATCAAGGTTTGCTCTGAAAAACTTTCAGCACAATACTACAACGAGTATATTGATTCGCTGCAGTCGCCTTCGCTAGGTTGGGTTTGCACTGATGCTGCCAGCAACAACTCACTTCATTTCTGCGGCAGTAAAACAGCTAACATCGTAAATCTGATGAGTAAGAAAGATGCAGGTTGGGTTTGTGCCGGAGAATGAGAGGTTTAAAACGCCACAGAAAGCGGCTTATTCTGCAATATTTCTTCAATCTTAGCCATCACCTCATCGGTCAGTTTAGGCAGCGAGTCGAGGCTTTTTAAATTCTCCTCCAGTTGCGAAACTTTAGAGGCACCGAGAATGACGGTAGAAACATTTTTGTTTTTCAAACACCAGCAAAGCCCCAAGTGCGAAAGCGGCATACCGTTCTCCTTCGCTAATTCATAAAGCTTTCTAATCTTCTCCAGTTTCACCGTATCTCCCATGGCACGTTCTTTTAGCCAGGCCATTAAATCCATCCGTGTTTTCTCTTCTTTTACCGACCCGTCAAAGTATTTATCGGTCAGCAAACCGCTTACCAGCGGACTCCAGATGGTGGTTCCTAGACCAAAGGTTTCATACAATGGAACATAATCCGCCTCCACTTTGGTGCGTTGCAACATATTGTACTGCGGCTGTTCTACCACAGGGGCAATCAGACTGTTCTTTACACACCAATAATGCGCTTCTGTAATCTGCTGAGCATTCCATTCGCTGGTTCCCCAATAAAGAATTTTGCCTTGTGTAACTAAGTTGTGCATGGTCCAAACGGTCTCTTCAATCGGTGTGTTCACATCGGGACGATGGCAGAAATATAAATCGAGATATTCCACCTGCAGGCGCTTCAAAGCCGCATGACATCCCTCCACCAAATGTTTGCGCATCAATCCTTTTTGATTAGGCTTCGGATTTTCAGTTCGTCCCCAAAAAGCTTTGGAGGAAACCATCCAGGTATCTCGATCCCAGTTGAGTTTCTTCAGAATATTCCCCATCACAATTTCACTCTTACCGTGGGCGTATGTTTCTGAATTGTCGAAGAAATTTACACCGGCTTCGTAAGCCTTTATCATCAATTGCTCAGCCACATCATCGCTAATCTGATTGCCAAACGTAACCCAACTGCCTAGCGAAAGAGCACTCACCTGTAAACCTGATTTTCCGAGTCTGCGATATTCCATGTTCTTGATTTTTGATTTTAGACGTACGATTTTAGAATGAACTCCAGGCGCTAATAAAAGAACAAAGCTTTAAATTATCTCCAATTACTTTACTTGCAACTTTAGAACATTTTTGGTATTGTTGCTTACTTTGTATCGCTCGTCAATCCGATGACCAACCACCCACACCAGCTTTTTGTTCGATTCCAATACCATAACATTCTCGCGCTCGTGCAAGGGCAGTTTTTCATCATTGAAAAACTTCTTTAGCTTCTTCTTTTTCATTTTCATGCCAAACGGATAGAAATAATCACCCGCCTTCCACGGACGAACGAGAAGTGGAAACTCCAGTTTTGATCTATCTATAAACGCAGAAGATTTATCTGGTTTAATTTGTTCAGGGGTGGCTGAATTTATTACCAGCCACTTCTCTCCCATCTTCAACTCCGTTACTCCCTCCTGAATAAATTGAACAGCAAAGTTTTTATCAGCCAGCTTAGTGAGAATAAAAAAACGCCTGTCTTTAATTATACGTGCCTGTGACGTAAGAAACTGTTTACCAGCTTCGGCATCCACAGCCACCAGCATATCATCTACTTGGTCAGAATTGAAACCAAAATCTTTCAAATACTCAAATAAAACGGAAGAAGCGTTCTCTGTTTTCTTTAATTTAAGAAGGGGGATGTAAATGTCATTGCCACGAGCTAGAAAAAGCTGTGCCGAGCTTTTCTTCATGTGCTTTTCATACATTGTTTCCAACTCAGTAAACAATTCTACTTTTTCGGCAAAAGTATTTTCGAGTGAAGGGTTTATTTCCTTCAACAGGGGTATAATCTGGTGACGAATTTTGTTTCGTGTGTATTTATCTTCCGCATTTGAACTGTCTTCCCGAAACACTAATTGATGTTTGCTTTGATACAAATCAATCTCTTCCCTTGAAGCAAATAATAAAGGACGTATAATATTTCCTTGACGCACCGGAATACCGCGTAATCCCCGGATGCCTGTTCCTTTTGCCAGATTAAAAAGAATGGTTTCAATATTATCGTTGAGATGATGAGCTGTTGCGATAAGATTAAGACTTTGCTTCTTCCGCAATTCTTCGAACCAATTATACCTCAATTCGCGCGCTGCTAACTGAATAGAAATACCTCTTTCCTCGGCATACTTATTCGTTTTAAACGGCTGCACATAAACATCCACTCCATATTTCTTAGCTAATTCCTTAACCAGCTGTTCATCACCATCCGACTCCTCTCCTCTCAGCTGAAAGTTGCAATGCGCTATTGCAAAAGGAAACTTGGCGGCATGATATAAATCACACATGACCACCGAATCAACGCCACCACTTACTGCCAGCAGCGTTTTTTTCTTTGTGCTTGCCAGACGTTTATCGGCATTAAACCCAATAAATTTTTCGATTAATGATTTGCGTTTGTTCATGTGTTTAGTCTTCCAAAAGCATTATAGCTTCATTCAATTCCCTTGAATTCTTTTTGTCATTATTGTTCTCTGCTAATTCTACTCCTCTTCGATAAATAGCCAATGCTTTTTCATTGGCATTGTCTCGCTCATATAGTTTACCCAGTTGATAATAGGTCGCTATATAATCGGGAGACAATTCCAGCAATGCCTCAAATATCTCTTTCGCATTTTCATCATTTCCAATTCCTACATACTCCAGTGCAATAGCGTATTTCAGAAACACATCGTTGGGTTTCTGCGCTTCCATTTCTTTTAGTTTTTGCAACCTTTCTTCGCCTGTCATTTATAGAGTTTTCTTCGACCTTTGTTCGGGAAAATTGATTTTGAAAGTTCGCTTTGTTCGATATTTTCGCCCCGCAATTTTAAAAACAATATTCATGAAGATACTCGTTCCCATCGCAAAAGTTCCCGATACTACTTCCAAAATCGCGTTTGTTGACAATAACACCAAGTTCAGTCCGGATGGTGTTACCTTTATTATGAACCCTACTGACGAGTGGTATGCACTCGTTCGCGCCATTGAATTGAAGGAAAAACAAGGAGGCGAAGTGGTAGTGATTCACGTTGGCTTGGCTGATTCAGAACAAATTATTCGTAAAGCATTAGCCATTGGAGCAGACAAAGCCGTTCGTGTGGATGCTGATCCAACGGATGCTTATTTTGTAGCTGCTCAAATTGCCGCTCATGCAAAAACAGAAAACTACGATTTGATTATTGCGGGTAAAGAAACTATTGACTACAACTCGTATGAAGTAGGTGGAATGGTGGCTGAATTGTTGGACTTGCCTTGCGTTGCCCTGGTTCAGAAACTGGATATAGAAAACGGAGTAGCTACTAT
This sequence comes from Bacteroidota bacterium, assembly GCA_947478005.1. GTDB lineage: Bacteria > Bacteroidota > Bacteroidia > Chitinophagales > LD1 > Bog-950. Next base: position 10,147 of record CANJVG010000032.1, read on the forward strand.
AAAGAGAGAAATTGAAGGCGGTACTGAAACGGTTGAAGCTAAGTTGCCTTTAGTTATCTGCGCACAAAAAGAATTGGCCGAAGCACGCATTCCAAACATGAAAGGAATTATGGGTGCAAGAACTAAACCTTTAGCAGTAGTTCCGGCTGATGCTACTGAAAAGTTAACAGCTATTACCAGCTATGCGGTTCCTGAAAAAGCAAAGGAGTGCAAGTATGTATCACCTGACAACGTAGCTGAACTAATCCGTTTGTTACACGAAGAAGCGAAAGTCATTTAATACCAAGGTAAAAGCAGAATTAATTCAACAATCCAAAATCTAAATAAAATGAGTGTTTTAAGTGTTGTAGAAATATCGGAAGGAAAAATAAAGAAGGCATCTGTAGAAGCAGCTTTCTATGGTTCGAAGGTGGCGGAAGGACTTGGAACCGATTCAATAGCAGTGGTTCTTGGTGAAGCATCGGCTGATGAACTGGCTACTTTAGGTCAGGTAGGTGTAAAGAACGTGCTTCATGCTAATGATGCACGTTTCAATAACTTCGATTCAAAGGCTTTTGCGAAAGCAGTGGGCGAAGCAGTTAGTGCATCTGGCGCTACTGTAGTTTCTATTTCTTTCAATCAGAACGGAAAGTTATTGGCTCCCCGTTTAAGTGTGCGTTTAAAAGCAGCTTACGTTCCGGGTGCAGTTGATTTGCCGGTGTTTAGTGGTGCAAGTGCTACGGTAAAGAAAAATGTATTCTCCGGTAAAGCATCTGCGCAATACCAATTAAATACTGAGAAAAAAGTGATAGCCGTAAATCCTAATTCCCTTTCACCGGTTAGAGGAACAGGAACCGCAAGCGTAGAAGCTTTTGCACCTGCTGTTACGGATGCAGACTTTTCAACGGTGGTTAAATCAACTGATAAAATAGTTGGAGAAATTCCATTGAGCGAAGCAGAATTAGTAGTGTCAGCCGGTAGAGGTTTGAAAGGACCGGAGAACTGGGGAATGATTGAAGAGATGGCTCACTTATTGGGCGCTGCTACAGCCTGCTCTCGTGCCGTAGCCGATGTGGATTGGAGACCTCACCATGAGCACGTAGGACAAACCGGTTTAACGATTCGCCCCAACCTATATGTAGCCGTAGGAATTTCAGGAGCCATTCAGCATTTGGCCGGAGTAAACGGTTCGAAGGTAATTGTGGTTGTAAATACGGACCCTGAAGCTCCATTCTTTAAAGCAGCCGATTATGGTATTGTGGGAGATGCATTTCAGGTGGTGCCTAAAATGAATGAAGAGATTAAGAAATTGAAATCAGCCCATTAAGATAAATTGTAAGTGAGAAATGTCATGCCGTTGTTTTAAGGCATGACATTTTTATTTTAAAAAAATCCCGTTACTTTTCGCACTGCTATTTCACCTCACAAAAAATCCATGAAGAAGATTGAGCTTGATATCATCCAGCTTTCGCACAGTGTAACCCAGTCAAATTCTTTTGCTGTGGTGTTGGGCGAAGTTGGTGGGTCGCGCAGACTTCCTATTGTGATTGGCGCTTTTGAAGCGCAGGCTATTGCCGTTGCGCTGGACGACATGAAGCCTTCGCGCCCCATGACCCATGATTTAATGAAAGTCATGTGCCTTACCTTTGATATTCAATTGGAGTACATCTATATTTCCAAACTTATTGACGGTGTCTTTTTTTCCAATCTGGTTTGTAAAAAGGATGATGACGTATTTGAAATTGATTCCCGCACAAGCGATGCTTTGGCTTTGGCGGTTCGGTTCGATTGTCCAATTTATGTTGAAGAGGGAGTGCTGAATGAAGTAGGGGTGCAAGCAGACCCTGATGAACCGGGCATGGGTTCAGAAGAAGAAGGCAGTCAAACATCTGAACTTGCGAACACATCTTCCTCTTTAAACTACTCTCAGATGACTTCGGCTGATTTGCAAACTCATTTGAAGGCTGCGCTCGATAACGAAGATTATGAGCTCGCGGCTGCCATTCGCGATGAGTTAAATAAGAGAAAGTAAAACCGTCCGTCTTTTACTGTCAAGATTCCTTTATTCTTATTCTGTTATTCCGAGGGCTGTAATTACTACCAAAACCCTTCCGTAATTTTTCAAAGCAGTCTGTGAATTCCAATGCCTTGTGGATGATGTCGCCTCTTTAAAAAAAGTAGAAAGATACAGGTGATTGGAATGGGCTTGTTAAAAAGAATTAGGAACCGAAATGAGACAATAAGTTTATGCTGAATCCGTTTTTGTTTTGTGAACTTTGCAATATGAAAAATGTTTGGTGCTTAGTTTTGCTTTTGGTGGCAGGCATAGTTAATGCACAGTCCTATAATGACTTAGGCTTACTCTATTCCCGCTCGGGCATTTCGGGCACGGCCCGCTCGGTAGGTTCGGCATCGGCCTATGGTTCAGTAGGAGCCGATTTAGGAAGCATCAGCATCAATCCTGCAGGTTTAGGTTTATATCGCTCTACCGATATCAGCTTTACCCCCGGTTTATTCATCAATAAGAACAAAGCCGATTTTGACGGCACTACTACGGTGGGCAACAACACCAAGGTTTTTATTAATCAATTCGGAATTGCTTTTACCAAGCTGATAAAACATGAAAACAGAGGGAATAATTTCTCCTTCAATGCCGTGAAGCTGAATGCCATTTCTTTTTCTATCAATTACCAGCGCGAAAGCATGTTTAGCAAAACGGTAGATTGGAGTTCGGATAATACCCAAAGCTCGGCCATGGGTTATTTTGCTAATGCCGTTAATAAAACGGGTATGCCTTTAAACACGGATAATTATCCTGTAGAAATGGTTTTGGCCTATCAAACATACCTGCTCGATTCCATCAACGGCAACGGCAATTTTTACAGCAACGTTCGCGCACCGATTCATCAATCGGGAAACATACTAACCAAAGGTGCCACAGACCATGTGGACCTGGCACTTGGAGGTAACCTAAATGATAAATTCTATTTCGGTGCAGGCATTGGCTTTTCGGTACTTACCTATATGCAGGATGCTTCCTTTAGTGAATCGAAAACAAACGACACGGCCAATCATTTTATGGACTACACGTTTACCTCTAACCTTCGCAACACAGGCTTAGGAGTGGTTGGAAAGTTCGGAATTATCTATCGTCCCGCTTCGTGGATTCGCTTAGGCCTTGCCTATCACACACCTACTTTTTACAACATTACCGAAACCTATTCGGGCAGCACGGTTGCCAATTTCGATACCGCCACCTTCGGTCAAACATTGGAGGCTTATCCTTTCAAATACAAGTTAAAAACTCCTATGAAGGGAATTGCCAGCACCAGTTTCTACTTTAAGGAATATGGTTTCCTGTCGGTGGATTATGAGTTTCAAAACTATGGCGCTATGCGCTTTTCGTTCCCTGCTGCTTTTGGCAATGCCACTTCGCAGTCGAACGATTTTCAGAAGAAGTATTACGCCTTTGGTCATGTGGTTCGCGCTGGGTTCGAAGGGTCTTACAAGGTGTTGCGCGTGCGGGCAGGTTATGCTTACAGCAGCACGCCTTACAAGAAAGCCTATGTGACTAAAAACTATACCGAAGAGAAACATACCGTATCGGCTGGCCTTGGCTACAGAGGCAAACACTTCTACGTAGATTTTGCTTACCAATTGGGAATTACCAAAGAACCTACTTATCCTTATGCCGATTGGGATGTGAACAATAAACTGCTTTCGCACACCGCTTTGCTTACCATAGGTTTCCGCCTTTTTAAGAATACTCCCGAACAGGCCGATTCAAAATCCCGCTCCACTAAACCGGGCATGAAGTTTTAGGCTACAGCACATGCGCGCGCCCATTCTTTTCCTTTTGTTTATTCTAAGCTATGTGGCGGCCAGTTCTCAGATTTGTGAAGGTATAATCATACAGTCATATTTTGATTTTACGGTTTCGGTACAGAAAAACAGCAGCAACAACAAGGAGCTTAGCATATTATTCGTTTCCAAAAATCAGGAAACTGTTTTTACCGATACGGTGGTTACCAATTCGAAAGACTGCACCGGGTTTTCGTTTCCCGCGCAGCAACCGTTTAAAGATTACTTTGTTTTCAGCAAGCGCGAACGTAAAAACGGCAAGACCTATATTCTTTACAAAAACGGTGATTGGAAAATAATTCCGGGTGGTAGTTTTTGGGCCGCCCCCCAACATCAATTGCTTTTTGTGTTGGCCGAAAGAGATTACACCAATTTGCTGGTGTATGATTTGAAGAACCGGAAAACGCTGCTCGAAAAATTTAACTGCGATGAATTTACCGGCTGGTATTACCGCGCGGGCAACTACTATGGTCGGGTGGAAATGGAATGTGGTTTGGAGCCCGAACACGAGCGGGAAATAAGTGAATGGCTGAGGCCGGTGGAGGTAGAGCAGTTTGAAACCAAAACATACACCCTTTATGAAACGCACCTGGGCGAAAAAGAACTGGAGAGGGCGAAGCCGCTGGTTCGTTATGCCTCGTGCAGGTAATTTTACAGCTGTTCATTGCCAACGCAACCTGTCTGCCGGGACGGGCACCGGGTCTAAATCAGGAAGATGACAGGGCCTTTTTTCTGTCACCAATCCTAATCACCAAATTTACCGGGTTCCTTTTGGACCTACAATCGTCCTCATTTCTACCAGTTTCAAACGTTGATTTCTTACCTTTTTCAGACTTCCTTTTCCTTTTTGCCGGAAGTAAAATGACTTTTTTAGTAAAGAAGATGAGTTTTGCAGAAAATAGCACACTTTTGACAGAAAACAAGCAAATTCTAACCTTAAGTAGCAAGGAAGATGACGTGAATATCATATTCCTCTGAATGAATTAAAGATTCATTCAAATGAATTAGATATTCTTTTAAATGAAGTATAATTTCATTAGAATGAATACAAGCTTCATTCGAATGAAGTTTATATTCGTTTGAATGAAGGAAAAGTTCTTTTGAATGAATGAGTTAATCATTCTAATGAACTTCTCCTTCACGCATTCAGGTTTCTAACCTATGTTTTCATTTATCTAAGCAAAAGGCAGCGGCAACTGCTGTTGGGAATCAGCTACTGCTTCGACTATTAAATCTCAGGTGTTTGTTCAATGAGATAATGGTTTGTCGCGTGGTGTTGAGTACCCCAAAGGTGCGGGCGGCTAAGTGGAGGCAAAATGTAAGCGACTTGCGGGAAAGTGGAACTTACTTTCGGCTATCAATCTGCAGCAAAATGAAGATTAGGTGTGCAGTATCTATCATCTTTTCTACATTCGCTGCGCAGAACAGAGGCCCTATGTTAGAAGGATTACAAAAGCAAATCAAACAGTTTCCTACCCAGTTAATCATAGTTGCCATTGGCGCTTTGTTGTTTTTGCCGTTTCTGGACCACGCAAGTTTGTTCGATTGGGACGAAATAAACTTTGCCGAGAGCGCCCGCGAAATGCTGCTGACCCACAACTTCCGGATGGTGCAAATCAACTTCCAGCCGTTTTACGAAAAACCACCGCTGTTTATATGGTTGCAGGCCTTGTCTATGAGCTACTTTGGGGTGAATGAGTTTGCCGCGCGACTGCCGAATGCTATTTGCGGAATCATAACCTTGCTCGTAGTTTTTAATGTCGGTCGCTATGTTTTCAAATCGCAGTTCGGGGTGCTTTGGGCCCTTCTCTTTGCCTGTTCGTTCATGCCACAGATCTATTTCAAAAGTGGAATCATTGACCCGGTGTTTAACCTGTTCATCTTCCTCGGTGTGTTTTTCCTGTATAAGCTAAGCATGCAGAACGATTTTGAACACTACAAAACGCAACAAAGCAATCGGAGATGGAATCTATTGCTATCGGCCTTGTTTATCGGTTTGGCAACGCTCACCAAAGGCCCCGTGGCTATCCTGCTAACTGTACTGACGGCTTCCACCTATTTTGTAGTAAACCGGGGCAAACTAAAAATCGAGCTGAGTGAAATGTTTGCCTGGTGGATAATAGTAGCTACGGTGGTGGTTTTTTGGTTGAGCTTCGAAATTCATGCCAACGGAATCAAGTTTATAGATGAATTCGTTACGTATCAAATCCGGTTGTTCAGGACAGAAGATGCGGGACACGGAGGGCCTTTCTTTTTCCACTTTCTGGTTTTGCTCATAGGCGTTTTTCCTGCCTCGCTGCTTATTTTCGATTCGTTTAAGAAGAATGAAAATGACGACACGGCCCAATTGTTCTTCAAACGATGGATGGTTTATCTGCTGGTGATGGTGCTGCTTGTTTTCAGTATCGTGAAAACTAAAATAGTGCATTATTCCTCCCTTTGCTATTTCCCTATCACCTTCCTGGCAGCCTATTATCTCAACTATTTGTTTGAAGGAAAAATGAAATGGACCTGGCGCCAAACGGTGCCGTTGTTGACGATTGGCCTGGCTATTACTATCGGCTTAACGGGTGGAATTTTTCTCATGCAGCGTCCAGATGTTTTCATCAACTACATTAAAGATGACTTCGCCAAAGAATGTTTAAAGGCACCGGTGTATTGGAGTATCTACGACATCCGCTTTGGTATCGCTTATCTCATTTGTATCATCGCTTCTATTCTGCTTTTACAAACCAGGCAGGTTCGTTCGGGCGCTTACCTGCTTATCATCAGCAGTGCGCTGTTCATTAACACCATGATGACCTTAGTAGTGCCCCGGGTAGAAAAATATTCGCAGGATGCGCTGATAGAATTCCTGCAATCGAAAGCCAATGAACCCTGCCGGATTGAAACAGATGGATTCAAAAGCTATGCTCACTATTTCTATGCGCGCAAACCTATTCCAACAGCAGAGGATGCGTCCAAAAAACTATATGTGATTACCAAGAGCAATAAGGTGGACGAAGTAAAGTCGCACAATGGCAAGTTGGTAGAGCTTTATCGGAAGAATGGCTGGGTGTTTTTTGAAGAGAAAAATGAGCCCGGCAAACCCTAGCAGGCCTTCCGAAAAAAAACGCTGATTCCTGTTATTGTTTAAGCCTTGACAAATGATCGAAAAACGCTTCCCCCTCTTTTGCGTCTACAGCAGTCTTAACTCCCTGCTCAATCTTTGAATACATAAAATAACCGAACGGGTCAGCATCCTTTGAATAGCCTCGAACCAGCAGTCCATTGCTAAAAACACCGTAATACATTTCTCCCTTCACATTATAATACTCGCCATACCCTGCCTTTTGTCCGTTTTTTATTGTTCCTAAATACACCTCGCCTGATTTGGTAGTAGAATAAGTAATACCATATACCAGGTTACCTTCTTTAAATATACCGGATAGATAATCCTCGTTAGGGTATTTTACAAAACCCAATCCGTTAAGGCTGTCTTTGCTATACTCTCCGAAATATTCAAAGGCATCAAACTGAATAATAACAATCCCGGAAACAAATTTTCCTCTATCAAACTCACCACTGTAATAATTGGCATTCGCCATAAACAAACCGCGTCCCTGAGCTACGCCACTCTTTTTCTCACCTTCATAGCGTTTTGCATCTTCAAAAATCTTCTTATCCTTGAACAAAACAGAAATATCATTTTCTATATCGGCTCTTATTCTTTTGATGCTGTTGGCATACAAACTCTTTTTTGCATACAGCGAATCCCGCATCCTCCACAACGAAGACATAAAATAATCACGCTCCTTTTTGTCCCTCAATTCTCTTTCTTCCTTTTGGATAAGATTGTCGGGGTCATTTCGAAAAATATTGCGGACCAGTTCAATATGTTTTCGAATCCTTAACTTCGACAGAGGGTCAAGCGAAATCTCATTGCCATCAGATACTTTTACTATATGCAAAACAGGGTAATCACGGTTAGTATCCGGAAAAGAAAATAGATAGCTACAGTCCTTCACGATAGAAAAAGAAGTATCAAGACTCCCGCGATTGCAAAATACTAAACCGCTTTTGCTTCGTTCATAAGTAACCGTAAAAGTGGTAGCAGGCTTATCGGGTGCCTTAGCTGCCAAAACAATCCAGTTTTTTAATCGGTCGTTATTCAAATAGACCGTGTAAATCAGCACCTTGTTTTTATCAAATACCTTGTAAATGGTTTGAAAAAAATTGGACTTAATTACATTTTGGGTGCGGTCGTAATATATTTCAGAAGAATTGTTACCCGAACCGGTTAATTTTCCTGACAAATACTCCTGTGAAAAGAGTACAAGACTTAATGTAAAAAGTAAAGCAGTGCTTAAAAATTTCTTCATGTTAATGATTCTACAACTCTATTCGCAGTTGGTGCCGTCTATTTTAATAAAACCACCTTTCGAGGAGTAATAAATATACGGAGTTGCATTGTAAGTATCCTCGCCTTGAACAATTTTTGCCGTGAACTTGTACTTCAGCGAGCCGGAAGGCAACGTTTCTATTAAAACGAGGCTACCCAACTCTTCGATTTCATCTCGTTTATTAACCGTTATTCCGCAGCCGGAAAGCTTTTTTCCGACAATGTCAGCCCGGATTTTTGATTCTGTTACCCGGACAGTGGTTTCTGCGCTTGCCGGGGCCGGTTCACGAAAAACAGCATTCGCAGCTGAAACAGTTTTGCTTTTAGTTGCCGGTTCAATGGCAGGCTCTGTCTTTTGGGTAGAGGCCTCTACTTCAGCAAGAGGTTTAGTAGCAGCGGCAGTTGTATCTACCAAAGAGCTGTTAGCAGTTTCCGTTTTTAGAGTATCCGCTGCTACAGGTGCAGATAAACTTGGGGTTTCCACAGAGATAAATGCGGTTTCCGGATTGGGTTTATTGGACAAACTACTGTTGAAATAAAAATAAGCAACTCCGGCAAGCAGGAACAGTGCAAATAGAATCATGGCAACAACTGGCGTACTTCGCTTAGTTGCCTTTGAAGAAGCCGCAGCCACGGCTGCAACTTTAACCTCAGGCACAACAGGTGGAACGGTGGCCTGTAAGTTTTGCCTGTTCGCCATTTCGAACTCTTCTTTCAGTTGCTTATTGTTGTTATCAATTTTTTGTTGAAGTTCATAGCGCACGACACGCAGCATACCAATAGTTTCCTTCTTATTGAGCTCTGCTTCTTCTTTCAACTGCAAAATCTCTTTCTTCAATTCATTTTCCGTTTTCTCTCTTTCAGCTGCTTCCTGCAATGAAACTTCTTTGGCAAGCGCCTCCTTTGTCCTCCACTCATCCTCCTCCAGCTCCTTACGCAATAACTCCTGTCGAATAAACTCGGCTTGTTTCTCCTGCTTCTCCAACAACTCCCTTTCTATTTTCTCTTTTTCCAACCGAAGTTTCTCTAAAGCGTCCGATTGGTCGGATAATAGTAGAAAGGCCGGAACAAAATACGGATTTACGTCACCGCATTCAACGCAGTAACGTTTACTTAGTTCCAGTTGAGTTCCGCATGAGCTGCAATACTTTTTCATAGCTAAATTATGGCTTCAAAGAAAGAGCAGAAGACGCGATGAAGGCATTTTTTTATCAACAATTGTGATTTTAGTTTCTTTATACGTTTGGCCTCTTCCTATTGTTCCAAACCGGAGCCCTTTCGCTTTTTTGGGTGTCGCAAATTCGTGTAGGTTTGCGCCTCCTAAAAAATTAAGGTCTAATAATGCTTATTAAAACAATTCAGCTACTTCTCTCCCTCTCCATATTAGTATTCATTCACGAGTTAGGTCATTTTTTAGCTGCCCGACTATTCAAAACACGGGTAGAGAAGTTCTACTTGTTCTTTGACTTTCTGTTTCCCGTTCCTACCTTGCTCAACTTCGCTCTTTTTAAGAAAAAAATTGGTGATACAGAATATGGTTTAGGCTGGTTTCCACTTGGGGGCTATGTAAAAATAGCTGGCATGATTGACGAAAGCATGGACGAAAGTTTTTTAGAAACCGAACCTCAACCCTGGGAATACCGCTCGAAGAAAAACTGGCAAAAACTCATTATTATGTTGGGTGGCATTATCATGAATGTGCTATTGGCCTGGATTATCTATTCGCAGATGGCTTATTGGCAGGGAGATGCTTATTTGCCCGCTGAAAATGCAAAATACGGTATCAGTTGCGATTCGGTAGCCATGTATGCCGGTTTTCGTGATGGTGACATCATCCTTTCGCACGATGGTGGAACGAAGTTTGAAAGCCTGAATACGGTGGCTAAGGAGATTATAATGGATGGCATCAAAACTGTGGAGGTAAACCGCAATGGAACTCCGGTAACGATTACTATACCAAGTGATTTTGTGGGAGTAGCCATAGCCTCTAAATCAAAAAGCTTTATCGATTTTCGTATTCCATGCATGGTAGGTGAGTTTACCGAAGAGAGCGCGATAAAAGGCAAACTAAAAAGAGGCGATTTGATTGTAGCCATTAATGATTCTGCCGTAAACTATTTTCAGGAAGCCAAAGGAATAGTAGCTCCTTACATAGGTAAGGATGTTGTTGTAAAATTTGTGCGCGGTGCTGATACACTTACCGCAACAGTTAAAATACCTGCCAGTGGTTTGCTTGGTTTTAAGAGCGCTACGGATATGCACGATTATAAAGGCCGGCTCGACATCGTAGAAACTAACTATAGTCTCCCTGCTTCGTTTGTGCAAGGGGGCAAAGTAGCCTTCCATAGAGTAAAGGATTATTTAAAACAAATGGGGCTTATGTTTAAGCCGGAAGTGAAGGCTTATAAACACATGGGTGGTATAGGAACTATCGGCTCTCTGTTTCCTGCCAGTTGGGATTGGGTGGCGTTTTGGCAATTGACCGCCTTTATATCCATCATGTTGGCAGTGGCGAACCTTCTGCCTATACCTATGCTCGATGGAGGTTATGTTATCATTCTGCTTTTTGAAATGGTAACCCGCAGAAAGGTAAGCGACAAGGCACTGGAGTATATCAATCAGGTGGGCTTCTTTATCGTGATAGCCTTGATTGTGCTCAGCAACGGTATGGATATTTACCGGGCGTTTTTCGGGAAATAAAATAGAATCAGCAAACTCTATAAAACTTGAATTATGGCAACAGGATTTTTTAAAGTGCCGGGAGCGCACAACGAACCGATAAAAGCTTATGCCCCCGGCAGTAAAGAAAGGGATGAACTAAAAAAGAAGATTGCAGCCATGCGCAAAGAGGTGCGCGACATTCCGATGTTCATTGGCAGCAAAGAAGTGCGTGACGGTAAAAAGACTTCGCTGCATCCACCCCACGACCACAAACATTTGTTGGGTCATTATTACAAAAGCGAGAAGAAGCATGTAAAAGAGGCTATTGATGCAGCCCTGAAGGCCCGCAAACAATGGACAGCACTAAGCTGGGAGCACCGCGCCTCTATCTTTTTAAAAGCGGCTGAATTGATTGCAGGACCTTATCGGGCAGAATTGAATGCTGCTACCATGTTGGGGCAGTCGAAAAGCGTGTATCAGGCAGAGATTGATTCGGCTTGTGAAATCATTGATTTCCTTCGTTTTAATGTGCAGTTTATGACGGAGATTTATTCTATGCAGCCACAAAGCTCTGCGGGAATATGGAACCGCAGTGAATGGCGACCGCTCGAAGGTTTTATCTATGCCTTAACTCCTTTCAACTTTACGGCCATTGCCGGAAATCTTCCATCAAGCTGCGCCATGATGGGCAATGTGGTGGTTTGGAAACCATCGAACACGCAGGTTTATTCGGCTTATGTGCTGATGAAGGTGTTTCGCGCTGCGGGAGTGCCGGACGGTGTTATCAATTTAATTTACCCAAGCGGGCCTGATGCGGCTGATACTATTTTTTCGCATCCCGATTTTGCGGGTATTCACTTTACGGGCTCTACCGAGGTGTTTCAAAACATCTGGAAGAATATAGGCGACCATATTCATGTGTACAAAACCTATCCGCGCATTGTGGGCGAAACAGGAGGCAAGGATTTTATTCTGGCGCACAAATCGGCCGATGCCAAAGTGGTGGCTACCGCTATTTCGCGCGGGGCTTTTGAATATCAGGGGCAGAAATGTTCGGCTGCTTCGAGGGCTTATATTCCATCTAACCTTTGGAAAGAAGTAAAGAAATATGTGCTCGATGATTTGGCCACAATGAAAATGGGCGGCACCGAAGATTTCGGCAATTTCATCAATGCCGTGATTGACGAAAAGAGTTTTGATAAATTGGCGGGCTACATAGCCGGGGTAAAGAAAAGCAAGGATGCGAAGATTATAGCCGGTGGAAAGTGTGATAAAACAAAGGGTTATTTCATTGAGCCGACTATCATTCAAGCCACTGACCCTAAGTATGTGACCATGTGCGAAGAGCTTTTTGGACCTGTGTTGACGGTTTATGTATATGAAGAAGACAAGTTCGAGGAGGTTCTAAAGACCGTGGACAGCACTTCTATTTATGCGCTTACGGGTTCAATATTGGCGCAGGATCGCTATGCCATTGAACTGGCCACTCAAAAACTACAACACGCAGCCGGAAACTTCTACATCAATGATAAACCTACCGGTGCGGTGGTGGGGCAGCAGCCTTTTGGCGGCAGCCGCGGCTCGGGAACCAACGATAAGGCAGGCAGTATGATTAATCTCCTGCGCTGGGTTAGCCCACGCACTATCAAGGAAACCTTTGTGCCACCGGTGGATTACCGTTATCCTTTTTTGGAGAAGGAGTAGTAGAATCGTTACAAAGAAACCATTTTAGGTACAGTCACTGGTATTGACCAATCGCCAGCGGTTTTCAAGGAATTGAGTATGCGGGACTCCAGCCAAAGCTCATTTTTCAGTCAAAAATTTCAAAAACAACCATCTATAGGTATTTAGGTGCCTACCGTAGTAATGACGGCACATGCCGGAGCCACTCAGCCACATGCCGCAGTTATTGCGACACATGCCGCAATGGCTAAGCCAGGTGCCGTAGTCATGGCGGCAAATGCTGCGACCACCCAGCCACATACCGCAGTCATTGCGACACTTGCCGCGACCACTCAGCCACATGCCGCAGTCATTGCGACAGATGCCGCAGCCACTTAGCCACATGTCGTAGCCATTGCGGCACTTGCCGTAACCTCCAAGCCACGTGCGGTTGTCATTGCGGCACCTCCTATTAATTTCAAACAAAGCGTCTTTTATTCCTCGTTGAAATCTCCGTATAGCTGGTACTTTCTTTTTTGATAAAGTACTTACGGCCGGCACAACTTTGAGTTTCTGGTATAAAAAACATTACTTTTACGATAAGAAAAATAAACCACCATGAAAATAAATCACACACTTCTCTTCGCCTTGCTTTTACTTTCTGCCACCAGCGTTTTTGCAAACAATTACACTATCACCTTTCCAAATTTTGCTTATATCCCCGATTCGCTGAATGTAAATGTAGGTGATGTTATTACCTGGACAGGTTCTTTCTCGTTTCATCCGCTCGAATCTACCAGTATTCCTGCAGGGGCGGTTGCTTTTAGTAGCAGTACCGGAACTACTTACGCCTATACCATAACTACGCCCGGCACCTATCGCTACCATTGTGCCATTCATGATTTTAAAGGAGTACTGATTGCCTCTGACCCCTCTGCCATTAAGGAGGCTGTTTCATCTGCCCGCCTGACGGTTTACCCCAATCCAGCCAACGACCAGGTTTCGATTGGTATGGATGAAAACATGCTCGGCAGCAACCTCTCGATCACCGACTTAACGGGAAGAGAAGTTTTACATTCAACAGTTCAAGTCTCCAATCCGCAAATCGACATCCGAAATCTATCTCCGGGCGTTTACTTCGTTACTGTAGAAAACGAAAAGGGAAGAATGACCAGGAAACTGGTGAAGGAGTAGAACTGAGTCTTTTCGAGATTGGTTAGGTTGTTCTATAAGTTCAGATACTCGGCATCGTTACTTACCGGATAGCGCATCATCATCTTGACCGCGCGGTCCATTGGCAGTTCTTCGAACACGACTTTGTAAATAGTTTGCAACAAAGGTGCGCTAACCCATGTGTGATCCACAATAAGTTTGCCTATTTTGAGCGTGCGCACACCTTCGGCTACCTCGCCCAGTGAGGTAAGGATGTCGGCCAGTTTCTCGCCCTTGGCTATGCGATAGCCCACGCTGAAGTTTCTTGATTTTGGTGAAGAGCAGGTGGCAATCAAATCACCAATACCTGCCATGCCGAGGAAAGAACGTTTATCGGCTCCCAAAGCATGACCAATGTAAATCATCTCGGCCATGCCGCGGGTAATCAGTAACGCACGGGCGTTTTCGCCATAACCCAAACCACTCATCGCACCTGCGGCAAGCGCCACGTAGTTCTTCAACACACCGGTAAGTTCGATGCCCAGAATATCGCGGGTACCATAGACCTGAAAGCGGTCGCTTTTAAGCGCCTCCACTCCTTCCCGAATAACCTCATCGAAACGACTGGCTACGACTGTGGCTGCAGGTTGCTTATCCATTAGTTCCAGAGCCAGGTTGGGGCCGGCAATACTACCCACGCGCACAATGCCGGTTTCCTGCAAAATCAATTCGCTCATGGTTTTAATATCCTTCAGGCGAATGGTCCTGGCATCTGCGGTATCAATATCAAACTCGCAATGCAGACCCTTGGTGGTATGGATCATGATATGGTCGGGTCGCAGATAAGGCGAGAAATCAATAATCATTTTCTTGAAGAACTGCGAAGGCACAGCCGGAAAGATGAGATAACAGGAAGAAGCAATCTGTTCCAAGGAATCGGCCATTTGAATATTCGGATGCAAATCGAAACCGCGTACCTTTCGTTCACGACTTAATAACGCTCGTGTTTCCGTGTTTCGTTCATAAAGCAACACATCGCCATTCTCTGCCAATAAATTAGCAATGGCCGCACCAAAACTTCCGGCACCTATTACGCCTACGGGGTTCTTTTTCATACTCTAACTACGTCTGTGTTTGTCAAATAAATTTCTCCAATCCATAACCTTCCAACCGATTGTGGTAATAGTAAAGCAGCTTCAACTCTTCGCTGCCTATAGTGTCACCGTTTCGGGTTAAAGGCGAAGCGGTGTGATACATGTTTATGTTCTTCATGCCGTGTTCAATAATCTTGTCCACGTTCCACCGCAACTCGGGCGACATCAACACTTCACCCAATTCATACTTCTCCTTAACCTTCTCCTTTAGCACATTTACCTTCTCCACTACTTCGGTATAAGGCAACGATATTTCATCTAACGGAGTTCGTAGAAGAGTAAACAAATCATAACCGGCATACTTCTTCTTCAACATTTCGAACACCGTGAAGCAAACCAAATGACTCGTGAGCACCACATTGTAGCGCCAGTAATTATCTATAATCTTCTCACCAAGAATCTTGGTGTATTCGGCATCGCGCTGTTCATCATCGTTCAATTCGCCATTGGTAATGAAGTATTTCTTGACGTTTATTTTCTGCCCCAGATGATTGTAGCTATTGCCTTCGCCATCGACCTTATTGCCGAGCACATCCATTGGCTCGCCAAATGAAACGGAGAGCGAAGAAGAGGCAGAAAGGAATTTCCACATAAAACGAATCAACTTGAAGGAAGTAGAGTATTCATCGTTTTCCTTATAGAATCTTTCCTTACCGGTTTCCTTTAAATAATCATTGATAAGTCCCTGTGCTTCGAGCACAAAATGATAATTGATAATGCAGGGTACTACAAATATCTTAGGTGCGGTTTCTTCGGGAAAGTTTTTGTAGTGAAGTTTCTGTGCTTCCAGCGCTGTGCCGAGCAATCCCAGCTTCAGCTTCGTTTCAATTTGCCCCGAACGCGAACGTGTTCCACCGGGAAAGAAGATACTGTGCGCCCCGCGCTGTATGGCCACGGTTGAATACGTTTTCAGGGTTTCGAGATAGACTGCGTTCTTTTTCCTGCGGTCTAATTTATAAGCACCCAGGCGGCTCATGAAGTAAGCCAGAAGACCAATATTGAACAGATTAAGACCTGCTCCATAAGTAAAAGCAGGAAGACCCAATTCATTTAAAATCCAACCCACCATGATGGAATCCATATTGCTGAAGTGCGTAGGCACCACAATCATGGTTCCTTTGGTGGAAAGGTGTCGTATCTTCTCAATGTCTCCGGTGATAGGAATCTTTTCATGAATGGTGCGCACATTGCCTGCCACGGTTTTAAACCATTTGCCGGGAGCAGCCGCCAGTATCCTTCCAAAAAACTGTGGCAAAATAGCCCTGGCCAGGCCAAAGGCTCTTTCATCAAACTGCCCTACAATTTCATTGGCGTAGCGGTCAACAATTTCATCGAGCATTTCTGCTTCGGTAAAGCTTGATTTGTTTTCGAGTTGCTCGAGCTTAATCAACTTGCTTTTCATTCCGTTCCAGAACTGTCGCTCATCGGGCGGGTCGGCCTTCCAGGGCTTTTCGGTCAGGCGAATGCGCTCCTGATAAAGCACTTTGGCGAGTTCCTCGCGCAAAGACTTCTCATCCTTGAATTTAGTCTTCAACTTCTCCAGCACCCGTTGCTTTACCTCCTCTACAAAGTTCTCTTTGTCGTTGCTCAACCGGGCTATTGGCCAGTCAGCAATTTTCTCTACCACATAGGGCAAAGGATAATCGGTGCTTTTATATTCTCTTCCGCTCATAATCTTCGTTCGTGAATTTAAAAATAGAAGAATTTAGTAGTGAATCAAACCGGTATCATTTCAGATAGCGTTCCTGTATTACTTTCAGATGATGCAATTCGTGGCCTACCGTGATGTAGCCCAATGCCCTTACTGATATTTCTTTGCCGTTGGCCGAGCCTGTCCGCATACTCACTTCATCCGAAAAACTTTCGAAAAGCGAAATGCTTGCCCCGCGAACGTTGTTGTGCTCTTTGATTAAAGAATCCAAACTTCTATCTGTAGCATTGCTTTCGGGTACCCAGGTGTTTTCATCAAAGCCCGACAAGGCTGTTTTATCATTTCTTGCAAAACGAAGCGCCCGATAAGCAAAAACCCTTTCGGCATCGGTCATGTGAATGAGCACTTCTTTCACACTCCATTTGCCCTCGGCATATCGGTAATTCAATTGCTCCTCGCTAAGGCCGGCTAACAAATCATTCCAGATTTTAGCCACCCGCTTCAGGGCCGGTATCAAATCATCTTCGTTTACCAGTTTAATGTAGGTTTCGTAATAGGGCGCATATTGGGTGGCCAATGGTTTTGTAATCATGCGATTGGTTTATTTATAAATAGTAATCCAGTAATGATAACCGGGATTGACGGTACCGCTATAATACTCCAAAGTAATTTTAGATAGCTGGGGCTCATAAATACATGATTTAAAAGCCGAATCGACCTGCACCAATCCATCATTGCCATAATGAAATGAATTGCCGTTTGGATAAGGAAGCATATCGGGCAAGGGGCCCAAAGCGCTGCACACTACATGCAGTATATCGGGGTTTAGCTTGATAATACTAACACTTGCACTGTAAGCGGTATCTTTGTAAACAGAAGGTTGGTTCCAGTACTGATAATGCACTTGAGCGGTGTAGGTTCCGGTGAGCGAGTCGCGGCTATCTATCACCCGGAACTTGCGGGCATCCGAAAAGATATAATCTCCGGCCAGTGGCTCTGCTTTAATCCGCCAGTAGTAAGTGGTGTTAAAACGCAGTAAGGCCGAACCGTTGAAATTAACGCTGGTAGAGGCTACAAATGAATCGACCAGCAAGGTGGTGAAGTTAATATCGCTGGCTATCTGAATCCAGGTGCCGGTTACATCGGTGCTGCTCCATTCGAAATATACATTATTGCGATAGACATTGGCTTCGCTAGCCGGGGAGATGGGCTTGACATAACTGGATAGTACAGAACTTTTTTGTTCACAGCCCATGATGCAAACAAATAGAACAAAACAAAGTACGCGATGATGAAAAGACATTCCTGCTTGTGCTGTAATTACAATGCTACAAAGATAATAGCCCATTGCAAACATGGGCCATCTATCCGAAACTGTTTAATCTGAATCTTCCGAGTCGAAACGGTTGACTTCGAGTATACCGTCCAAAGCAGTGAGACGGGCCGTAAGGTCTTCCAACTGTTCGGTATCGGCCACATACACCATAATCTTTCCTTCAAACACACCGTCTTCGCTATCGAATGAAATGGAGCGCATGTTCAGGTTCATTTGCCCGGTAATGATATTGGTGATTTTATTGACCAAGCCCACATCATCAATACCTGTGAGTTTAATACCCGTAAGGAAGGCGATTTCATGTTGTTTGGTCCACTTGGTTTTGATAATCCGGTAGGCATACTTACTCATCAACTGCACCGCATTGGGGCAATTGGTACGGTGAATTTTAATGCCCTCGTTAATGGTTAAGAAACCAAACACGTCATCACCCGGAATAGGATTGCAGCAAGGCGCAAACTTGTAGTCAATCTTATCCGAGCTTTCGCCCATTATTAAAAGCTCGGCATTCTTTTGCAGCGTTTTCTTTACGGCATCATCAATGCTTTCTTTCGATTCTGCAAAGGCCGGTTTAGGCAGCTTTATCTTCCCTCCTACCACATCAAACTTACTCAGCTCGGTCAGGTCGAGCTTTTTATGCGCCACATTGAAATACAAATCGAGTGGAGAAATAAGCTTGTAGTAGTTCATTATCAAAATGATATTCGACTCACTCGGCTCTATCTTCAGTTGTTTCAGTTTGCGCTCCAGGGCTTCTTTTCCATCTACAGCTGCCGTCTTTTTATCTTCCTTCAGTGATTGTTTAATCACTGCACGCGCCTTGGCCGTTACCACAAAATTCAGCCAGTCCTCATTCGGAACCTGCTTGTTCGAGGTGAGAATTTCTACCTGGTCGCCATTTTTCATTATATGGCTTAATGGAACCAACTTAGTATTCACCTTGGCACCAATACATTTTTTGCCCACACCGCTGTGAATTTCAAACGCAAAATCGAGGGCTGTGGCGCCTTTGCGCAATCGCTTTAAATCGCCTTTGGGGGTGAACACAAATATCTCTTCGCTGAACAATTCGTGCTTGAAATCATTCACTACTTCTATGGCCGTGTTATCGGTATTACTCAATACACCCCGAATCTTTTCGAGCCATTCATCCATTACATTTTCCGAACTTCCTTCTTTGTATTTCCAGTGGGCGGCAAAACCCTTTTCGGCTATTTCGTGCATCCGCTCGGTGCGAATCTGAATCTCCACCCATTTACCGGTAGAACTCATTACTGTGGTGTGCAGGGCTTCGTAACCGTTCGTTTTAGGATTACTCAGCCAATCGCGCAGGCGGTCGGGGTTGGGATGGTAGATATCGGTGATGGCGGAATACACCCCCCAGCAATCGCTCTTTTCTTTATCAATCGAAGCCGGCTTAAGAATGATGCGGATGGCAAACAAATCGTAAATCTCTTCGAACGGAACGCCTTTGTTCTTTATTTTATGAAAGATGGAGTAGATGGATTTGGGCCGGCCATAGATGTCGAAGGCAAAGCCGCGCTTCTCCAACTCTTCTTTCAGCGGGCGAATGAAATCAGCTATAAACTTGGTGCGCTCCTTTTTGGTGTCCTGTAGTTTGGTAGCTATTTCGCGGTACAGGTCGGGCTCGGTGTATTTGAGCGCCAAATCCTCCATCTCGGTTTTGATGGCATACAAACCCATTCTGTGCGCTAACGGGGCATACAGAAAAAGGGTTTCATTGGCTATCTTCAACTGTTTATCGCGCCTCAGCGAATCGAGCGTGCGCATATTGTGCAGGCGGTCGGCTAACTTGATGAGGATAACCCGGATATCATCGTTGAGGGTGAGCAGTAGTTTGCGGAAGTTTTCGGCCTGAATAGATGAGTTGAGGTCGAAGACACCCGATATCTTGGTGAGCCCGTCCACTATTTTGGCAATCTCTACATTGAAGGTGTGCTGTACTTCTTCGAGGGTCACTTCGGTGTCTTCCACCGTATCGTGGAGCAGGGCGCAGATAACCGATGTGGCATCGAGACCCATTTCTTCGGTCACTATTTTGGCTACGCGAATGGGGTGCAGCACATAGGGCTCACCGCTTTTTCTGCGCATGTCTTTGTGGCTTTCCATAGCCAGCTCAAAGGCTGCGCGCACCATCTTTTTCTCCTGCAACGAAACGTTTTTGCGCAACGAGCGCAACAAGCCCCGATACTCCTTGAGAATCATTTTCTTTTCCGCCTCTAAATCTATTTCCTTTCCTGCTTCCATATTTTCAGCTACGAAATTATTTTTTTAGCGATGAATTTTAAAACAAATGTGTGTTTTGAGAAAGAGAGTTGGAGGGAATTGAGGATTTTGGATTTTGGAATGCGGAGTGAACAGCCGAATGTAGAATACAGTTAACGCAAAGGGCGCGGAAGAACAGCCGCTCAGAACTACGAGACTAAACTGAAAAGGCAAAACTTAGCCTTTACTCGCGCAGGGTCCCGAGGCGGAGACCTTGAGGACGGATTGTCTAGCTGAATCAAATTGTGTGAATCATGCAATAATTTAAAATATTGGATTAACCATTTAGTCCGCAGCGCAAATACAGTGCGTAGTGGCGAAGTAAGTTTGCTGAAAAATGGTTATGAAAAAGCAAATCAGTATTCAGTCGTTCTTTGAGAAATATCCGGATGATGAATCGTGTTATCGTTACCTGGCAGA
>CANJVG010000033.1 GCA_947478005.1 Bacteroidota bacterium
AAACGATTGGAAGCAAAAGTGGCAAACACTTTGCTCAGGTGTTCTTCGGCAATAAAAGAGAAATCTTTGGCAGAGAAGGAAAGCAGTACCTGATTTCGTTTCCAAATAATAATTGGCGGAAGGAAATTGGTATTGGCATTGGCAGAAATAACGGAACCGCGTTTTGCTGAATTGACAAAAGAACGAACCTCTAAGGGAATGTTTTTATTTTGAATAGGCTTGATGGTCTTTGGGTGAATAACACTCGCCCCGTAATAAGTCATTTCGATGGCTTCATGAAAGGTAAGTTCGCTGATAAACTGAGCATCCGAAAACTCTTTGGGGTCGGCATTCATAATTCCCTCCACATCTTTCCAAACTGTCATACGCTCGGCATTGAGTGAGTAAGCAAAAATGGAGGCTGTATAATCCGAACCTTCTCGACCGAGAGTGGCAACAAAACCTTCGGGAGTAGACCCGACAAAACCCTGAGTGATTACAAAACCGTTCTTTACCAACTCAGTTACTTTACGCTTAATAGCTTCTTCCGTCTTCTTGAAATCAACCTGCCCTTCTGTATAAGCGTTGTCGGTAAACAACACCTCTTTGACATCCAACAAAGTATTTTTCAGGCCAATGGCATTAGCATAGTTGCTGACAATAGTGGTAGAGATATATTCGCCAATAGAAACCACCTGGTCATAAAGGTAATTGTAATTCCGCGAGTTGTTTTCAGACAAAAACTTACGGGCCGATTCGATAATCTGTTTTACATCTTCTATCGCTTTTAGCTTGTCGATAGAACCGTACAATTCATGAATAATAAGCAGGTGCTTTTGAAACAAAGCATCCAATGATTTTTGCCAGTCGGCATTATTGGCGTAGTACTGATTTACTACAATTTCCAGCTCGTTGGTGGTTTTACCCATTGCCGATATGACCACTACCTTTTCATTAAAATTATTTTGCTGAAGAATGGCAGTTACATTTTTTACCGCCCCGGAGTCTTTAACCGATGCACCACCGAATTTATAAACCTGCATTGTAGTTTTTGATTAAGATTTTAAAGTGTCTACGTATTTTTCTATTTGTTCCTTAGTCATCTTTACCGTAATCCATTCTTCATCCATATCCACCCCCAGGGTTTTATAAAATTGAATGGCCGGAGTGTTCCAATCGAGCACCTGCCAGCGAATTTGATTTACTCCCTCTTCTTTGGCAGCCTTCAGGAACTCGTTAATCAGCCTTCGGCCTAAACCAAACCTACGGCATCGCTCGAGCACTACTAAATCATCTAAAAAAAGGAGTTTGCCTTTCCAGGTGGAATAGGCCGTGTAGTACAAGGCCATTCCTACCACTTGACCAGTATTTGCTTCTTCCGCCACAAAAGCAGAGTAGAGGGGGTCCTTGCCAAACCCATCCTGCGTTAAGCCCGCTACAGTGTTGACCACCTCATGCGGAGCCCGCTCAAACAAGGCAAGTTCTTTGACTAAAGCAAACATGCCTGTAACGTCTTTTTCTTCTGCTTTTCTGACAATGAAATTCATGGTGGTAATCGCTGCTTAAAAACGAAGCGCAAATATATTTACCAAGATGACAATTTGAATAGCGAAATTTGGTTGGAAGTGAAAAGCAAACTAGCCTACCATCTACGCTCCTATTTTTGACTAATTCATTTGTAGCGCACTTTCTACACAAAGTACATCTTCATCTTTTCCTTATCCTTCGCCTCAATTTCCCATCGGTATTCTATCTGCTTTTACCCTATCGCTGGCATGATTTGGAATGTAGGAGGGCATGCCCGGTGCGGCTATATAGCAACCGCCCACGGTTTTTTCGAATTTATTTTTGCCTATAATTTCATCAACCATATTGAGGCATGCATGTAAATTATTGACCCGTTTTTTCCAATAAGTAGAGTTGGTCTTGTTTTGGCAATGCCTATTCTAATCAGCGATTCGCTTTCCTGCTCCTAAAAAGGTTTTTTTCTATTTTTATTGGACTTTAATTAACTACAACACACTTTTAAATGCGCCTACCAACATACAAATTACTGCTTTTTATGTTTTTGCTTTCCCTCATTAGCTGTAATGATAAAAAAGACAAAAACGAAATTACCAAGACTATCAATTCAATTTACCTTAAACCAAACCCCTATACCAATAAATTACTTAACACCCATGTCTTCTCTACCGAACTAAATGACCTGATTGAAAAGTCAAGGCTGGTGGAGGAAATGGACAGGGCCAGAATTAAGCATAGCGAGTACCCCAATGATAAGCCATTACTGATTGAAGGGGAAATTTTCACCAGTGTTTATGAAGGCTATAGTTCTTATTTGATAAAGGATATTCATATTGACAACAATAAGGCAAGAGCCATCGTTAGTTTCAGCAATGGCTACTATCAACTAAACTGGAAAGATACGATTGACCTGATTCAAGAGAACGGCTGGAAAATGGATAACGTTGAATTTAGCGGGAAATCAAATTTAAAGGCTACGCTTTATTCATTTATTGCCGCTTATAAAAATCAGTGACCAACTAATTTCACCATCCAGTAAGCCGCTACGTTTTTTTGTATTCTCCATTTATTCAAGAAAGGAAACGACTTTTTGCCGGGGTATTTCGAACCCATTAATCTGTAAAGAATAAAAACGGAAGAAGCAGCGCACCCCGATCATTCAACCGAAATAAAATTGGCAAGGGCAATGTCCGATTTAATAATGCATAAGCAAGGGGAGTTACTTACTGAAAACTAAAAGTTTCGGATAAGGATGACCCCCACAATAACCAACGATATACCGATAAGCCTAAACAGATTGATTGGATTGGGTTGCGACACGAGGATGCCAAAATGCTCCAACAAAACGGAGACAATCATTTGGCCGGCTACTACCAGCCCAAAGGTTAAACCGGGCCCTAGCCGCTGAAATGAAAGGATAATTACTGTAACATAAAAAGCGCCCAATAAACCACCAACCCAGGCCTGAACAGGTGCCGCTTTAAGTCCGGTCCAGGAAAAAGTTTGCTTCGTTATTAGTATATAAAGCAATAAGGCCATTGAACCTACCACGAAGGAGATCATGGAGGCATGTATTACACTTCCTCCGGCCTTACCAAGTTTTGCATTTAGTCCGGCTTGAAGCGGTAAAAAGGCACCTGCCATAAATGCGACTGTAGCCCAAGATAGTTTATCCATAATAGAGTTGTTTTTGTATTTACCGGAGTTATTGTTTCTAATTTATCGAAATACTTCCTTAGTTATTTATTAGCAAAAGCTGCCAGCCGGGGTGTTCTAATTCAAACATTCGTATTTACCGGTAGGTCTTGTTTTGCGGGTTATGAAGTTGTAATAAGCATATTCAACGTATCCGCTAAGTTCCATGCCCGGATTGGAACAAACCGGCAAGTTCATTTTTTTTATTCTGCTATCAGACATCATAGCCAGATAGTATAGCCGTTGATTACAGATTTTGATAGCACCAAGAACATGATAGATGGAGTCAACCAGCCGGTCTTTTTTTAAATCATAAATGAAGTTACGCCTCAAATTTCCGGTCCCTGCATCAATAACAACCTTATTCTGTTTTAGCCCGGAAAAATACTGAGCACTGTAGGCCTCCGGAATATCGATAATTGAGCATTTTTTACTTGCCTTTGTTATGACGGTAATATCCTCGCCCGGAGAATCATTATGCTTTTTGACAATTATGGTATAGCGCTTATAGAGCAGTATAGCGGAATCTAAATACAATTTACTTTTATACTTATCGGAGCCTGCCAATAATCGCTGCTGCCCCGACAATGTTTTGGAGGGTATGGCGACCATACTGATTATTGAAAGAGGAGCCAGACAAACCCATGAAATGTATTTCAGCCTTCTCATTATCGTTTTTTTACCCATCCTATAAGTATCAGCCAAAACATGTAAGCGACACCATTTGCGATGTTGTTTTTATCCCGGTTAAAGCACAGAACCCTCTAAACTATATTACCCGAAGCTATATTTCAGAGGCATTATACCGACCTATGCACCCACAAAATACATCTTCATCTTGCCTTTATTCTTTACCTCTATCTCTCCGCGATACTCGCACTTGAATTGGTCCTTAACAAAAGCATAAGTAGCCTCGCTGATGTTAACCTTGCCCGCCTCGCTGTTTTGCTCCATTCGGGCGGCTGTGTTCACGGTGTCGCCCCAGATGTCGTAGGCGAATTTCTTTACGCCCACTATGCCCGCTACTACTGGGCCACTGTGCAGGCCAATCCTAATTTCAAACGTTTGTAGTTTGTCGTCTTTTGTTTGTCGTTGGCGTTCGGCCATAAAATCGCGAATCTCCAATGCCGCTTTTACCATATCGATGGCATGATTTGGATTGGCCGATGGCAGGCCCGCTGCGGCTATAAAACCATCGCCCATGGTTTTTATTTTTTCGATATTGTATTTGCCTACGATTTCATCAAAGGCCCGGAAGCATTCGTTTAGCTCGTTTACCAGAATCTGCGGAGTGAGTGTTTCGCTTACCGATGTAAAACTTTTAAAATCGGTAAACAGTACCGTAACCTCATCAAACAGCCTGGCATCGGCACTGCCTTTGGCTTTTAATTCTTCGGCTACGGCTTCGGGCAAAATATTCAGCAGCAGATCTTCCGAACGTTTTTTCTCGACAGCCAAACTAAGATTGGCCTTTTGCTGCGCCTTGTAGTTTCTGTATTGAAAAACACCAAACACAAACACCACCAACAAAAAAACCAGGGATAGGATGGTAATGTTTTTTTGCCGCGAAATTTGTTGGGTAGAGGCAGATTCGTAGGCCTCTTTGCGGTTTCTGAACTCATCATCGGCCTCGCGGGTAACCACTTCGTCCAGCACCCCCATTCGCTTAATAGAGTCGGTCCAAAACACATATTGCTTATAGAATTTATAGGCCGTGCCTTCGTTTCCCTGTTGCTCTTCCCATCGGTATTTAGCTTCGTAAATCTGTTGCAAAAAATAGGGCGCAGAATGGTCGCTGGCCGAGTTATAGACCAAATCAATCCATTTCTTCTGCTCCTTTATAAGCCCCCTCTCTTGGCAGTTTGCGGCCAAAATCAATACAGGCTCGGGGTCGGCCCGGTAAAGGCCGTTGATAATAAGCGGCTGCACCACATTCATGGCATAGTAATTAGACGAATCTATTTGCCCCTTCAGCCGAAAATAGTAGCACATAGCCCGGTAATAGAAAAAGTTCATCGTATCGCTGGCGCAGCTATGCTTCCTCCGGGCTATCGTTATCAGCCTTTGGCCATCGGTGGTATCGCCCAAATGCAAATAATAATAGGCGGCCAGCGACAGGGAGTACAAGGAATCGTCACAGGCCGGGCCTACCGTTTTCAGCGAATAGTAAACGGCCCGCTTAAGATTACCACTCCTTCTGCAAGCCCGGGCCAGTTCGGCATATAAGGGAACCATTTGCGCAGTATCGTGCAATTGTTCATAGAGGTACAAAGCATCGTATATATATTTCAGCGTTTCTCTTTCGCTGCCCAGCGAGTTTTTTATAATAAAGCTATAGCAACCGGCCTCTAAGGCGGTTTCGCCCGACTGTTGGAGTTTTTCGGCACAGTTTAAACAAAGCTGCAGCGCTGAATCTCTTTTGCCCAACACTACATACAGGCTGGCTGCTGCCAGGTTGCTATTGGCCCACATCGCCCCGTTTTTATTATTCCGGCTATCGGCTGCTTTGGCCAGATACAGCTGCAAAATCTTATGCTGATAATCCGAATCAAGCCCTCGGGCATAGCGGGCTAAACTCCCCATATCTACGCCTGCGGCCTGCGGATTGGCGGCTGCCAGTTGATGATAAAGCGAATCGGCTGTGGCCCTATCCAAAGATTGAGCCTGCAAGGACATAGCAACCAACAGCAAGAGAAAATATTTTTTAACCATGTCGAATTTCTACGTCACACTTCCAATGCATTTTTGGCGGCTCATAAAAAAAGAGAGGGCAGCACTAAATTGACTATTGAGTTAAAAAAAAACAGTTGACCGCTTGGCTACTGCCATAAACCATTCAGCAAATAAAGCGAGTTACATTTCACATGCAATTGAACGCGCAAAAATGAGCTGATGTGCCTATGCCTTAAATCGCTCCTTTTGGCTTGCCTGGCTTCTCTCCTATTTGGCACACCTGGCAGGCAATGGCTAAGCGGCCCATCGGCTATTTGCTTCCTCCGCCACAGCGCTTAGCCACCAATTAAAAAGTCCCCCGAAAAATCGGGGGACTGAAAATAGAAACAGTAGGATAGGCTGTTTAAGTCCCCTTTAGGGGATTTAGGAGTGCTTACAGTACAAACGTATTCAAATTGCCCCATGGCCCCTGTTCGCCTTTGCCGTTTATCCAGCAGGCAAAAATATACATCGTTTGCCCGGCACTGCCCGGGTCGAGGATAAACCATTTTGGGCTGCGCGTAAGTGTATGTCGCTCCGTAAAACTGTCAGGGTTGTTAGGAGGTGGCATAGGCCCCGGAATGCCTCCTCTCAGCACCGCTATCAGACAGCCTGTAGCGCCTTTCGGTTTGCCGCGTCTGCTGCTGCCGTCTTCGCCCTTCGGCTGGTTAAAGTACAAAGCCATTTCGTTGGTTCCTGTTTTAACCATGCTCACCACCGGCACCGAATTAGGCACAGGCACCGGAGTGCGCGTTTTATCCTGCGGCTGAACACCACATTCCAACCGATTGGCATCAGTCATTAAAACATTTACCTGAATGCGCGATTTTATAAACGGACGAAGCACCGCCACATAATCTTTACGGGCCTCTATTTTGGCCGTAATCTGCGCCCTTGTGCGGTTGTCCTTGTTTTTAGCTATAGCCCATGCTGCTACCCACGGTGTCTGAGCATTCGTCAGGGTAGTTATTTCAGCGGGGGCAATACCCCATGCCACCGCATTAGCCGTTACAGCGTTTATAAAACCATCTTGAAAATTGTCGAACGTATTGTCCGCTCCCGATAAATTATCGTTATTATTTGCCATTGTTATTGATTTTAATTTTTACTAAAGAATTACTTCATTTTACATTTCAACTCCTTTGTCTAAACCACCTGAGCCTTAAGGTGGATGTCGGCTTTCTACATGTAAATCACTGATTTTCAAACCTAAATAGACAATAAAACAAAATCTAAATAGCCATAATTCAGTTTGCCTCTCTCCTATTGAATCATGATTTCGTGACTCCCCATTTAAATTTAGCGGCTCCCCATTTAAATTTCGTGACTCTCCATTTAAATTTCGTGACTCTCCATTTAAATTTGGTGACTCCCCATTTAAATTTCGTGGTTCCCCATTTAAATTTGGTGACTCCCCATTTAAATTTCGTGGTTCCCCATTTAAATTTGGTGACTCCCCATTTAAATTTCGTGGCTCGCCATTTAAATTTGGTGACTCCCCATTTAAATTTGGTGACTCCCCATTTAAATTTCGATGCTCTAAATTAGGATGGCGGCACTCGAAATTATTAGTTGATAGGATAAAAAGGCTTGGTAAAACTGCCACAAAGGCATTGCCCGGCATTATCTTCTCTATCGCCAGCTTGCAAAGACTAAGCAGCCGCTCGTCATCTGCCTTTGGTATTCTTACTGTGTTTCTTGCCTTCATCGCTTCGTTTTGAGGTCACAAGGCTACTGCATGGGAGCTGCTGATGAAAGGCAAAAGCAATATCTGCCCCCCGGGCGGGAAAATCTATGCCCTGAATTGGAAAATTTGACCAGCGGGAGAAAAAACGGCAACAGTAGCTGCGCCTCAGCGGCCTATGCCTGCCCAATTTCGGCCACACACTCGGGCAGCAAAATGCTGTCCAGAAATTTCATTACAACCGGCCAGTAAGTATCGGTAATGTAGATAGGGGGATGCTCGCAGGTAAGCAGCAGATATCGCTCATTGGTAACCCCCGCCAGATATAGCGGATTAAAAACGATGCTCTGGTTGGCCCGAATAAAGATAGACTTATACTTCTCGTCATAGTAGCCTAAATTATTACCCCCCACATAGGGCTTCAGCGCAGGGCCCTGCCCTTGTTTGCACACATGAAAGGTGGTGGTTTTTTCCCTGCCCACCATATACACAATATCGCGAACCACCACATAGTCGGTCCTTCGCTTATTGCATATCTTAATTACATAGGGAATAGATAGCTGGCCGTTGCCCAAAGGCAGCATAAGTGGATGCTGTTCCATAGGAGTTTGATTTACCGTTAACTAAATTATAGGTTCCTGTACCCATTGCAGGCTATACCAAACGGCCCTTATCAGTTTGTTTTTGCGGGCGCTGCGGCCGGTGTTCTATACCGGAAATCTGTTGCAGTTATTTAGTGTGTGCCCCCTTGGGGAGTTACAAAGGATATACATTCTTCTCATATTACAAAGATTTTGGGCAAATAAATGTTTTGATGCCCCTCCCCCACGCTACCTGTTCAATTATTTATATCGGTTCAGCTATCCAAATGTATATTACCTACAAAAAATAAATCGTAGTATTGTAACATAATATAAACGAAAAATATGGCAACCGTAAATACCAAAGTATTAGATAGAGTTAGAGAAGGCTTAAAGAGATTTCAACCAATTGTAGAATCTGCAAGAATTAGGGATGTAAATGAGTCCGATACCGTTGTCCTACTAACTGGTATTCTTTCAGAGGTTCTTGGCTTCGACAAATATACAGAAGTAACTACCGAATTGTCAATCAGAGGTACTTATTGTGATTTAGCTATTAAAATTGAAGGGAAACTTATTCTTCTGATAGAAGCCAAAGCTGTAGGTATTGAATTGAAGGAAGCGCATGTTAAACAAGCAGTAGATTATGCCGCCAATCAAGGAATTGAGTGGGTGGTTTTGACAAATGCTGTTTCATGGAGAATATATAAGGTTGTGTTTTCAAAGCCTATCCAGAATATCCTTGTGTGCAACGTTGATTTTCTCTCCCTAAGAACAAAGGGCACGGAAGACATTGAACTGTTTTCTATTCTTTCCAAAGAAGCGATATTGAAATCATCACTCGAAGATTTTTACACGCAGAAGCAAGCAACTAACCGTTTTATGCTTGGCAACCTTTTATGTGAAGAGGCTGTATTGAATGCCATACGTAAGGAATTGAAAGGTATATTTCCTGATATAAAGGTAACCGCAGATGAAATTAAAGACGTCTTGGTTTCGGAAGTTCTTAAAAGAGAGCTACTGGATGGTGACGATGCGATTGATGCAAAAAAGAAAATAGCTAAAGCCGCTAAGAAGAAAGAAAAGGCGAAGAGCGAAAAAGCAAATAATAATTCAAGCGAGGAACCCTCTGCTGAGGCAGGAGCAGGTAACGAGGCAGAGTAAAATGCACTTACAGTTTTTGGGAGAAGTTAGATTAGTACCGGCAGTGTCTCCGCCTCGAGGACCATGCGCGGGTGAAGGCTATTTATAGGCTGATTTGTTTACGTAGGAGAAGGGGAAGAAGAAAAAAGTGAACAAGCCCCAAAAGTTAAGCGCAGATGAAGTTGCTGAGCATAACGCCCAAATGGAACGTTATAAAATAACAGGAATAGCACATTTAAGCGATGAGGATATGGACATGGATTTCAGCAAAGTAGATAACCCCGATTGTTAGTTCTTTTATTTGTTGGTGTAAACACCTACAGTGGCAAATAGCATCCCTACGCTGACATAGTTTTTTAAGGTGTATAGAAGAAAAAATGCAAAAATTTAAAATGGAAATTGCTCTTATTGTTTTAGGCGCCATAATTATGGCCGGTGGTTTTTACCTTCTACTAAACAAGAAAAAACCGGTGCCGGTTGTAAGCCAAACGCAACCAATAAAACATAGGGCTAAAGCATATCAAACATCGAACCTACTAGCGGTTAATAAAGAAAAAGGGGATGCGTTTGAGCATTACGTAGCAGCGCTATTTGATACAGTATCGGGTCGGTATAAAATGAAAGAATGGCGTAGCGATAAAATTTCTTCTACAGGCATGTATCCCGCCTCCAACCAAAACCCCGACATGCAGTTTGAATTTAGAGGCGACCAGGAAACTTTTAGTTTTGCCTTAGAGTGTAAATGGCGTAAAAGGTTTGATAAAGGAGTTATAGAATGGGCACATGCCTATCAAATTAAAAACTACCTGGCCTACGAGAAAGCTACAAAAATAAAAGTGTTTGTTGTTATTGGCGTAGGCGGCACACCCGATAAACCAGAACGGATGTTTATTGCCCCTTTGCAAAAGGTTGCATTAGAAGTATTTTTGACCGAGTTTGCATTAAAGCCATTTGAACGAATCCCAACCCGTAAATTTTTCTATCGGCAACACGACCAAACTATTGAGTAAATGTCTCCTTGGTTGGTGTCTAGTGCGCAAAGCATTAGAAGCAAGAAACAAAAGTGGCGATTTTGCGCCTGTTAGTTTTGTTGCGTTCAAAGCTGCGTATGATGCGCTGACCGAGAAGTTGCAGCCGATGGTTTATGAGTTGGGGTTTTTGAAAGTGTAGATGTATTCGACCCTGGAAGGGTCTGATGTTTATAGCAACAAGAATTAAAGACAAACATACGACCCCGGCTGGGGTCGCACCTTTCCCCCCTATCGACCACCTTTCTATAAACATGCGAATCCGCTGGATTCGGTTGAATTCGACCCTGGAAGGGTCAAATGTTTATAGCAACAACAAACGAAACGACAATGTATTGATGCCAGCGGCATCACATGTTTATAGCACGTAAACACCAGACGGCCACATACGACACCGGCCGCCCGCCTGAATGACGCCCGTCCGACCCGGTCATCCGGGCGGAAAGTCGGGCAGGGGGTCGAACTTCTCCCGCGCCATTTCCACCTTGCTATAAACATGCGAACCCTCCGGGTTCGAAAAACCGATAACGAAATTATACATTTGCTATAAACATTTGAACCCTCCGGGTTCAACCAAAACTAACACAACATGGCTGATACCTACACCCAAATTTACATTCAGGTTGTATTTGCTGTAAAAGGCAGAGATGCATTAATACACCGTTCATGGGAAGAGCACCTGTATAAATATATCACCGGCATTGTTCAAAACAAACAACAAAAAATGCTGGCCATTAACGGCATGCCTGACCACCTTCACCTTTTCATTGGCATGAAACCAACCTGTTGTTTATCAGACTTAGTAAGAGAAATAAAAAAATCAAGCAACGATTTTATCAAGGACAATAACCTGTCAAAATTCAAATTTAGTTGGCAGGAAGGTTTCGGTGCATTCTCTTATAACCACTCCCAATTAGATACTGTCAGTGCGTATGTAATGAATCAAAAAGAACATCACCGCAAGAAGACTTTCAAAGAAGAATACATAGAATTGCTTACTGAATGTAAAATAGAGTTCAAGAATGAATATCTGTTTGATTGGATTGATTGAAGCCCTCACCGAGAAATTGCAGCCGATGGTTTATGCGTTGGGGTTTTTGAAGGTGTAGATGGTATTTTCCCCTCTTGAGAGGGGTGGCAAAATTCCGCTCCGGGAATTTTGTCGGGGTGTGTTGCATTTTAGTCCCCGCAGCGTGTTTCATCCCGGTGTGCTTAGCGGGAGTCTCCCTGCCCCACTTTCCGCCCGGATGACCGGGTCGGACGGGCGTCATTCAGGCGGGCGCCTCGGCACCCTGCGCGAGTGAGGGAATAAAAATACCACAAGTCAATCAAAGAATATTTTGAAGACGACCAGAAGCAAGATATGATTAGAGCCAATAAAAACCCCTCTATCGTTTATTGTCTGAGCATCTTAGTTGCTCAGGAAGGCTTGGCCGCTGGCTATACTTTCGGCTAACTCCTGAACAGACTTGGTCATCAATAACATCTTCAACCGTTGGGAGTAGCCTTTAAACTCATTATGGATAGGGCAGGGTCGGCTATCCGAACATACTTTTAATCCAAGGCCGCATCGGTCAAAGGCATGCTTGCCATCCATAGCTTCAATAATTTTAATAACAGGAATAGATTTTGCACCAGGGTCAATATAGAAACCACCCCCCGGCCCTTTCATTGAAAGAATAATGCCCTGACGAACTAAAGTTTGAAGAATTTTGGCGATAAATGACTCTGGAGAATCGATTTCTACTGCAATTTGCTTTAGGCCAATTCTAGAACCATCTTTGGTTACCATAAAAATATAAATAGCTGCTTTAATGGCATACTCACAACTTTTTGAAAACATCATAATGCTGCTGATTTAAAGGTTTCAAACTTTTATTTTTATCGCCACAGGGTCTCCGCCTCGGTACCTTGTGATGACAAAAAAAGAGTCGTCTAACCAGGACGACTCTCTAACCAAGTTTAACCAATACTATGATACATTCTTTTACTACGCCTTCGAAAAATGGTTATAGGTAGGTGTGCTCATTTTTATTTTTTAAATTTTTTATAGTTTTGCACACGATTAATCGCATAGGCTCCAAATCGCCCAAATAGCCTTGCCACCACGCACGATAAGTTTGAACAAAACAGTCTATAGGCTGTTTTGTATAAAATGTTTAAAGTATGAAAAAAATAGACCTGATTCTAATCCTCTTTGGCTTAATTCTTCTTCTTATGGTTATCGCTCTCGAGATGTATAAATAAAAGCGATAGCTGATGTTGCAGTTGAGATTTGCTAGGCTATAACAGCTACCAGTAGGCCTTGGCAAACCAAAGAAGCCGCCCAAGCCAAAGATAAATGGGAGTAGATAGATAAACAACCGGCCACAGGGTACTCGGCTCAGCGAGAAAGCCTACCACAGGGAGCCGAGGCGGGGGCCCTGAGAAGACAAAAGGGTGGCTTTAAAACCTCGGTTAATGCACTCCGGACTTACACCATAATGTAATTTTTTAGCCGCTCGGGCTTACAGTGCCCCTTCGCAGTTTTAGCGTGAATACTCTTTGTACTTTAAAAAATGAGTACACCTGCCTATTTGACCTAAGCGGTAAAAAATATTTTTTTGTAAAAATTTAAGTGCATGAAAAAAACAACCTTTCTGTTAATTCTAGCAGCTATGGCTACTATGTTCTTTTTTGCCGGTTGCAAAAAAAATGAAGACGCCTCCTCGGCTGCCAAATTTGAATTAGAGCACTTACAGTATTATCCGCTTGAAGTGGCTCAGATAAAAAGCGAAAACATTAACCTTACCGATACACTATATAGTGGAACAATTAACGGCCAACTTATTCAATTAAGAAATTTTGCCGGGCAGCTTGTATTTTTTGTTCCCGATTTGCCGGCAGGCAACTACGAAGTGAAATTTTTGATACTCAATGTAGAGTACAAACTTCCGCTAAAAGTTGCCGCTTTGACAACGGTGCCTGATCCTGATGCTTTGTTACAAGCTTCCATGCCCGTAATAGATTCTGCCTTTGCCGCCATCACACGCCTTGCCGACTCGCTGCAAGGCAGCGACAAAACAGCCGTGCTGAACGACCTGCAAACTGTTACCGGTATTATAAATAACATTTACGCCCGATATAACTCGCTAAACCCGGCTGAAAAACAGGAGTTTGCGCGCATGCTGGCAGCCAACCAGTGGTGGCTGGACGAAGTAACAAGCGCTACTTTTGACCTTTTACATGATGTGCGAACCTATAAAAACCAGGCGGTAGTATTAAATTACGAGGACCGCGTTACACTTACCATATTCCGCTTTGAAACCGCCCTTACAGTGGTACTGCTGCATATACCTAAAGTAGCTTTGTTGGTAGGAGGTGGAGCCTTGCTTGGCTCTATTGTTCCCGGCTTAGGTACCGGTTTAGGCGCGGCTCTGGGTGCCGGTGTAGGCATAGGTTTTATGCTAAGCGATGTTCAGCTTTTAATGGCAAGCATAGACCGTATGGTTAACACCGCCATGCTACCCACCGATAGCTGGTTTTGCAACAAAACGAACGACTTTGTAGGTTTTACAAGTATGATTGCAAAAACTGTAAATGTAAATATGACCTACCGCACGGTATATAATGAAGATGCTAACACAACTATACCCATAGCACAAAAATTTATTAAGGGCATGGCCGATTTCAGAAGCGGCCTGAATACCATTTCACAATATCTACCTGCCTCGCTGCGGCAGTCAAAAGTTATACAAAGTGTTACCAACTATAAAACCCTGCCACTGGCGGTTAACAGCCAGCATCTTTCGGTTAGCGACATAAGCAACAACAATGTAAATTTGGTAAGCACCGACAAAACCGATGGTAGCTTGGCCCTCAGGTTTAAGAATAGCTCTGCCACCAATCAAAGTTTTAGCTTTAAGTTAAACTACAGCAACTCCAGCTTTGGCTCTTTCAGTAGAGTTATTGATGCAAGCGTGTCTGCTGTCTCAGATACAGTTACCGATATTGATGGCAATGTTTACCATACCGTTCAAGTTGGAAACCAGATTTGGTTGGCTGAAAATTTAAGAACCTCTCGTTATAGAGATGGCTCTCCTATTACCACTGGTTTGGTTGATACTTTCTGGTCAAATGCCAGAGAAGGAGCTTATGCCATTTTAGATAATGACATCCAGAATGATATTATTTATGGGAAATTATATAACTGGTATGCGGTAGCTGATAATCGTGGTCTTACTCCCGCAGGATGGCATGTACCTACCGAAGATGAATGGAATACATTATTGGGTACATATTCCTCCGACCAACTTAAAGCTACCACATTATGGCGTGAGCCAAATACGAACAATAACATTACCGGATTTACTGCCTTGCCTGCAGGTTTTCGCGCATATTCGTCAGGTTACTTTGATAAAAATCTTGGGGCTGTATGGTGGACATCTACAGAAATCAATAGTGACAATGCCAGACCTAAATATATGTGTTTCAGTGGTGATAGTTGCTGGGCCCACTATTTCTCTGTTAATATTTATACACCTGAATGGTTTTACAAGCCTGGCGGTTATTCCATTCGCTGTGTAAAGGATTAGTTAGCAGGGTAGCTTTTTCAGCCTTTATTGGTATTTAACATCAGCTCAGCGAAGTGTCAACAACAAGAAAAAGATAGACCGCAATTACTCAAATAGCCTTTGACTTTTTGGGTCGTAATCCGGCAAAAAAAGAGTCGTCTTACCAGGACGACTCTCTAACCATTATGGTTACACAATAAAAAAACGATGCAATTATAAACACCTTACGCCCAATATAAATGGGCACACCTACTCATTTTTAAGGTACTCCGTTGCGCTTAATGGTATTTTACCTGTTATCACCAGGCAGATGGTATTGCGGCAAAAAAAAAGAGCCGTCTAACCAGGACGACTCTCTAATCATTATTCATAAACATAAAATAAACCTATGCAATGATAAAGACCTTAATCTATATAGGTATGAGCACATCTACTCATTTTCTAAAAATGCTCCGTTGTGCTTGATGGTATTTTACCTGTTATCACCAGGCAGATGGTATGGCGGCAAAAAAAAAGAGTCGTCTAACCAGGACGACTCTCTAACCAAATTTAACCAATACTGTGATACTTTCTTTTACTCCGCACTCGAAAGAAGGTTATAGGTAGATGTGCTCAATTTTGCCCTTGTTGGTGTTTTGCATCGGCTCTTGTTTCATCCCGCCTCCTCAGCAGGAGCGATTGTGTCACCAACAAGATAGAAAAGATTTTGCAACTTTGATTCATAAACAGAAAAATGAACGGGAAAATACGGGCAGTCATACAAGCAGACATCGACAAATTAAAAGAGGTAGTTAATTCCAGTGAATTGTTTCCATCTGAATATTTAGATGAAATGATTGCTGATTACTTCCACAACCCCGGCACAGAAGATATTTGGTTTACCTACATCGACCACCAGATACCAACAGCCATCGGATATTGTGTCCCGGAAAAATTAACCGAAGGGACTTATAATCTGTTAGCCATAGGTGTATTAAAAGAATCGCAGGGAAAAGGAATTGCCGGTGAAATGATGAAACATATTGAGCAACTACTCAAAGAAAAAGGAGGCAGAGTTTTAATAGTTGAAACATCCAGTGACAATGCTCAACTTGCAGCCAGAAACTTCTATAAAAAAATTGGGTACACCCAGGAAGCTGTAATCAGAGACTTTTGGAAAGAAGGAGAGGACAAAATTGTTTTTTGGCAAAAACTATAATGTACACCCATTGACATGATTTCGCCCCGCAGGGTCTTCGCATCGGGACCTTGCGTGAGGGAAGGGTAGTTTGCCCAGGTGTTAAGCTGGCTAACCGGACACGTTTTACGGGGAATCTTTCGAGGTTAGCAAAAAAATCAAGGCTTAATCCACCTGACTTGCTGAGTGCCCGATGCCTGCTGCACATGTACAGAATAAACCCCCGAAGCAAAACCAGATGCATCTACCTGAAAAGGAAAATAGCCGGCTTCGATAGTGGCTACGTTTCTCCCCTGCATATCGATAATGTGTACAAGAGCCGGTTGCTGCACACCCGACAGCCAGATAGTAAACACATCGGCAGATGGATTGGGATATACTTTCAGCATTGGCTGTGCGAGCTCTTTTATACCTGTGACAGCAAACGAAAGTGCAGGATTGTAAGTTACATTGTCTTCATTTACCAGTCCGTTCGTAGGGTCAACAGTAATAGAAATCACAGAATCGGGCAGCGGAATGATATATCTGCTTACGGAGGCATCAGGCACCAGACGTACAATGGTGTCGGGGCCGTTTAACCTGCCCAGACTGTAAGATATCGGCATGGAGAAAAAAGGAGTGACAGCGCTCGAAGTGGTTTGCAGCACCTCGAGATGCAGATTGCCTAGGACATAATTATAGTTGACATTATACGTAGGATAGCCCTCCCCGTAAAACAGTTGCTCCACAAAGTCGGTTAGGTCAATGCCGGTATTTTGCTCTATTACCTGTTGCAGGTTACCTGTGCGTGCATTGCCAAAAGAATACTGATGGAGATAAACCCTAAGAGCACTATAAAACAGCGAATCATTATTGACCAGGTAGCGCAGCGTGTGTACTAATGAGCTGCCCTTACTGTAACTTAGCCGCGAATCAAATATCCTCGAGTCATTTGTAGTGTCGGCCACATGCACACTGCCGCCCGGCTGCGACTTAACATCAGCATGCACATCATTCATGTAGGCAGCAGCCTGAGAGGAGCTTTTCAGCAATTCATAAGCCAGAAACTCGCCATAGGAGGCAAACCCTTCATTGAGCCATATATCCTGCCAACTGGCACAGGTAACATAGTCACCAAACCACTGATGCATCAACTCGTGTGCGGTAAGGGTAAACTCAAAGAAACCCTGAGTAGTCATAGTTTGATGTTCCATGCCACCGCTAATTGGAGCCATACAGTGGCCATATTTTTCTTCATGAAAAGGATAAAGACCAAATTTTCCCGAAAACGCTTCTATCATACCTGCTGTTTCGTCAATATCGTTTTGGAAATTGATAAGTGTTTGCGGATTGTTGTAGATAAAGTTCTGAATCACGATAGGCTGTGGCGCGCCAACAGGGTTAGCTGTGATTGTATATTCCACATACTGTGCCACTGCCACCGACACCAAATAATAGCAGATAGGATAACGCGATTTCCACTCATATCGCGCCTTGTTGCCCGGCAGGCTTACCACCTGTTGCAGTAGTCCGTTTGAGCCTGCCTTGTTGCTTCTGCTGGTCGTAATCCAAACTTCCGATGAATCGGCCTTATCGGTGAGTTCCTGCTTGCAGGGCCACCACTCATAAGCTGCAAAAGGCTGACTGAGTGTCCAGGTAACCTGATTCCCCCAGCTGGGGGAATAGCCATTAGAGATGCCATTGCTGAATCCTCCGCCTGTGGGTGGAGTCCCCTTGTAAAACACCTGTGCCTGCACAGCCGTGCCTTGAACTAAACTAACCGCCAGCGGCATGATGACTGTATTGCCGCTGCGCAAGGGGGTAATCTTGTTGCCGTTCACCAATACCGAGTCGATACTAAGTGCAGGATGTAATTCAAAACTAAACGAGTCCATAGATGCCGCCACTACTGTGGCTTCTATTAGCACATTGCCCGAAATGTAAGTAGAAGTTCGCTCCAGTGCTATATCCAGCTTGTAAAAGTGCACATCATACTGCTGCATAAGTAGTACCTGCGCATTAGTCACTGCCCTTTTAATATGCTGTTGATTTTGCTTAATTTTGGTTTCAGCACAGGCATTTTGTCTTTGCGCCTGTGTAGATAAAACGGAGAAAGCAGCTATAGCTGCGATCACAAGATTTTTCATAACGATAAATTTAGGAGAAGGTGAGGTCGGGACATGGTTTTCAAAATTACCTTTATTTTGGAGATAAAACAAGCGATGTCTGTCTTTTGTTTTTGGTTCTTGTTACAGGACATTGCATAGTCATTAATTTTCCACATTCTCTATAGAATAAATACAGAAATCGCATTGATAAAAGCATTTGCAAGCTTCATCCCTGGCAGGGTCTCCGCCTCTGCACAATGCGCGGGTGAAGAGCTGAATCCCGTCCAGCACCACTTCATTTGGCCGTCAAACGTTGGCGGTAATGCTTGCCCCTGGGTAAACTCATTTGCTAAATGATTATTACTTTGTTTGCCCTTACAATCATACCCATGCGAATACCTTTCATAATTCTTTGCCTCTACCTTGTAAGCATCACAACATTTGCCCAACAAAAACCTAATGTGATAATTATTTTGGCTGACGATTTAGATGCCATGTATACTCCTCCATTTTTCCCGGAAGTTTTACCAATCATAGACTCCTTAAAATCAATGGGAATAGATTTCACTAATTCATTCACGCCAATGGCTACTTGCTGCCCAAGTCGTTCTGCCACTTTAACGGGCAGTTATGCGCATACTAACGGAGTTTATAGAAATGCATCAATAAGCGGTGGATGGAGTGCGTTTAAACATAATGAACCATATACCTTACCTTCTTATTTAAACAAATCCGGTTACCGAACTGCAATCATTGGAAAGTATTTAAATGGTTATGGAATTGACGAAAATGCAAAACCGGTTTATGGATGGACAGATGGTTTTGTATTTACCCATTCCTCTTATTACAAGGGGTATGACTATCGTGTTTTTAATTGGCAAGGAGGAAGTCCCCAAAACGATACGGTATGGAATGTTGCCCATCAGCAAACAAAACAATATGGTTCAAAGCCCGAAGATTATTCAACTGATGTCTTAGCTAACGAAGCCATTTCATTTATTCAAAATACCGAGAAAGATGATAAGCAACCGTTCTTTCTGTATTTAACGCCAACAGCGCCACATAATCCATTACAGGCAGCCCCAAGGTATAAAAAGATGGCGGAAGAGCGTTGGGCAAAGGTGCCAGTTCCTGTTAAACCAAATTACAATAATGACTACGGCAAATTAGCAACTGCCGCTGAAAAAAATATACCCTTAGATAAATCATCTTTCCTGCGAGATACCTGGAAAAAAAGAGTGAGACAAATGAAGAATGGAAGTTCTTTTTACAACTTGATTTTCAAAGCCAAATTACCTAAATCCATTAAAAGTTTTTTGCAGGCAGATTGGTATGAGCGGCTGGGTTCTTTATATGCTTTAAATGATATGGTCAGCAACTTGATTAAAACATTAAAAGATAATGGAGAATGGGACAATACCTTGTTGATTTTTACTTCTGATAATGGATATATGTTAGGGGCCCACGCTATGATGAATAAAGCCACGCCTTATGAAGAAGCGATTCGGGTTCCGCTGATAATTACCGGTGGTGATTCTTTACACCTAACCACACCCGGAAAAACGGAAGAATGGGTAACCAACCTAGATCTGATGCCTACCATTTTAGATATTGCCGGTGTAAAAACTCCAAAAAGGGTTGAAGGACTTTCTTTGGTTCCTTTATTATACAATGATACCACTACGTATTTCAGAGACCGATTTGTAATGGAATTTATCGGGCCAAGTTTGTCTAAATTCAGGTTATACGACAAGCCCACACTGAGTATGAAACTTTTGCCGTTATATATAATAGATCATCCGTCTTATAATGCAATAAGAATGAAAGTGACAGCTGTAGAAAATGGTGCTCAAAAAGAAACCATCTATAAATACATCGAATGGCAAAAAAACACAAGCAAAAAAGTCTTGGATTTCAGCAATAAATACAGGATGAAAAATCCCGGCCTTATGAGCCGGATCTCCTCAGGCAATAAAAAAACAGTCGAATTAAAATTAAAGGCGGAAGAAGTAGAAACTGAACTCTATGATTTAACTACAGACCCTTATGAGATGGATAATTTGCTGTACTATAAACCAGATGAATTCAAAGAGCTAGCGGCACAACTTAAGTCCGCCATGTGGAAGATCATTTTAAAAGAATAAAACACTATGCTGTATACTTCAGCAATTAACTGTAATACCGATGTCCTTCACGAAATAGAACCTACTTTATTATCAAACCGGGTAATATCAGCAATCGGCAAAAGAATTA
This sequence comes from Bacteroidota bacterium, assembly GCA_947478005.1. Classification (GTDB taxonomy): domain Bacteria; phylum Bacteroidota; class Bacteroidia; order Chitinophagales; family LD1; genus Bog-950. The sequence goes on from CANJVG010000033.1 coordinate 20,417, forward strand.
TAAGCCAAATTTTATAAAGAGTTAAGCAACAAGTAACCAACCGCACATCCGCTAACATGGCATTGCTGCAATGTGTGGCAAAGTCTTAGCCCCCGCAAGGTCTCCGCCTCGGCACCCTGCATGAGTAAATGGCTAAAAACACCACAAGTCAATCAGAGAATATTTTGAAGACAACCAGAAGCAAGATATGATTAGAGCCAATAAAAAACCGCATATCTTTTATTGCCTGAATAAATTAGTCGCTCAGGTAAGCTCTGCCACTGGTTATACTTTCGGCTAACTCCTGAACAGACTTGGTCATCAATAAGTTCTTCAAACGTTGGGAGTAGCCTTTAAACTCATTATGGATAGGGCAGGGGCGGCTATCCGAACATACTTTTAATCCAAGGCCGCATCGGTCAAAGGCATGCTTGCCATCCATAGCTTCAATAATTTTAATAACAGGAATAGATTTTGCACCAGGGTCAATATAGAAACCACCCCCCGGCCCTTTCATAGAAAGGATAATGCCCTGACGAACTAAAGTTTGAAGAATTTTGGCGATAAATGACTCTGGAGAATCAATTTCTGCTGCAATTTTCTTTAGGCCAATTCTAGAACCATCTTTGGTTACCATAAAAATATAAATAGCTGCTTTAATGGCATACTCACAACTTTTTGAAAACATCATAATGCTGCTGGTTTAATGGTTTCAAACTTTTCTTTATTAAGTTAAATGAGCTGGCTTATGAAAAGCGAAAACCGTTGGCAAAATAAATGAAGACGAAGAGAATCAACTAGAAACTATAAAATTAACTTCCCTCAATTAAAATTACAACCCTCGTTGCATGCAAAAAGGTTTCTAAATAATTATCAGTCGCTCATCTACTCGCGTAGCAAGTTCTTCGTGGACTTCTGGCACATACCAAATCTTGTTCTTATCTCTATTAGCTGGCGCTGTAGATTCTACGTCTGCTACCTTTTGTAGCATCTTGCCCGAATGTTGCTTATAGATATTGCGTGAATCTTTTTGACATACATCAACAGTACTTTCTTTTTCATTATATGCAGAACCTCTTAGATTAGTGCCAATAGAGTTGCTCCGTTCTAATACCATCTTCGGAAAAGCAATTGTACCCGTTTCTGTGTTAAACTTCCCATATCCGCTTAACATAGAGCTTATTGCTTCAAACATCATAATGATTTATATTGCTTACAAATATTCCGAAACGCAAACTTATAGCAACATTGTAGATGCCGAAATGATTCACCTCACTACAACCGATGAGTTTAATCATTAAATAAATACTATAGATAGATCTTCTCCCCCACAGGGTACCCGGCTCAGCGAGAAAGCCTAACACGGGGAGCCGAGGTGGAGCCCTATTGGACCAAAACAATATTACAATGTTTTTCTGTTTTGGGTATTCGAAGTCATTGTGTTTATTTACCAAACAATGGTGAAGAAGAAAAAGAAAGCCAACGAAGAATGAAACAAAAACTAAGCCTGCTGATTATACTGCTGCTATGCAGCCTGCAAGTGCTGCTGGCGCAGCACCTTAAAAAAGACGGCACCCCCGACAGACGCTATAAAGAAAACCGCAGCTCATCCTATACTCCCTCGCACCATAGCAGCAGCAGTATCAGCAGCCATCACCACAATGCCAACTTTGTAGTAGGGGTAAAGCGCGATGCCCACGGCCGCATAAAAAGAAGCGAAGGAGCCAAAAGAGCGTTTATGAAACAATCAGGCTACCCGAAGGGCCGCCCCGGCTATGTGGTTGACCACATTAATCCGCTCAAAAAAGGTGGGTGCGATTGCCCCGCCAATATGCAGTGGCAAAGCAAAGAAGCCGCTAAGGCAAAAGATAAGTGGGAGTAGATAGATGAACAACCGGCCACAGCAGCCACCTATTGGTTGGGTAGTTGGCAAAAAAAAGAGCCCCCTAACGTAGACGACTCTTACCAGAGTCTACCACAACTATGATACATTCTTTTACTCCGCCTTCGAGAAAAGGTTGTAGGCCGATATACTTATTTTAGTACTAGCGGTAGTAGCTTCATTCAAGCAACAGCAGGAAGTCTACCAGCTGAAAAATCCTGATTCTATTTCTTTGTCATAATTTCCCTATACAGCAAACAAGTATAAAGCCTATAGCCAACAGCATCCATTGGCACGCTATTTTTCGTATTGGGACTTTGGTTATTCACTAGTCAATATGATTAGAATCACTAACCAATATGGCGCCAGTCATTGTTTCATTCCACTTTGCATAGTTTTATTGCAAAATATTTATCCACTGCAATCACCTTTCAATTTTAAATTATGAAAAACTACGACATGATACTGCTACTTTTCACCTTGTTCCTTCTTCTTTTTGTTGTAGCTATTCAAATGGTGTAAAATTAGGTACACGCACATATAGATGTTTCGCATCGGCTATGCAATTACCACTGCCATTAAGCAGTGGCAAACCAAAGAGGCCGCCAAGGCCAAGGATAAGTGGAGCAGATAGATTAATAACTAACCGGCCACTGCAAGCACAGATTGGTTGGGTAGTTGGCAAAAATTAGAGCCGTCTAACCAGAGAAGACTCTCTATCCAAGTTCTACCAAAACTATGATACTTTCTTTTATTCCGCCCTCCAAAAAATGTTTTAGGTGTTGTGCCATTTTTGTTTTGCTACGCCTGTTTTCGCCTCGCACCTTTCAGGCATAGGAGCAAGTTTCTGTTGGCGGTAAAAGCTTATGCATGGCTCAGAAAACTGAATTCTAACCATGCCCCGAAAACTAAAGGGAAACAACTATATTGTCAATATCGTTCAAAAAAAAGAACTGATGGCCCGTGCCATTAGTGCTTCTTTTTAACCCATTGGTATTTTTTAACCAAACCTTAATTAATGCAGGATACTTGGTCAGTTTTCTTTACCTTGCTGATGTTATAGCAAAAAGGGACAGCTTTAGACAACAAAGAATTGTATGTAGCATTACTCATAGTGCGCGTGCGGCTCAATACAAACAAGGTTGTCTTATTCGGGTCGCCAACCAACATATTCTGACCATTAGGGTCAAAATAAATTATCCAGTAATCTGCATCAACTGGCGAAGTGGGAAACTTTACTTTCAATTTACTGAAATCTGAAGGGTTTGGAGCATAGGCCGTGCCATTGATAACGTTAGGCACTCCGATTGTTGCCCCACCTAATCTACAACTATTTCTTACAAGTATATTAGAGCCATTATCTGTGTAAGTAGCCTTGGTGCAATTGCATCCAATATTAAAAAACTGCGGTATACTGCCTATTTCAAACCAATCGCCTAGAAACTGAGCTTTGTTAGCTGCAGGGTCGGTGGTAACTGCTGCGCAATTATTTGCATTAGTGCAGGAAGAGAGAATAATTACTACAGTACAAAAAATTCCGGTTAAACGAATCATGGTTTTTGTTTTTTTATGGTTATTAAAGGATGAACAACAATCTTGTTTATAATTTGTTCGCAAAACACTAAACAAAATATTCCAACGCAAAGTTTTTAGCAAGTTTTCTCCTAAGACAATTAATTTTTTCGTCCCTAGGTCTCCGCCTCTGCACAATGCGCGGGTGAAGACTATTTAACGGCAGATTTGTTTACGAAGGAAAAAGTGATCAACAAAAAGAAACGAAAGAGCCAAAAGAACGTTTATGAAACAAACTGGCTACCCCAAGGGCCGCCCCCGGCTATGTGGTAGACCATATTCAGCCGTTCAAGAATGGCGGCTGGAATTGCCCCGCCAATATGCAGTGGAAAACCAAAGAAGTCGCTAAGGCAAAAGATAAGTGGGAGTTGCCCGGCAAGCGAAAGACTAAACCGGCATTGGAGCAAATCAATATGGCAATAAATTGATTGTATGGTTTACTACTCCTTTTCCATAAACCTGCAATTTCCAACATGATTAAGATAGTTGTCTGTCGATTTAACTTCTGATATACTTCATTCTTTGTAATGATATCTATCAATTCAATTCCCTTTACAGACTTTTGGCGACTCGTATTTTTGTGCCATTAATTAATTAACAAAACAAAAGCACATGAAAAAGATTTTAATTTCAGGTTTTACCATCTGCCTGCTATTTGCAGGTATTTTAAGCAGCTATGCTCAGCAGGCTGAAGGCATCAATTATCAGGCAGTCATTCGCAACGCTTCGGGCGCGGCACTGGCCAGCCAGGTAGTAAACATGCGGTTTTCTATTTTATCGGGTTCCTCTTCGGGTACCGTGGTTTACAGCGAAACATTAGCAGGCACTACCAATGGTCAGGGCGTGCTGAGCGCGGTGATAGGCACCGGAACAGCCACCACAGGCGTTTGGAAAGACCTTAGCTGGTTAGTAGGTCCTTATTTTATTAAAGTAGAGGCCGACCCTGCCGGAGGAACTACTTTTGCCGACCTTGGCACTTCTCAATTAGTATCGGTGCCTTTAGCTAAACAAGCAGGAGGAGTTGTTCTTTTTGAAGGAGGAACACAGAACCCGGATAAAATGATTGTGGCGCATAGCTCTACTTATTCTAATTGGGGCATTCGCTATAGCGATACAATGGATGTAGTTCAATTTGTAGCGAGCGGATCGGTCATGGCGAGCATAGCTTTAGGTACGGGCAATGCAAGTTTTGGAAATGTGACCGTGAATGAGGTAAATAGAACCAGTACCGGTGCAGCCAATCTGGTACCTATTGCTTATGGCACGATTAGTCCATCGGGTGCGGTATTGGGCGGCACAGGTAATTTTACCGTTGCCAAAGTTGGTACCGGTAGCTACGCTATAACCATTGCTGGTGAAAATTATTATTACTCAGATTATACCACCTCTGCTACCGCAGTAGGCAGTGGAGCAATTATTCTCTCAGTTAGTAGCGCAGGAGGTAGTTTGACGGTATACACCCACGATACTGCGGGTACTAACACAGATACTAATTTCTATTTTGTAACTTATAAAAACTAAGCCACATGAAAAAAATACAAGCAATACTCTTATTGCTTCTGGCTGTTGGTGGTGGTAGTTTAATGGCCCAGTCTGTTTCCAAAACAGTTTTGGCAAGCAACGGAGGCGAAACAATTACTACACCTTATACCTACACTTGGACCATAGGAGAAAGCGTTATAGCCAATACTTCGGTTCCTTCTTACATTATTACCCAGGGTTTTCATCCAATCTCTGCAACAACAACTGGTGTTGCAGAGATTGAGAGCAACGTACAATTGAGTGTTTTCCCAAACCCGGCCAGCGATGTGCTGAATGTGAAAATTGCAAATCCGAGTGGAGGTAGCCTTGCTTTGCAGGTGTATGATGTATCTGGCAAAATGTGCTTACCGGCTAAATATCTTACCGATGGAGTTTCACAGAGCACCGAATTGAATTTCAGTTCACTGCCTTCCGGCACTTTCTATATAAGCATTTTAAACGGAACCAAGAAGCAAAATACAGTTACTGTGATTAAACAATAATGCTAGTCCCTGCTACCATGTTAAACGCGCTGATACTTGTATCAGCGCGTTTTTTATTTGTGCCTTGTAGGTTGTTTGATTCTAACCCCTTACGCGGTATTTTATCAATACGGATAACCTTTAACTGAGCAGAGACCTTGGTATTGAAGCATCTGGAGAAATCTTGGCCAAAAACAGGGGTAACTAACGGAGTTTACATAGCCAAAATTACAATCTCTGATACAGAAAAACGAGTAGAGAAAAGTGTGAGAAAACGATTTGTAAAGCTGTAATGGCTGGTTTGTTTCAGAGGCTGATGGTCTCTAGTTTTTCAGGCCTGTCACAAAAGCATCCCTATTACCCATTACACGGCTGCCCAACCGCGTTAGTGCATCTTTCAAGTGTAGTTTATCAAAACCACTTGTATTCTTGACAGTAATACGGCCGTCAGCTTGTTTCGTAATGGAATAGTAGAAAGGCACCGTTTCGGAAAGCGGCTTGGTCAAATCAAAACCTGTAGTACCAAATTTGAGCGTGTAGAATCGGATTTCTTCCTTCACCTTCTCCACCGCATAAAACCGATTGCTGAACCACACCAGGCGGTTAATGGCATATTCATCTTTCATCTCCGCCAACAGCTCTTCATGGCGCTTTACAAACGAGTAACGGATGTTCTTATCAGCATCCAACAGCGAGTAATCGCCAATAAAATAACCCGAATCAACTTCGGCTACATTATACCATAACAGGATATTGAAGGGTGTAACCCCGGTCATACGGTGCTCGGTACTAATACCATTTTCTTTCAGCGATTGTTCAAACACCTGCGAGGCATAAGTCTTTCCACAAAGCGACAATAACACATAAGCAGCGCTGATAGCCAATCCTCCCCTACTCCATTTAATGCGCAATGGATTATTTGTCTTTAGAATCAAACAGGCAATAACCGCTACTATCATTGGAATAGTAAATACAAAATCAATAATGAAAATATTATTGAGATTCACTCTGTAATCGCTGAAAGGGAGCAGCAGTTGGGTTCCGTAAGTCGTTAAGCAATCCAACAATGGATGGGTAATAATAAGCGTAAAGAAAAATGCAGCCCATACCTTGAAGCTGACATTATCTTTAAAGTACCGATTTGCCAGCCAACCCAACAGAGGTGCCATAAAAAATGGAAATAGTAAGGAATGGGAAATACCCCGGTGCAGAGTAATTTCACGAATAGGGTCACCCAAAACAAGGAATACATCCAGGTCGGGAATTGTATTGGCAATGGCACCTAAGAGCATAGCCTTCTTTCCTATTTTCTTTCCTAAAATCACTTCGCCCAAAGCAGCGCCAAATACAACATGCGTTAATGAATCCACATTTTTAAATTAAGTTTTGAATAATCTATTCTGGAAACTAAACTCCATAACCCATCTCATCAACGTTCATCTCTTCCATTTAAAACGGATAGCCGATGGCTAACTGAAACTGACCGTTCTTAAACGCATAGCCTTTTTCAAACTGCCAACGTTTACCTTCCACCTTACGAGGGTCACGCAAAGGAAAGCCATAATCAAAGCGGATAACAAAGAAGTTGAAGTCCAACCTTAAACCCGCCCCTGCATCCACAGCGAATTCATTCCAAAAGCGATTGACATTAAATTCCCCATTTACCCTGGTATCCTTTCTTATAGTCCAAACATTTCCGGCATCTATAAATACAGCCGCTTTCAGCCACTTATAAATATCAAACCGAACTTCTGCATTCAACTCAAGTTTTATATCACCCGTTTGATTAAAGAAACCGATACTCTTTTTCTTACCAATCTCCGGGTCGTAAAAAGTTGTATCCGGGTCGACATACGAGCCGGGGCCCACTTCACGAATTAAGAAGCCACGCAAACTATTGGGTCCTCCCACAAAAAACTGCTTAACAAACGGTAACGCTTTCGAGTTTCCATAAGGCACACCGATTCCGGCATAGGTGCGTACTGCAAAGGAGCTATGGTTAGTCATTCGGAACGTATTTCTCCAATCGGCATCAATGCGAAAGTACTGGCTGAAGGGACGTTTCGCTATCAGATAAATAGAATCGTTACTGCTCTTTAAATTGGTTAACTTGAAACCCGCATAAATAATATTTCCCGCAGTTTCAATAGTCGTTTTAAAGGTCATGTACCGGGGATCATGCGTGGTGCGCTGATTGGAATAGGCAAACGTATAATTGGGACCGATTATAACCTGTTCCTCAAAACTGCTCTTGAGTATAGAGTTCAACCCGAGTCTTCTTGTAAACTCCTCGCCCCGTTTGGGTATCAGATAAAAACTAACCGCAATCGGATTAAACAAATGCACCTTCATGGGGTTTTCATTCCATTCATACCCAAAGGCAAAACTAAAGTGATGAAGTTGGTAGAGGAAAGTTACATTTCCCTGTGGGTCAAAATCAAAGCGATGTTCAAAAGTATAGTTTGCATTTAACCTGGTCTTTGGATTTGTATTGCGCGTAAACACTTTTGCCTTAAAGGGAACTAAAAAACGATTCAGGTAGTAAGTGAAATTGGCAGATGTTGTGGCTGTAATTACCTGAACTTTCTCCTTTTTGCTAAACCGTAGTTGCACCCCGCTATTGGCGTCAAACAAAAAGTGATCGGCATGTTTTGAAAGATTTTTATTCTTATAAGACAGCGACCCCGACAAACCAAAGAACCCTTCATTCGTTACATTTACATCACCTCCACCCGCTATTTCCTGTCTCTTAGCCGGTGTAAGGAAAATAAAACAATCGAGGTAGTTGCTGTCAGTATCCGTCTTTTTATAATCGATGCTGATAAACTTAAAAACACCCAAAAGCGAAAAACGATTCAGCGTTCGAAGTTCTTTTTCCTTGGAATACAAATCACCTTTTTGAAAAAAAATAGCATCCAGCAAAACTCCTTTTTTTAAATCCTCCTTATGAAAAATAATATGGTACTCACCATATACAATAGTGTCCCGTTTCGTACTATCTCCTAAGTGCTCTGTGCTATAGTCGGTAGTAACATAAATATCCCGTATTCGGTATTGCTCATGTTGCGTTGAATCATTTACAGGATTAATCGTGATTTTAATATTTACTGTTTGACTTTTAGTGGTGCTATCGAGGTCAAAGGTGATATACTCTCTATTAAAAAAATAATATCCGCTGTTTCGCAAAACAGATTCAATACGGTCGCGCTCATTTTTCAAATTAGTAATATCAAACCGATTACCCCTCCGCAAATAGGTATTTTCCCAATGCGTGCGCACGATAGAATCACAGCCGTTGTGTCCCTTGGGCAATTCCACATCACCTATTTTCCAGGCAGCATCGGTGTTAATCATATATACCACCGTTGTTCTCTTTTTCTTAGTGTAAAAAGTATCCGACACATCATTATAGAAATAACCAAAATTGAAGAGGTACGTTTCCATTTGCCTTTCGCTTCGCGATAACTGCGTGGAGTCAAACACGACCGGAGCTTCTCCAACTTTATCAATTATCCATTGTTTGAATTTTGTTAGTTTTTTACCTCGAGTGGCGCTATAATACAACCACATTCTAAAAGGCATAAAGCCCAGGAATTTTCGATTTGGTTTCTGCGCTACAATCTTCGCAAAATCCTCGCGCATCTTTTCCTTTTCGGTAGTCGGAGCTTTTGTTTTAAGAATAAACTTATTGCGGACCAGCAAACTTTCATCGGCAGGTAGATGCTTTGCAACATTGCAGGAAGAGTAAACAAAAGAGACGCAAACTAGCGGGAAAAGAAAATAAAATAAGCTCCGTAGATTCTTCTGCATCCAATTATTGTGTTTTCTCGCTTCTAATTTCGTATTTCGGGTTTTTAAATACTTCTATGTTATCTAAGTCACAAATCCAATTCATCCGTTCCCTTCAACAAAAAAAGTTTCGCCAAATGTATGGCAAATTTTTGGTTGAAGGCGACAAGCCTGTTCGCGAATTGCTTAAAAGCAATTTTACAATTGATACCATCTATTCTATCAACACCTGGCAAATGACAGTTGGCAATAGTAAACCGAATCAGGTAATAGTCACAGAAGAACAGCTAAAGAAAATTTCCACCCACGAAAATCCTAATCAGGCATTAGCAGTGGTAGATATTCCAGTCACCCACAACTCTTTTAAAAACATTACCTCACTTAATATTGTATGCGATAATCTAAACGACCCGGGAAATGCCGGAAGCATCATCCGCATAGCCGATTGGTTCGGAATAGAAAATGTTTTTTTTTCTGAAACCTCGGTAGACATTTATAATCCTAAAACGGTAAGTGCAGCTAAGGGGTCCCTCTTCCGTGTAAAATGCATTTACACAGATTTAAAGAAACTGTTTAATGAGAACCAATCTATAATAGTTTACGGCACCTTTATGGAAGGAGAAAGCATTTTTACATCCAACCTTGGCGAAAACGCTTTCATTTTAATAGGCAACGAAGCCAACGGAATTAGTGATGAACTACTTCCATTTGTAAATCAAAAATTAGGTATCCCTTCTTTTGGCAAAGCGGAATCACTTAACGCAGCAGTGGCTACAGGTATTGTGGTCAGTGAATTCAAAAGAAGATTAACCTCTCTATAAACAAAAAGGCCTCTTCATTTCCTGAAGAGGCCCATTCATTAAACTTTAAAATTTCTTATTCGGTTACTATAAACTTCTTGGTATAAACAGTTCCATTTACCGATAAG